>NZ_CP014870.1:3445500-3747666 GCF_001661075.1 Pseudomonas silesiensis
GACCCTGCCCAGCGTCAACTCCTGTTGATGATATCGCCCCAAGATCAACATATTTCCACCACCACCCTGAAGATGTCCCGATTGCTGACGCTTCGCGAACTGTTGGTTGACCGTGGCTGCCCCTCCCAAGAGCCGGCAGAGCTGCGCTTCGCCCAACAACTCGCCGACCCTCAATTGAGCCAAACCATATTGACCCATGCTGAGATGCGCTCCAGCACAGGTTATCTGGCGCAGGAGATGACTGCCGTACTCAAGGATATTCTCGAGCATTACGAGCGCATGGAGAATGCCGTCAACTCATTGACTGACATGGGTTCCGGTTTCGTGCGTGACGAATTTCGCAGCGCTTTTCTGGAGCACCTCGGTGAAGCCCGTACCAGCCTCGAAGCACAACTGGCCGACTTGATCCTCGTTGACGAAGGGTTCGCCCCTCCCGCTGTGCCAGCCACGCCTGCCAAGATGAAGGCCCCCACCAAAAAAGTCATCAAGACCGAAAGACAGGGCAACCTGGTGGGCGACCTGCGACCGCATCAGTCGCAAGACCCAGGCGATATAGTCGACATCAAGAACCCGATCACCGGGCAAACTGTCGCCACTTACCTCGAACATGCCAGCGAAGGGGTCTGGAAAGAGCTGGTAACCGCGCCCCCGCCGCAGGAGCCGGCTCCCGCGCCGGCGGTCCGCCCCTTGAGAAGAATCAAGGCCGCAGGGGACACGATCATGGGCGAGCGAGCAGCTATTGAAAGCAACATTCTCTTTCAACAGAAAAAACTTCTGGATCCGAGCCGACGCGAAGGTCTCGAACCGCAGGATTGGGAGGTCATGCTGACCCAGCATGCGGAAAAACTCGAAGCCCTGGCCAACGAAATCAACCGCGACCACGCCACCGATGCAAACGCCGGCGAACTGCAGAGCACGTACCTTGACCAGGCGAAGGGCGTAAAACAAAGGGCTCGCGAAGTGTGCGCCGAGGGTTACAAGCTACAGCGTCCCAAGGCCTCCAAGGTCGAATACCTGTGGGTCAACGGATTTGTCGATATCAACCTGGTTCGCAGTCGCATCCCGTTGAAGGCGGGCGACTACCTCACCGAGTACGCGGTGCGCGACAAAAACAAAGTAAGAGAAGGGAAAAAAGGCGAGGAAAACGTCTTGTGGTATGCGCATTTCCATTACCCGGCGGTCGATACGCCAGCACTACAACCTGAGTACGGCCATCTGAAAACCATAGAAGAGCGCAGATTTACCCGTAAAGAACTGATGGAAAAAGCCCGAGCGGACAACCGCGTCGTGGTCTATCTGGAAAAAGCGGAAATCGCTCCGGCCTTGGCAGAGAAACTGTTCCTGAAACTGGAACGACTGCCATAACCCGACCCAAAAAACGCAGCCCGCTAAACCCGGGGTGCGTTTTTTGCCGACAGCGTGGATCAATTCCAGGGCATCCCTGTTGTTCTCCAATGTGCGGTATCCAGTTACCGCATCTTGAGGATTTTCCCCTTTTACTGTGTGTCATCCTTCTTTCTTCTCCCGCCGCCGTACGTACGATTCCGTATACAGCAGTTCAGGTTGCGCTAATCATGTTTGTGGTATCCCAATACTGCACTCGCGACGACTAAATGCGATTTGCTGTGCCAGACCGATTATCGGTCCGCAATCCCGGCCGCCACGAAGGCACCGGATTTGAACAGGAAAAAGGATTTAGTCATGCCCGACCCGAACACCCCCGCATTATCCACGACCTTGAGCCAATTGCCCGCCCAGGCTATCCATGAACGTTTCGCCCATCGGCCGGCGCTGTTCTCAGTGGTTTTCAATGCCCTGCGCGAGCGCATTCTGGAACGCTACCCAACCCTGGAAATGGATCTGCGCGCAGTCAAACTGGCCAGTCCCGACCCGTCTGGTGGCTGGACATTCCAGCTGTTGAGCAATGTTGCCGTCAATCATGTCCTGAACCCGCAGCTGTTGGATTGGCGCCCACAACATGATCTGCCGTTCTACCTGACACAAAAAATACCAAGCCGGCTCAAGACCAAGGTGCCTCCCTACGTCATCGACATGCAGGTCATCGCCCAAATCATCGATGCGCTGCCATCGACGATCCACATCTATTTCCAGCAGGCGCTCGCCGACTATTGGAGCGAAATCGACGCCCAGGGCGACAGTCGCTGGCAGTGGCTGGGCGATTTTCTCAACGGCCAGATAACGGCCGCCGCGGCGGCGCGCGCGGACTTGACTCAGACACAACGGGACATGCTGTCACTCGTCGCCGCCTGTCCGGAACGGCTCCAGCGGGTGTCCCGTTCCACGCCGGCCACGTATGCCTATTTCATCGAAACCACGCTCACCAGGGACGGTGAACCAGCGCGACTGCTGACCCCCGATCTGCTGCTGGTGCGCGACAAACAGGTGCTGTTGTGCGGCGTAGCCGGCGCCATCGAAGCCTTTGACTCTATCGATGCCTTCGACGAAGCCTGGGGGACCAGGATGCAGAGTCGATTCCAGTTCGACAGCATCCGCTTCAAACGCAACGAGCCCGACGGCAATGTATTCGAGCAACAGGCTGGGCTGATCCTCAATCAGCAACTCGAAGACCTGGAGACGTTGTCGTATCAGGGGCACAGCGAAAGAGCGCTTGAGCGGCGCCTGGAACAACTCACGGACCCGTCGGTGCTTTTTTCCAGTGTCCCTGCGGCCAGCACCGCCCTCCTCCAGAAGGTGAACAATCATCTGCCCGAATGGCTCAAGCAAGCCGACGCCCGTGACCGTTTCGCCTACCACCGTCATCTGCAGGACATGGCGCTGGTGTTGAAGCAGAACCAGGGGCGCTCATTCAACGAGGGCATAGAAAACATCCACGATTTCAGCCGTGTTGCCTTGCGCAAGCAGATGCAGATCGATCATGCCGGTCACGATCCTGACGACGTGGTGTTGGACTTTGCCGTGGCGGCTGGCTATCCCGGTGGCGCGGGCATTATCGAGCATGTGCGGATGTCGCTGACGGAACTGGCCCTGAAGAACCTTGCCGGCAAGCCCAAGGGCACACTGGCACTCTCATCCAAAAGCGGCAAGGCACTGCCGTCCTGGCTGAATGAAGATTACCTGCTGGGTAGCGCAGGGTTAATCCAGCGCGTCGACATCGGCACCACCTATCCACAGAAAATCAACAACCTTTTGCTATCAGATACCGCCGACGCCCGGCGGCGGGAGACGCTGTTTACTCGCGAACTCAAGGTCAGGTTGCCGATGCTGGCACTGGAATACAAGATCAGGAAACAATATGGAGTGTCTGCCAAAGGTTATCGCTACGTAGCAGCCCTCATGGGTGAAACGCCTTCGGACAGAATCGCCGATGATCAAAAAATCACCCTGCGGCCACTGGCGCTGAGCCGAAAACCCGGCGCCGTGCCCGATCAGGTCAACAATATCTTTATCATCGAGGCCCGCGACACCAGCGTCGGCCCGCACCTGCTCTATCGTCCGCTGTACCCCGAGCCCCTGCGGGAATACCCGACACGCCAGGCCCTTCTGGACGCTATCGCCACCCCCGGCGAGCTGCAGGACAGCGTGCTGACCTGGCTGACCGACAAGGTGCGTCCGATCTACGACCACGGCGGCATCCAAGAACCACATATCCGCCACTTCCTCAACGGGGATGAGTTCGGCTTTTATGAAAAGCCGGCACCGGCGACCCTGGCCGTCGACGAAGGGGCCGAAGAATGGCTCAACGCACAAGCCAACAACACGCTGCTCAACCAGTTGTTCAGCAGCACCGCACGGGCACTGGTCGACCTGGCTGACCGCGACTCAGTGTCCAACAGCGAAAGCCGTTGGGCGATTTTGATGGAAGGTGCCTGGCTGCTGTTCAATACCTTGCTGCTGCCCCTGGTCCAGGGGCCGGCCATGTTGGCGGGCTGGTTCCTGGTACTGGTCAGTAGTCTGGAGCAGGATCTGGCCGGCCTGGACAGCGACGACCCGACCACCCGCGAACAGGCATTGATCGACCTGCTGCTCAACACCGCGATGATCCTGCTGCACGCCTCCACACCCTCCAACAGAACCCGCCAGCCGCTGGCCGATCCGGCATCGCAAGACCGCGAGTTGCACCTTGCCGACTGGCGCCACGTTGAGAATGCACTGTCACATCCACACAGCACTCCTGTCGTTCGACAGGGCTCGACGGCGTTACCTGGCACGCCCCCCTCCGACGGACACACAACGCTGGACTTCGGTCGATCCATTGCCAGCCCCACGGCAAGCACTCGCCTGCTCGATGCTTTGCTCGCGGTCAACGTGCCTTGGCCTGAGACCCTGCCATTTGCACAAGCCAGCGGCCCCTTCAAAGGCTTGTACCGGATCGCCGATACCTGGCACGCCAGCGTCGGCGGGCTGCTGTTTCAGGTCGGTGTCGAACCCGGCTTTGCCGAGGTCTATCTGGTCGATCCGAAGCGCCCTCTCCATCCCGGCTTCAAGCTTGCCAGCGATGGGCAGGGACACTGGCGGCTGGATCGGGGGGCCAAGCTGGACGGCGGCATGCCCAGAGACAGAGTGGGTGCCTGGCAGGTAAAACACAACAAAGCGTTGAAGGCGCTACAGAAACAATTTAATAATCTGATGGCACCACTCGACCAATTGGCCGCTACCGCTAGATCGGCCGAAGCAGAGTTGACTGCCGCCCGCAAAGATTTGGCTAGACAGACAAAAAAGCTCAGACAGCTTTGGTTATTGCTTCCTAAAGCCATTGAGGAATTGAGACAAGTATTTTTGCAGCGGCATGACCTGGCAAGGACAAGCACCGCGCAAGCGAGATTAGCGCTTGATACCAAGCTGGCACAGTACCGACAAGCAAACGAGCCATTTATCGAAGCATTACAAGCACTCGCAGACAAGGCTGCCGAGTTATCTGAAGCAGACAGGACGGATCCAAGACCCGGTGCAGAGCGCAGTGACGCAATCCAATCGATCTATGACTATTGGGCAACCGTCTTTGATACCCTTTCGCAAAAATTTATAGGTTCCTTTGATAGCGAGCAAGGTGAAAACCGTATTGAAATCGGTAAACGCTGCGAAACGGAACTCCCCCAACACATCACAACGGCTTATAACGAATACATAAACAGTAACAAGACATCATTCGAACTGCTCATCGAAATGATTGAGCCCGCTGAAAAAATTGAAACGTTGCTCCAGCAGGCAGACCCCGCCCTGCAGGTCTTGCTATTGAAGGAAAAACCCACCGATAAATACATATCTCCAGCCCTCCTGAAACAAGCTATGCTGGTATTTCTCAACGAGTTGGTAATGGATCGTGGCCATGTTCCGGAACCGGCAGAGTTACCCTTCGCCGATGAGCTTACCGATTCCGGAACGCGCAGAAGCATTTTCGCTCATTCCGAAATGCGTACGACCACAGGGTACTCGACCGCTGAGAAAATTGATGTGCTCAAGAACGTGCTGGAGCGCTATGAACGTTTGGAGAATGCCGTCAGTTCATTAACCGAAATGGGTTCCGGTTTCGTGCGGGAGGAATACCGAACACTTTTTCTGGAGCACCTCAATGACGCCCGTTCCAGCTTGGAAACGCAACTGGCAGACGAGATACTCATTGACGAAGGATTCGCCCCGAAACCAAGACCTGAGAAACCAACGAAGGTCAAGACGGCCAACAAAAAAGTCATCAAGACCAGTAAGGGCAGCCTGGTAGGCGATCTGCGAACAGGGCAGACCGGTGCCACGGGCAGCTTTGTCGACATCAAGGACCCCATAACAGGGAAGACCGTCGCCACCTTCGAGGAAGACACCAGTGAAGGCCTTTGGAAAGTGGTCACTGGAGAAAGCTCGTCACAGGCGCCCTCACCTGAAGTTCCACCTGTGCCCGTGGTGCCTTCGGCTCGCTCACTGAAGAAGATAAAAGCGCAGGCGCAAGAGATATTGGACGATCGAGATCGTATTGAAAGGCGTATCCGTTTTCAACAGAAACAACTGCGCGATCCCCGCCGTCTCGAAGGCCTGCAACCTTGGGAGTGGGATCATATGCTGACCACGCCTGCCACGAAACTTGAGTCCCTGGCCAGAGAAATTCAGAGCGACCATGCTACAAATTCCGATGCCCTGCAATTGGCAGAGCATTACTTGGGTGATGCGGAGTCCATGAAAAAGCAGGCACGCGAATTTTGCAGCGAGGGTTACCTGTTACAGCGTCCCAGAGCTTCAAATATCAAATATCTGTTGGAACACAAATTCGTCATCATCGACTTGGTCAAGACGCGCTTCCCATTGAAGGCTGGCGATTTTCTTACAGAATACGCAGTGCACGATAAAAGCAAGATCAAAGACGGAAAACTGGATAATGATAAAGCGTTATGGTACGCGCATTTTCATTACGCGTCAGTAGATGCCCCGATATCACCCCCTGCATACGCCCATCTAAAAATTCAGGCGGAACGAAAATATACGCAAAGAGAACTATTCGAAAAGAATAAAAACAATGCCCGCGCGATCATTGATCTGAAAAAAGAAGAAATACCACTGGCGTTGGCTGAAGAGCTGTTTCTGAGGGTGAAGAAAAAACCAGAAGCGCATTGAAATCCGCGACATCCTCGGAACGCCGCCCGGAGCAAGTTCGCTCCTACAGTGATTCTGACTAAAGCGGATTGATAAAAAAACGCAGCCCAGGCTGCGTTTTTTTTATGCATCTGAATCAGTGAGCGAACAGCGAATTGCCCTTCTGCCCCGCCAGTTTTTCCGGCTTGATCAGGAACCGCGCCAGCGCCGGCAGCAGCCACAATGCGCCGAACATGTTCCACAGCAGCATGAAGGTCAGCATCAGCCCCATGTCGGCCTGGAACTTGATGGCCGAGAAGATCCAGGTGCACACGCCGATGGCCAGGCACAGGCCGGTGAACAACACGGCTTTACCGGTGGATTTCAACGTCTGGTAATACGCTTCCTGCAACGGCAAGCCGGCACGCAGGAAACTTTCCAGGCGGCTGTAGATATAGATGCCGTAGTCCACGCCGATCCCAACCCCCAGCGCCACCACCGGCAGGGTCGCCACTTTCACGCCGATGCCCATGAACGCCATCAGCGCGTTGCCGAGTACCGAGGTCAGTACCAGCGGCAGCACGATGCACAGGGTCGCCGCCCAGGAACGGAAGGTGATCATGCACATGGTCGCGACGCAGATGTAGACGAGGATCAGGATGGTCAGCTCGGATTCCTTGATCACCTCGTTAGTGGCGGCCTCGATCCCGGCGTTGCCGGCGGCGAGGATGAACTCCAGGCCGTCCTTGTTGTTCTCCTTGGCGAAGTCCTGCACCGCATGCACCGCGCGGTCCAGGGTTTCGGCCTTGTGATCATTGAGGAATACAAGCACCGGCGCCAGGGAGCAGCTGTTGTTGTACAAGCCGTCAGCCCGGGCGATGGAGTTGTTCAGCACGTCCGGGTTGCGTGACAGGGTTTCCCATTTCAGGTTGCCCTCGTTCATGCCCTTGATCATCTGCTTGGATACCGTCACCAGCGAGATCGCCGACTGCACGCCCTCGGTGTTCTGCATCTTCCACATCAGCTCGTCGATCGGCGCCATGGCTTCGTAGCGCGAGCAGCCTTCGGACTTGGTCTTGACCATCACCACTAACACGTCGGAGCTGGTGGAGTAGTTGCTGATGATGAAGTTGTTGTCCTGGTTGTAGCGCGAGTCCGGACGCAGTTCCGGCGCCCCCTGGTCGAGGTCACCGATTTTCAGGTTCTGGCTGTACCAGAGGCCGCCACCGAAGGCGATCAGTGCCAGGGCAATGGACACCGGGGCGACTTTCGGGCTGGCGAAGTTCGACAGCAGGCGCCAGAACGGGTGTTCGCGATGCGCGTCTTTCTTGCTGCGTTCGACCGCACGCTTGCTGATGCCAACGTAGGAAATCGCCACCGGCAGCAGGATCAGGTTGGTGAACACGATCACCGCGACACCAATGGATGCGCCGATCGCCAGTTCACGGATCACACCGATATCGATGATCAGCAGCGTGATGAATCCCACCGCATCCGCGAGGATCGCGATCATCCCCGGTAGAAACAGTTGACGGAAGGTGCGGCGCGCGGCCGTCAGGGCGTTGTCCGCTTCGCTGGACTGCAAGGCGATACCGTTGATTTTCTGTACGCCGTGGGAGATACCGATGGCGAAGATCAGGAATGGCACCAGCATCGAGTACGGGTCCAGCCCGAAGCCGAAAAAGTGCATCAGGCCAAGCTGCCACACCACGGCCACCAGCGTCGTGCTCAACACCGCCACGGTGCTGCGCATGCAGTTGGTGAACCAGTAGAGCAGGATCAGGGTGATGACGAAGGCCACGCCGAAGAACATCACCACCATGACCAGGCCATCGATCAGGTCGCCGACTTTCTTGGCGAAACCGACGATGTGGATCTGCACGTTAGGGTTCTGGGCTTCGAATTTGTCGCGGATCTTTTCTTCCAGCTCGTGGGAGAACTTGCGGTAATCCAGGGCCAGCAGCGTTCCCTGGTCCTGCGGGTCCGGGTAGGACTCCAGCAGCGGGATGTCGACGATGCTCGACTTGAAGTCGTTGGCCACCAGGCGCCCGACCTGCCCGGACTTGAGCACGTTGTTGCGCAGCAGGTCGAGGCTCTGCTGGGAACCGTTATAGCTCTGGGGAATGACTTCACCACCGGCGAAGCCCTCCTCCGTCACTTCGGTCCAGCGCACGCTCGGACTCCACAGCGACTTGAGGCCGGAACGGTCGACGCCGGAAATGTAGAACACCTCGTCGTTGATCTGGCGCAGGGTCTCCATGTACTCCTTGGAGAAGATGTCGCCATCGGTGGCTTCGACCGAAATCCGCACGGTATTGCCCAGGTTCGCCAGATCGTTGCGGTGCTCCATCATCTTTTGAATGAACGGATGATCGAGCGGAATCATTTTTTCGAAACTGGTGGACGGCCGGATCAGCGTCGCCTGCCAGAACAGGAACACACTGACCAGCAGGCAGATGAAGATCACTGCCGGGCGGTTATTGAAAATCAGGCGCTCGAGGAACGTCGCCTTGTCTTGATGATGACTGCTCAAGGATGTCATAGACCCGCCTTCTTATTATGTGCCCGGCTCATTTGGACGACCCGTTTTTGCCATTTTCGGCGCCGGCGCCGGTTGGCGAGGTGACGCGTACGCCGCCCTGACCTGCCAGAACCAGATTGCCGTTGCCCGCCGCGGTGACGGCCGAAACGGAAATGCGATCCGGGCGATTGAACACGCTGAAGGTTTCGCCATTGTCGTTGCTGCGGATCACCGAACCGCCATTGCCAACGATCACGATGGAACCGTCATCGAGCAGCGTGGCGCCGGACAAACCGAACTCCAGCGCGCCGCGAGCGGCCTGCAACTCGACCTGTTCCCAGGTGCTGCCGAAATCCGTGGAGCGATACAGATTGCCTCTCAGCCCGTAGGCCAGCAGGGTGTTGGCCTGAGCGGTGCCGATCACGCCGAACAACGAGCCTTCATAGGGGCCTTCGAGTTTCTCCCAGGTCTGGCCGCCATCGGCAGAGCGGAACATGCTGCCCTGCTCGCCAACGATGAACACCCCTGCATCCTTGACGGCTGCGATCGCGTTGAGGTGGAACTGGTCTTCGTTGTCCAGGCGGTCGCTGACGTCTTCCCAGTGCTTGCCACCGTCGGTGGTTGCCAACAGGGCACCATAGGCGCCCACGGCAAAGCCGCTGTCGACGTCCTGGAACCAGACATCGAGCAACGGCGATTCGCGTTTGAGGTCTTCGAACTGCTTGCTCCAGCTGACACCGCCGTCCTCGCTGGCGAGGATCTGCGCGTCATGGCCGACAGCCCAGCCGTGTTTGTCGTCGACGAAAAATACCGAGGTCAGCAGTTGCCGGGTCGGCACCTTGGCCTGGGTCCAGGTCGCCCCCTGGTCATCGGAATACAGGATGTGCCCGCGATCCCCGACCGCCACCAGGCGCTTGCCGGCGTGCACGACGTCAAGCATCAGGCTTTTGCTGGCCTTGGCGGATTCAACGGAATAAACCACATCGGACGCCGGTGCCGCAGCGGCCAGCGCAGGTGCCGACAGCACGGCACAGCCCAACAGCGAGAGCGCTGTAGCCAGCAACGCGAATTTGCGCAGTGCCGGCGGGCGGCAGATACCCACACCCATGACAGGCTCACTCATAGACCTTCCCCCATTATTATTGTTAGGTCGTTCAACCTTTCTGGGCGCCGCAAGGGGTGCATCGGGATTGCCTGTTCAGGAGCATAGTCTTGAAACCCGCAATCCAGAGCCCCTTCGGAAGCTGGCTTTATCCTATCGGGGTTTGGAAAGGTCTGACAATCGACGCCACGTTATGTTTTGTTAACCAGGGGGGGTTGGGGGGAGGATGAATGATGGGGTATCAGGTGGGGTGATTGGCGGATTGGTTGATGGTTGATGGCTGATGGCTGATGGCTGGTGTACATATCCGTTTCTGCGGTAACGGCCGCTGGCGGTTTCGCCCTTACGGCGAGTCACTTGGAAAAGCCCCAAGTAACCAAGGGCTCTTGCCCCTTTCGTTCGGTGCCTCGCTAGTGCTCGGCATGCCCTCGCTCCGGTCCTGCTCCGTGGGCCCGCCGCCATCGGCCATCCATGGCCGGGGGCGGCTAACCCGGCATCCATGCCGGGTTGCCCACTGCGCAGAACCTGCGCTCGGCCTCACGAGGGGGCGTGCACCGCCAAAGCCAAAGCGAGGCGGCCTACCGGCCGGCCTATCCTTTGAAGCGTACGCGTCCCCCTGTAGGAGCGAGCTTGCTCGCGATGGACCCAAGAGCGCCGCGTTTAACCAGTAAACACGCGTTATCGTTAACGATCATCGCGAGCAAGCTCGCTCCTACAGGGGTCCGGGTACACCCGCGCTCTTCAGCACTCGTCAGGCCGAGCGTTAGCTCGCCTGCAGCTCTTGATTTTGATCCACCCGCCCCTTCATGCCCTGAGCCTTTCCGTCAACCCGAAGCTTCCTCCATTGGTATCTCTATCAATGTTGATCCCCGGCGTATCAAAGCCTGCAGGTAAGCCTTTTCGTCATAGACGGTGCTGGTTTTCCAGCACCGATAAACGATTCTGATCCACTTGAAAGCGAGCCCTCTGAGAGTCGCTTGGTATGAGCAGCCTTTCGCCCGCTGCTGCCGATAATAGGCCTCGGCCCATGTGGATTGAGTGATGCTGTGAGCGGCCCATTCGACAAAGGTCTGGCGCAAGAAAGTTGAGCATTGGTAGCGCCAATACACGAGTTTCTTTTTTCCGCTACGCTGGGCAGCCAAGTGATATCCCAACACCACACCTGATTGGGAGCGTCAGCGCGATGCGTCGTCAGCACCCTGCGTTTCGGGGCTTTGGTTCGCCCGCGACGCACGTTTTGATTAGCGGCTTTTAGCACGCGGTAAAAGGTCGACTCCGAAGCCAGGTAGATACCTTCATCGGCCAGTTTTGGAACGATTTGGTGCGGGGTGAGGCTGGCGTAGCCAACCTGATTGGCGGCATCAAGTACGGCTTGGCGCTCTGCCTCACTAAGCTTGTTCGACGGTGCTGCTCGCTGAGCTAGCAGTCGCCCGTCGCTGTCGGCGTGTCGCCAACGTTGAACTGTGCGCAGGCTCAGCCCCAGCTCATTACAGGCTCGATATCGACGAGCCCCACTCAACACCGCTTCAGCAATCAACTTCATGGCCTGCGTACGATCAGAGGCGCTGATCAGTCTTCCTTGTCCTTGCCCCAGATCGCATTGGCTTTTTTTCTGAGCTCCAGCAAAGCCACCGCCTCCGCACGTCCAGCATCGGATTGGATCAACTGACGCTCCAGATCCTTGATCCGCCGCTGCTCGGGAGTTTTCTCTGCGCTGGGCTTTAGATCAACAAGGGTATTGGCGTTTTGGCAGGCCTCGCGCCATTGCTGGATTTGCTCCGGGTAGATGCCCTTGATCCGGCAGTATTGAGAAATTTCCACCTCGCTCAGCGGTGCGGTTTCCATCACGGCGTTGAATTTATCGGCGCTGGACCATTGATCACTGGTCTTGCCGTTTCCCGGCACGATCAAACCTTTATCTCTAGCCATTTGTCTCCAGTTTCGCAGTGACTGAGGCGTGAGATTGAGCGCAATGGCGAGTTCCGCCACTGAGCGATTGATAGGCGGCATCATTTGCAGGACGACCCAATCTTTGAAGTCGTCGTCATAGCGCTTGGACATTGCTAAACACCTTCGCCCTCTTGAATGAATGAGTCAATCAACAAGGGCGACAGGTAGCCTGACACGGAGGGCGTTTGAAAAAAGTGCCTCGCCGTAAGGGCGAAACCATAGGCGGCCGTTACCGCCCCAACGGATATGTACTCAATCAGCGAGAGCTTGGTCGGCCCAAAGGCCGCCAAGATCAAAAAAGAGTGCAGTATCAGGCCAAGCTCTTGCTGACCACTTCAAACACGTCGCTGGACAATTGACCCGAAGCACGAATCCGCTCCAGCTCACCTTTCATCAACGCCTGACGCGCATCATCGTATTTGCGCCAGCGAGTCAGCGGCGCCAATTGGCGAGAGGCGATCTGCGGGTTGAACCCGTCCAGCTCGATCACCAGATCCGTCAGGAACCGGTACCCGGAACCGTCCGCCGCATGGAAGTTGATCAGGTTCTGCCCGGCAAATGCACCGACCAGTGCCCGGACCTTGTTCGGGTTCTTGATGTTGAACGCAGGATGCTGCATCAACTGACGAACCCGCTCCAGACCGCCCGGCAAGGTGCTGCCTGCCTGAACGCTGAACCACTGATCCATGACCAGCGGATTGTCCTTGAAGTGCTCGGCAAAACTCGCCAGGGCCGTCGCCTTCTGCTCCTCGAACGGCGAATTGACCAGCACCGCCAGTGCCGTCAGGCGCTCGGTCATGTTGTCGCTGGTCTCGAACTGCTCGAGCGTCGCCGCCAACACTTCCGGCTTGCCACTCAACATCAGGTACGACAGCGCAATGTTCTGCAACGCGCGACGGGCAAAGTGCTCGGCCTCGGCCACATAGGGGGTCTGCTTCGAGAGATCGCGATTCGCCTGATAACGCAGCCACAGCGCCTCGAACAGCCCTTCTGCCAATTGTTGACGGGCAAATTCGCGGGCGATGTGGATGGCATCGACGTCGGCCACCTCGCTGATCTCGGTCAAATACGCTTCGCCCGGCAGAGAGAGCATTTCGGCGACCATCGCCTGATCCAGCGTCTCGTCCGACAGCACCGTACGCAAGGCGGAAATCAAACGCTGGTCGAGCACCAGCTTCTCGCCCTTCTGGTGATCGGCAATCAACTCCTGCAAGACCTGAACCGACAATTGCTGACCGGCGTCCCAGCGATTGAAGCCGTCGCTGTCATGCTGCATCAAAAACATCAGCTGGTCGCGGTCGTACGGGAAGCTCAGCTTCACCGGGGCCGAGAAGCCGCGCAGCAACGAAGGCAATGGTTTTTCAGCGATGTCGATGAAGGTGAAGGTCTGCTCGGCTTCGGTCACCGAAATAACCCGCGATGTACCTTGAGCAGTTGCTTCGCCAGAAAGGCGCAGGGCAATCTCCCCGCCCTTGCTGTCCAGCAGGCCCAGTTCGACCGGAATCACGAATGGCAGTTTCTCGACCTTGTCCGGGGTCGCCGGGCAGCTCTGGCGGAAGGTCAGGCTGTAGGTTTTCGCTGCTGCGTCGTAGGACTCGCTCACCGCCAATCGCGGCGTGCCGGCCTGGCTGTACCAGCGCTTGAACTGGGTCAGGTCGACACCGTTGGCGTCTTCCATGGCCTTGATGAAGTCATCGCAAGTCACGGCCTGGCCGTCATGGCGTTCGAAGTACAGGTCGCTGCCTTTGCGAAAGCCGTCGGCGCCGAGCAAGGTGTGGATCATGCCGACCACTTCCGAACCCTTTTCGTACACGGTCAGGGTGTAGAAGTTGGAAATCTCGATGAAGCTGTCCGGGCGCACGGCGTGGGCCATGGGACCGGCGTCTTCGGCGAACTGGTGGGTGCGCAGGTAGGCCACGTCCTGGATGCGCTTGACCGTGGCCGAGTTCATGTCGGCGGAGAAGCCGGAATCGCGGAATACGGTAAAGCCTTCCTTGAGCGACAGCTGGAACCAGTCGCGGCAGGTCACGCGGTTGCCCGACCAGTTGTGGAAGTATTCGTGGGCGACGATCGCCTCGACCCGCTGGTGCGCGGCGTCGGTGGCGGTTTCGGCCTTCGCCAGCACGGCGCTGGAGTTGAAGATGTTGAGGCCCTTGTTCTCCATGGCGCCCATGTTGAAGTCATTGACCGCGACGATCATGAAGATGTCCAGGTCGTACTCGCGACCATAGACCTCTTCGTCCCAGCGCATGGACTTTTTCAGGCTGTTCATGGCGTGCTGGCACTTGTCGATGTTTTCCGGCTCGACATAGATACGCAGCGCCACGGAGCGCTCGGTCATGGTGGTGAAGCTGTCTTCGACGCACCACAGGTCACCGGCCACCAGCGCGAACAGGTAGGCCGGCTTCTTGAACGGGTCCTCCCAGGTCGCCCAGTGCCGGCCGTCTTCGCCGGGACCGGAGGCAATCGGGTTGCCGTTGGACAGCAGCACCGGATAGCTGTGCTGTTCGGCAACGACCGTGGTGGTGAACGTGCTCATCACGTCCGGGCGGTCGAGGTAATAGGTGATCTTGCGGAAGCCTTCGGCCTCGCACTGGGTGCAGAACATCGTGCCGGACTTGTAAAGGCCTTCCAGCGCGGTGTTGGTTTCCGGGTGGATCCGGACGCTGGTGTCGACCGTGAAGGTGGTGCTGGTCGGCTGCAGGGTCAGGTGATTCTCGGTCAACTGATAGTCCGCAATGCCCAGCTCACGATCGGCCAGGGTCACCGACAACAGTTCGAGCTGCTGGCCGTCCAGCACCAGTGGCGGCAGGCCAGGGCCACGCTCGGGATTGCGGCGCATCACCAGTTGCGCATGGACCAGGCTGTGGTCCTCGAACAACTCGAAGGTCAGGTGCGTCTCGTCGATCAGGTATTCGGGGGCCTGATAGTCCTTCAGGTAAATCATCTTCGGTTGTTCGGTGCGCATGCTGGAGTCCTTAACTATGCACGGCGAGCTGATAGGCCGTGTACTTGCGAATATTGATCACGCCGGTGTCGAAAATCAGGTATTGGCCCTTGATCCCCAACAGCGTGCCTTCGGCAATCGGGTTCTTGTCCAGGTTGAAACTGACAATCTTCGCCGGGTATTGCTCGATCGGGTAGCGGATTTCGAGCGGTTCGACATCGGCAATGGTCTGGATCGCCTGCAGGCCGAATCGTTCCTGCAAACCTTGCAAACCCTCGGCACAGCTGTCAAATAACTGATCGCGAACCTGGGCCAGGTCCACCGACATCGCGTCGCCCTTGAGTAAAGCACGCCAATTGGTCTTGTCCGCCACCTGGCTGCGAAACAGGTCTTCGACGAAACCCGATTGCTGGCGGGTCGAGACGCGCATGATCGGCAGTGCCTGACGGGCGCCCTGGTCGATCCAGCGGGTCGGCAGCTGGGTGGCACGGGTAATGCCGACTTTCACCCCCGACGAGTTGGACAGGTACACGATGTGATCGGTCATGCAGAACTGCTCGCCCCACGCCGGCTCCCGGCAGGTGCCGGCGTCGTAGTGGCAACGCTCCGGGCTCATGATGCAGAGGTCGCACTGCGCCAGTTTGGTCATGCACGGGTAGCAATAACCCTGGCTGAAACTGGTTTTGGTCTTGCGTCCGCAATGGGAGCAGAAGATCGCCCCCAGGTATTCCAGGCGCACCGTGGTGCCGATCAAGGGATTGACCGGTACCTCGAGGTCGTCCAGACGAAACGCGTATTGCACGTTCGGCCCGTCCAGGCGCGCCGACATTTTGCTGATTGCACCGCGGCCGATCTCGATCAATGGACAGCATCCGACTTGAACAGGATATTGGGCACTTCAATCGACTTGGAGCCGCATTCCTGCACGCCCATGTAACCGGTGCGCTGGTCTTCGGGCAGGTTCTGGATTTCCCAGGCGATCATCGCCTGCAGCGACAGTTCCCGTTGTTCGGCGGTGAGTTTGTTGCCGTCGGACCATTTGCCGATTTCCACCGCCAGTTTCAGGCTCTGGTAGATTTCGGGGGTGATATTGCTGATCATTTCGTTAAAAGAGGACATCAAGGTCTCCGTGCTCTTCAAGACACAACTAAATTTAGGCAGCCAGTTTACGGCGGTTGTACAAACCACCCAACAGGCCGGTGAGGCATCCGATGAGTAACCCGCTGACGTGGGCCGCGTTGGCGATATCACCGAAGCCGATCATCGAGACCAGCCCGGACAGGCAGAGCAGCAACCACACCAGCATCATCACCAGCACGCCACGCGGCAGGCGATAGGCCGGGTTCGGCGACAGAACCTGGAAAATCCAGCAATGCCCCAGCAGGCCGTACAGCACCCCGGACAACCCGCCAAACAACGTCGGACCACTGAAAACGAACTGGGTATAGTTGGACACCAGGCTGAACAGCAAGGTCAGGCCGATGAGGTTGATGCTGCCCTGGCGCGATTCGATGCGCCGCCCCAGCTCCCAGTACCACATGCCGTTCATGGCCAGGTGCAGGATGCCGAAATGGATCAGCATCGGCGTCACCAGGCGCCACCACTGCCCCGCCGCCAGGCTGTCGGCCAACGGCACGAAATGGATGTAGTCGCCGACGATGCGGAAATCGAGAAAGGTCAGCCAGCGCATCGTGTCGAAGTTGGCGCCCAGCAGCGTCACTGCGCCGACCAGCAAGCTCAGCACCAGTACCAGTGCAGTCGCCTTGGCGTAGCGCAATTGCTCGACAAAACCGGGGCGGCTGGTGCTCGGCGCCACCGGGATGTCCAGTTGTTGATCGGGATCGCCCGCCGGAAAACGTTCGTATAGCGATCGCACGTCTTCACTGATGTTCGCCGGCACCCAAAGCACCTGCTCGCCCGCCTCTTCACTGACCCGATGCGGCACCTGCATGCGTTGCAGCAACTTGACGAAGCCACTCAGGTCCACCGCCAGGGGCAGGCGCAATACCGCAACGGCACTCATTGCAAGACCTCCGGGCGCTCGACATCGACCCAGACGAACTTACGCGGGTCGAGACGGGTTTCCTGATCCAGGCGATAGGCAACCAGCTTGCCGTAGAGCACTGCGCTGTAGTCCAGGCAGGCCAGGTTCGGCCGGATCGGTGCCGGTTTGCCGCTGCGCCAGTAATGACCGACGAACAGCAGGGGTTCATCGACGCCATAGCGCAACAAGGTGTTTTTCTCTGTGGACGACAAGGGCGTCTGCGCCACCGGCTCTGGCAATGCATCGGGCTGGAACACAATGTCTCCGTAGGTTTGCGGATCGTCTTCCCAGAACTTGGTGCGGAAGAACGACCGTGTCAGGCCATCGCCGCTGGTCATGGTCAGCCCATGGGGCAATCGCATGTCGGTGCCGCGCAGCAAGCGATCGAATACGGTGCAGGCAAAGCTGCCGGGCACCGCCGAGGCCTGGAGGAAATGCTCGTCGACGCAACCGTTGGGGAACAGCGCCCGCAGCGGTTCGATCAGGCCGGCATCCCAGCAGGCATGCACGACCCGGAAGCGCCCGGCATCGATGAACAAGGGCAGTTCATAGAACCATTGCAGGAAGTCGTGCCAGTCCGCCGGGTGGTGTTCGAACTGAGTCAGGGTTTCGTTGAGCAGACGGGCATGGCGCGGCGTGTGTTCACGGACGTATTGCTTGCCGCTGCCCGGGAGCGCCGGGGTGCTCCAGCCCAGGGCATTGAATTCATGGTTGCCCATGATGCACAGCGCCTGGCCGGCCTCGACCATGTCGTGGACGATGTGCAGCGCCTCGCGAATCCGCGGGCCGCGGTCGATGATGTCGCCGACGAACACCACCATGCGCGACGAATGCCGCCAGACGCCGCCTTGTTTTTGATAACCGAGTCGGTCGAGCAAGTGCTCCAGGGTCAGAGCGCAACCGTGCACGTCACCGATCAGGTCGTAGCTTCGCGCGGGATCGAGCATCAGTCGCCTCCACCACCCAACCGGCTGCCCCAGCCGAGTTTGGTCCGGCACACCTCATAGTAATTGTGGTCGAGCGGATGAATCAGCCGCAACTTCTGCGCTTTCTTGTTGATGGTAATGGTGTCGCCGGGCGCGCAGGTGAAATGGTTCTGCCCGTCGCAGGACACTTGCGGGTAAATCTGCATATCCTTGGACACGACGATTTTCAGCTCACTGTTGCCATCGACCACGATCGGCCTGCCTGACAAGGTATGGGGGTACATCGGCACAATCACAATGGCGTCGAGCTTGGGGTGCATGATCGGGCCGCCCGCCGACAGCGCGTAGGCCGTCGAGCCGGTGGGCGTGGCGACGATCAGGCCGTCGGCCTTCTGGCTGCAGACGAACTGGCCGTCGATGTACAGCTCGAATTCGATCATCCGCGTCGATTTGCCAGGGTGCAGCACCACATCGTTCAGCGCATCGCCCTGGCCAATGGCCTCGGCATGGCGCCGGACTTCGGCCTGCAGCAGGAACCGGTTTTCCACCAGATAGTGGCCGTCGAGCACTTCGGCGACTTTCACTTCCAGTTCATCGGGGCGGATATCGGTCAGGAAACCCAGGCTGCCGCGGTTGATGCCCAGCACCGGAATATTGTGTCGGGCCAACGCGCGAGCGGCGCCCAACAGGCTGCCGTCACCGCCGACCACAATCACCATGTCACAGACTTCGCCGAGCATCTTGCGCGACGAGGTTTGCAGGCCATGGCCGGGCAAGACTTCGGCGATGGTGTCTTCGAGGATCACGTGCAGGTGACGATCGAGCAGAAACCGTTTCAGTCGGCGGACGGTATCCAGCACCTGGGAACTGCCCAGGCGACCGATGATGCCGATATTACGAAATTGCTCCATGGAGTTCCTGCGAGGCCGGCGAAAAACACGATTATGGGCGAAAGCGCGGGATAGACAAAATCCTTTCAGCCACAACGGTGTACTCACGATTGAGGCTATGCTCGCAAGATGATCCTATTTCCTGATTTGCTGCAGTTACCCCATCAGTTGCGCCACCCCGAAGTGCGCGACCTGGCCTGGGTCATCCTCGCGCCGCCCATGCTCAGCGATACGCCGTGGCCGCAACGCCATCCGCTGGCCGGCAGTGACTGGGTGCAGGCGCCGCAGCGGCTGGAGCAGTGGCTGCGGCAGCTCGATCGCGACAGTTATGACTTGCTGCACTGGCTGGCCCAGGCCAGGACCCGGCGCCTGGGCTTGTATTACGAACGTCTGTGGCAGTACGCGGTGCGCCACGCACCGGGAATCGAACTGATTGCCGCCAACATGCCGATCCGCCGCGAAGGTCACACCCTGGGCGAACTGGACATGTTGCTGCGCGATCGCGATGGCGTGCACCACCTGGAACTGGCGATCAAACTCTACCTCGGCCCGCAGAACGGCGACGGACACGACACGGCGCAGTGGCTCGGCCCCGGCTGCCACGATCGGCTGGACCGCAAACTCGCCCACCTCAGCCAGCACCAATTGCCGATTTCCGCTCGCCCGGAGAGCCGTGAGGTGCTGGCGGCGCTGGATATCCAGCAGTTCAGTGCGCATTTGTGGCTCGGCGGCTATTTGCTGTATCCGTGGCCGGGGCAGTCCGCGCCACCTGAAGGCGCACATCCGCAGCACCTGCGGGGCAGCTGGTTGCATCAAAAGGACTGGACGGGCTTTGTCGTGCAGCGTCCCTTCGGCCGCTGGCAACCCCTGCCCCGCCATGCCTGGCTGGCGCCGGCGCATTATCCGGTGGAGCAGACCTGGAGCGCTGAACAGCTGGCGACGTGGTTGAGCGACCTGGAACCACTGGCCCCGGCGCAGTTGCTGGTGCGACTGGTCGAGAATGGCGATGGGGATTGGGAGGAAGTGGAGCGATTGTTCCTGGTGGCGGATCTTTGGCCGAATGTGCCGGGCAATGGCTGAGATTTGTAGCGCCTGGGCCGGCCTCTTCGCGGGCAAGCCCGCTCCCACAGGGGACTTGTGAGCGCCGCAAGATTGGTGGCGCCTGGGCTGGCCTGTTCGCGGGCAAGCCTCGCTCCTACAGGGCTTGTGTCGTTCGCACATTCTGTGATCTACCCAATACTGTAGGAGCGAGGCTTGCCCGCGAACAGGCCGACGCGCTCTAGATGGACAACCGCAATGCCAATGCCGCCAACGTCGCCAACAACACCGGCACCGTCAACACAATCCCGACCTTGAAGTAATACCCCCAACCAATCCGGATGTTCTTGCGCTGCAGCACATGCAGCCACAACAACGTTGCCAGACTGCCGATCGGCGTGATCTTCGGCCCCAGATCACTGCCGATGACGTTGGCGTAGATCATCGCCTCCTTCACCACCCCCGTAGCCTGGCTGGCATCGATCGACAGCAACCCGATCAGCACCGTCGGCAAATTATTCATCATCGACGACAGCAGTGCCGTCAAGACACCAGTACCCATGGCCGCGCCCCAGATGCCGTAACCGGCAAAGCCGTCCAGCCAGCCGGCCAGATAGCCGGTGAGCCCGGCGTTGCGCAGGCCGTAGACCACCAGGTACATGCCCAGTGAGAAGATAACGATCTGCCACGGTGCTTCTTTCATCACCTTGCGCGTGGAAATTTTGTGGCCACGGGCAGCGATGGCCAGTAGCAGCGCCGCACACACCGCCGAGATGGCACTGATCGGAATGCCCAGCGGTTCCAGGGCGAAGCAGCCGAGCAACAGAATCACCAACACGACCCAGCCGGCAACAAACGTCGCCTTGTCATGGATCGCGGACTCGGGAGACTCGAGCTGCCCGGGGTCGTAAGCCTTGGGGATGTCGCGCCGGAAGAACCACATCAGCATCGCCAGGGTCGCCGTGACGCTCACCAGGTTGACCGGGATCATGACCGCCGCATATCGATTGAAGGTAATGTCGAAGAAGTCTGCGGAAACAATGTTCACCAGGTTCGACACCACCAGCGGCAGACTCGCGGTGTCGGCGATGAAACCGGCTCCCATGACGAACGCCAGGGTGGCCGCCGGAGAAAACCGCAGGGCCAGCAGCATGGAAATCACGATCGGTGTCAGAATCAACGCCGCGCCATCATTGGCGAACAACGCCGAGACCAGCGCTCCGAGCAGCACCATGTAAGCAAAGAGTTTGCGTCCACTGCCCCGCCCCCAGCGCGCCACATGCAGCGCCGCCCAGGCGAAGAACCCCGCCTCGTCCAGCAGCAGACTGATAATGATCAGTGCGACAAAGGTGCCGGTGGCATTCCAGATGATCTGCCACACAATCGGGATGTCGCCCAGGTGCACCACGCCGAAAATCAACGCCAGCACGGCGCCGAATACCGCACTCCAGCCGACGCCGAGGCCTTTGGGTTGCCAGATCACCAGGGTGATGGTCAGGAGGAAAATCAACGACGCAATGAGCATGCACAACAGCCTTCAAAAGGGGGCGAAACGAAAATCAGGGTTCAACAGCAGCGTTCAGGTCGGTCGCTCATGGCCTGCAGTCGCGCGACATCCGCCGCCAGCCAGTCTTGATGATCGGCCAGCGCGCCCTGCAATAGCGTGATCACCCAGGGCGACAAGTCCGGGTGCAGGCGATAAAACACCCATTGTCCCTGGCGCCGGTCCGTCAACAGGCCATTGCTGCGCAAGAGCGCCAGATGGCGGGAGATCTTCGGCTGGCTGAGGTCCAGCCCGGCGGTCAATTCGCACACGCACAACTCGCCTTCGCGAGCGATCAGCAAGGCGATTCGACTGCGGGTGTCATCGGCCAGGGCCTTGAAAATATCGACTGGACTGCGGGAGTCGGACATGGGGAATACGCTTCTGGGGCAACAAAGCGTGAATATATGGAATTTCGAATATTCAGTAAAGCACTGGTTCCCCGGGGCAACCCATTCCTGGTGTAGGAGCGAGCAGGCTCGCTCCTACAGGGTTCTTCACTCTTTCTTGTGCTGCTCGACCCATTTTCCGTAGGCATTGATGAATTTCTGCAGGAACGGCTTGACCGTCTCGGACAACTTGCCCGCCTCGTCGAACGCCGAACCGGCGCCGCTCAAGTAGGCTTCCGGCTGCTGCATGCAGGGTACATCGAGGAACACCATGGACTGGCGCAGGTGATGGTTTGCGCCGAATCCACCCACCGCACCCGGTGAAACGCTGATCACCGCGCCCGGCTTGCCGCCCCAGGCGCTCTGGCCATAGGGGCGCGAACCGACATCAATTGCGTTCTTCAACGGCGCCGGCACCGAACGGTTGTATTCGGGGGTCACGAACAGCAACGCGTCGGATGAGCTCACTAGTTGTCGGAAAGTGCTGTAGGCTGCCGGCGGTGAAGCGCCATCGATGTCTTCGTTGTAGAGCGGCAGGTCGCCGATTTCGATGATGTTCAGCTTGAGATTCGCCGGTGCCAGATCGGCCAGGGCCAAAGCGACCTTGCGATTGATCGATTCCTTTCTCAAGCTGCCGACCAGTACGGCGATCGTATAGACATTGCTCATGGAAGATTCTCGACTGTCCGATAGAAAGAGCTAGTAGTTATAGATGACGATTCAAGCAGCGGGCGACTAAAAAACCGCCCCTGACTATTTTTTTCCAGCAGGAAAACTTACTTCGCCCAACCACGGTCTACCAACCCGCAAATTGAGTGATTTATCTCCAGAGGTTCTAAGCAGATGGCAGCAGTACTCGTCGGTCAGTTCCATGCAAGAGACGCGGAAAAGCGCGTTTATCTAGTGCATGAGTTCCAGGACTCCACCCCGTCGGCAGACGGTCTTACCGGCTCGGTGCCTGTCACCACTTACAAGCTGGCCATTGGCGATCGGGTGAAAAAACTCGATGACAACCAGTTTCTGCTGATTCAATCGGACGTGACTATCACCCGAGAACCTGACACCTATGTCGGCCAGCTGCCGGAACCCATCGCCGCCTCATAACCTGCCGTTATGAGCAGAAGTCATATGCGCGTACTTGGGTTAGGATTCAGTCACTGACTCCCTCACCTGCCGAACATGGACTTCACGCATGCGTTTACGTCATATCGAAGTGATCCAGGCGCTGTTGCAGACCGGTCACCTGGGCACCGCCGCCGAATGGCTGCAGTTGCCGGTGGCCGAGGTGGAACGCATTCTTCGCGATGCCGAGGATCAGTTGGGCTTCATGCTGTTTTCCAGCGTGCGTGGACGCCTGCAGGCCACGCGCGAGGCACGGGCGTTGCAGGTGGAAATCGCCCATGTCTATGACGCGCTCGAGCCGGTCCAGCGCCTGGCCAGCAGCCTCAAGCAATATCAAGCCCCGCCCCTGCGCATCATCTGCACCCCGCCCTTGGCGCAGCAACTGTTGCCACAAAGCATCGCGACGTTGCGCCGGCGCCTGCCCGACGCGCCTTGCAGCCTGCTGAGCCAACCCACCCGCGAGATCGTCCGAAGCCTGTTGCTGCGCGAAAGCGATTTGGGCCTGAGCCTGCACGATCCCGATCACGCCGACATCCATTGCCAGGTGATCGCCCAGGGTAAGCTCCAGCTGCTCGCCCCCCATGGCTGGCTGCAACCCAAACAGAAGTACATCTCGCTGCAAGACCTGGCGGGTCAATCGATGGTGGGGCTGGAAGGCCATGATCCGTTGAGCCCGGCGCTAGACCACAAACTGCACGCGTTACGCCCGGCCCCGGTGGTCCATACCCGGGTGCAGACTCACCAGATGATGCGCAGCATGGTCGAGGCCGGCGAAGGCCTGGCGATCGTCGACCCGTTTACGGCGCTCGGGGCCAGATCGACCGGGCTCGACGCTTGTCCGCTGGCGCCCGCGGTGCCGATCAGCCTCTATGCCCTGACCCTGAAAAACGGCGAACCCTCGCTGGCCGTTCAGGCATTACTGGACATCGTTACGGAACAAGCCGCGGCGATGCTAGTGAGCTGAACGGGTTTTCCAGCGGATTATCGAACAATCGATACCAGAACAGCGCGACTTCGGCGGTGTTCGGGTCGATACCGCGATAGCGCAGATGATCGATCCCGCCCACCACGAAACCGCAGCGCTCATAGAGCCGACAGGCGCCCAGGTTATTGTTCTGGGTTTCGAGCATGATGCCCGGCAGTTTTTTCTTGCGACTCCAGAACTGCGCCACATCCAGCAGCGCCTTGGCCACGCCATGACGACGGGCAGGCGCGTGCACCGCCAACTCATCGATATGGGCAAAGCCGTTCCAGTTGGTGCTCACCACCAGATGCCCCACCGGCTCGTCATCGAGATAAGCCATGAAAATCTCGCTGTCGGTCGCCTCGCGGAAACTGCTGAACTCCTCGGGATCGATGCCGTAGCACTTGCGGTAAGGCGTGATGGGCGTCACCGGCCAGCGCTCAACCGGCTTGCCGATTTCGGCGGCGCCATAGGCCGCGACTTCAAAACTGAAATCACTGCCCCAGATATAAGCGGCGAAACCATCGTCGGCAACGCGCACCGACAGCCCTGGGTATTGCGGATTCATGACCGGTTGCATACTGGGAAAGGTCCTCATTCCTTGATGCAATCGACGGTGTAATGCCGTCCATTGCCCTCGTCTTCGTGTTGCAAGCCATGCACATCAACGACAAATCCCGGAAAACTGCTGTCAAACGTACGGGCAAATGCCAGGTAATCGATGATCGAGCGCGTCGATCCGGTAAAACGTTCGCCGGGCATGATCAACGGTATCCCCGGCGGGTACGGCACCAGCATCACAGCGGCGATCCGCCCGTCCAGGTCATCGATCGACACCGCTTCCACGTCGCCTCGCACCAACTGATCATAGGCGTCGGATGGCTTTATGGCGACTTCCGGCAGCACGGTGTACATGCGCTTGAGATGTTTGGCCGTGGCGTTGCTACGGTAGCAGGCGTGCAACTGATCGCACAGATCGCGCAGGCCCATGCCTTGATAGCGCGCGACATTCGTTTGCGCCACGCACGGCAGGCAGCTGGCGAGGCTGACATTGGCATCGTAGCTGCGCTTGAATTCCAGCAACTCGGTCAGCAGCGTGCTCCATTTGCCCTTGGTGATGCCCATGGAGAACAGCACCAGGAATGAATACAGCCCGGTCTTCTCGACGACCAGCCCACGCTCCCAGAGGAACTTGCTGACCACCGCCGCCGGAATCCCGCGCTCGCTGAGTGCGCCGCCTGCAGTCAGGCCCGGCATCACCAGGGTGACCTTGATCGGATCGAGCAGAACGTAGTCGTCGGTCACGCCGCCAAAACCGTGCCAGTCGGCGTCGGGTTGCAGCAACCAGTCTTCGGTGACGACACGGTCGATGCCTTCCACCGACGGTGGCTGCCAGATGGAAAACCACCAGTCATCCGCGGCAATGTGCTGCCGCAGATTGGCCAGGGCCCGCCGAAAACTCAGGGCCTCGTCGAACATTTCCTGCAACAGCGAACGTCCGGCCGGGCCCTCCATCATGGCCGAGGCAACATCCAGTGACGCGATGATGCTGTACTGCGGCGAGGTGGAGATGTGCATCATGAACGCTTCGTTGAAGCGATCCCGGTCCAGCTGCCGTGCGCCGCCGTCCTGGACGTGAATCATCGAGGCCTGGCTGAACGCGGCCAACAGCTTGTGGGTGGAATGGGTGGTGAACACCAGCGGGCTGTCTTCACTGCGGGAAGTGCCCATGCCGTAACGCCCGGCGAAAAATTCATGGAACGCCGCATAGGCGTACCAGGCCTCGTCGAAGTGCAAGACCTCGACGCTGTTGCCCAGGTTCTGCTTGATCAGCTCGGCGTTGTAACAGAGGCCGTCATAGGTGGAGTTGGTAATCACCGCGAGTTTGACTTTGGGCGCCCGGCCTTTGGTCAGCGGGCTGGCGTCGATCTTGGCCTGGATCGATTCGCGACTGAATTCGCTCAACGGAATCGGGCCGATGATCCCCAGTTCGTTACGCTCCGGGCACAGGTACAGCGGAATGGCCCCGGTCATGATGATCGAATGCAGCACCGATTTGTGACAGTTGCGATCCACCAGCACCAGGTCATCCCGGGCGACCATCGAATGCCAGACGATCTTGTTGGCGGTCGAGGTGCCGTTGATGACGAAGAAGGTATGGTCGGCGCCGAAGTTGCGGGCGGCACGGGCCTCCGCTTCTGCCAGGGGGCCGGTGTGATCCAGCAGCGAACCCAGTTCCGGCACCGATACCGATAAATCCGAACGCAGGGTGTTTTCCCCGAAAAACTGGTGAAACGCCTGCCCGACCGGACTCTTGTGGTACGCCACGCCACCGCCATGTCCGGGGGTGTGCCAGGAATAATTGGAGTCGGCGGTGTGTTGCACCAGGGCTTTGAAGAAGGGTGGCAGCAGACCGTCGAGGTATTTGCGCGCGGCGCGGGCCACTTGGCGGGCGAGGAATGGCACGGTGTCTTCGAACAGGTACAGAATGCCGCGCAGTTGATTGAGTTCAGCCATGGCGTCGGCCGGGGCGTTTTCCAGGGTAACCTGTTCGCCCAGGGCGAAAATCGGCAGGTCCGGCGCACGCACCCGCGCCAGGCCGATCAGCTCGGCCATGTTGTGCAGCAGGTGCGAGCCAGTGCTGGCGTCCTCGGCGGCGATCAACATGCACGAGAGACCGTGATGGGTCGAGGCGACGAGGCGCCCCTCGGTGTAATTGGCCGCCGAAACGATGCTGAAGCCTTCCTGCTCCAGCTCCCGGGCGATGCCCCGCACACGATCACCGGCGACGGTGTCGGCCTTGATGTCGCGATGAACGATCAGGACCGGGAATTTCAAATCTTTATACATGAGGCTCAGTGTCCTGAGGCGGCGGGCCGTGGCCTGCCAATCACCTCAGGGTAGAGGGTTCGAGCGCTGGTGGCGAGGGGGATGCCCTGAAATGGGTCATCGGGCTCCGCAGGCTATCAAGTTCAACAGATTGCAGCCTCGTTTCACCGTAGAAGCTGTCGAGTGAAACGAAGCTGCGATCTTTTCGGGCCCTGCGCCCCGCCTACGCCTGCGCCTTGGCCTCCGCCAGTTGCTGCCACAACGACGGCGCCCCGGCGGACTTGGCGATGGCTTCGAGACGCGCAATGTGCTGGGCCAGGTCGTCTTCACTGGCGGGAATGATGCGCGTCGGTTGACGGTCGGCCGGCAAGCGGCGGATTTCAGTGGCCGAGTTGTCCGCGCCTTCGCCGGAACCGTTGCCATCGGACGCGTTACCGGCCAAGGACAGGCTGGTCTGGCCGCCGGTCATGGTCAGGTAGACGTCGGCAAGGATCTCGGAGTCGAGCAATGCGCCGTGCAGTTCACGGCCGGAGTTATCGACGCCATAGCGTTTGCACAAGGCATCGAGACTGTTGCGCTGCCCGGGGTGACGCTCCCGGGCCATCATCAAGGTATCGAGGATCGAGCAGTGTTGCGTGATGTCCGCGCGATCGTGCTGCCCCATCAGGGCGAATTCGTTGTTGATGAAGCCAACGTCGAACGCCGCGTTATGGATGATCAGCTGCGCGCCCTTGATGAACTCGAAGAACTCGTCGGCGACTTCGGTGAAACGCGGCTTGCCCACCAGGAATTCGTTGGTGATGCCGTGGACGCCGATGGCGCCTTCATCACTTTCGCGATCCGGTTGCAGGTAAACGTGGAAATGCCGGCCGGTCAGGCGCCGACCGATCAACTCGACACAACCGATTTCGATAATCCGGTGGCCGTCGGTCACCGGCATGCCGGTGGTTTCGGTATCGAGTACAACGGATCTGGTGGCCATCAGTGCTCAGCTCTCAACGGGTCGTTCTTGCAAAAGCGGCGATGTTAGCACGCTCGGCGGGGTCTTTCAGGTACACCGTATTGCCCCCATTCGACTTGCTCGCGAATGGCCGCGACGCGGTGTACCGCGTGGAATCGGAATCAGGCCTGCTTGTACCCGCGCACTTCATCCACCCCTCGGTTGGCCAGCTGGTCGGCCCGTTCGTTGCCATGGTGGCCAATGTGGCCGCGCACCCATTTCCAGGTGACGTTGTGCCGGTTGACCTGCTCATCCAGCAGCTTCCACAGATCGGCATTCTTTACCGGTTCCTTCGCCGCCGTCTTCCAGCCGCGCTTCTTCCAGTTGTCCATCCACTCGTTGATGCCTTTCATCACGTACTGGGAGTCGGTGACCAGCAGCACGTCGCAGGAACGCTTGAGTTCCTCCAGGCCGCGGATCGCGCCCATCAGCTCCATGCGATTGTTGGTGGTGTTGGCTTCGCCGCCCCAGAGTTCTTTTTCTACGCCCTTGCACACCAGCAATGCGCCCCAGCCGCCAGGGCCAGGATTGCCTTTGCAGGCGCCGTCGGTGAAGAGTTCTACGCTATCGCTGCTCATGCCAATCTATCCAGAAAATGCGGTGGCTCGCCGATCCAGGACCGACGATGCCCGAGGCCGGGGTACACCCGGCCGGGAATATGAATGTGTATTACGGTTCGAGGCGCCGACGGTTGACCTTGGCCATCGGCAACGGAATCAGCTTGCCCATCGGTTCCCGTCGCTCCTGACGCAGCGGCCGCAGGCCCACCACGATCTTGCGCGCGACCAGTAGATAAAAGCCGCCACCCGATAGTTGCCAGTCACCGGCCCTGCGCTCCCAGCCGGCCAGGCGGGTCTGCCAGGCGGGGGACGCCAGCGGCGGACGATAGCACCCGAAGCGGCGTTTCTCCAGCGCAAAGCCCAGCAGATTCAGCCAGTCGCCGACCCTGGATGGGGAAATGCAGCGCGCCTTGCGCAAGCCATCGTGAGCGAATATATGGCGCAAGCCCCAGGTGCTCCAGGGGTTGATCCCGATGATCAACAGATGACCGCCGGGGCGCACGCTACTGGCGGCTTCGCGCAGCAAACCGTGAGGCGACAGGCAGAAATCCAGCCCGTGTTGCAGCACCACCACATCGGCGGCGTGCTCGCTCAATGGCCAGGCCTGCTCTTCGCAGACGATCTCGACACCCGGCAATGGCGCGCCGAGTCGCACATTGCGTTGCACTTGCGGCGCCGACGGCGGTGTCTGGGCCGACGGTCCGTAATGCACCAGGTAGCCGCCGAAGAAGCGCCCCAGCTCGTCTTCGAGCATGTGGCGCTCTTCGTCCAGCAGAAATTGCCCGATGGGGCCGGACAGCCATTCACGGGCCGCGCTGATCAACGTCAGCCACTCAGGATCGGCCTGAGCGAACGCTTTATCGGTCATTGCATTTCTCCAACGCGCCAGGAAGTTCTAAGATGCGCCATTGTTTTCCGCTTGGCGAATCCGACGATGATACAGATCAGTGCCCTCTGCGCCTTCACCGACAACTACATCTGGTTGTTACAAGACCCCCACACCCGGCGCTGTGCGGTCGTCGATCCGGGGGATGCCGCGCCGGTCCAGGTCTGGCTCGCGGCGCATCCGGAATGGGTATTGAGCGATATTCTGATCACTCACCATCATCATGACCATGTCGGCGGCGTCGAGCAGCTTAAAAAAGCGACAGGCGCGACCGTCCATGGCCCGGCCAGTGAAAACATCCCCGCCCGGGACGTCGCCCTCAAGGACAACGACCGCTTCAGCGTGCTGGGCTGCGAGTTCGAGGCCATCGCGATCCCCGGTCATACGCTGGGCCACATTGCCTTGTATCACCCGGGCCTGCTGTTTTGCGGTGACACCCTGTTCGCCGCCGGATGCGGGCGCCTGTTCGAAGGCACGCCTGAGCAAATGCACAGCTCGCTGACACGCCTGGCGGCCCTTCCCGAGGATACGCGCGTTTACTGCGGTCATGAATACACCCTGAGCAATCTGCGCTTCGCCATCGCGGTCGAACCGGGCAACCCCTACATCGCCGAACGGCTGGCAATCGTTACTGAACAACGGGAAGCAGGGATCATCACGCTACCGTCGACACTGGCCCTGGAAAAGCTCACCAATCCGTTTTTACGCACCGGGGAAACATCCGTTAAAGAAAAAGTGGACGAACGGAATGGAACCCATAACCGGGCTCCGAGTGCGGTCTTTGCTGCTCTTCGTGCCTGGAAAGATAAGTTCTAAGCCGCCTTGCCGATGGTACAAAAATTCTGAATGGTTGACCTGGGGGGGTACGCTTTCTAGAATCGCCCGACATTTTTGCCCGGAACTTACTTCCAGCCAATGTCGTCATCCATTCGTAAAGCCATCAATAAAGACGCATTGACCCGCCTGGCTCAAGCCATCGCGGTGGCTGTGTCCGCCACGCTGGCGGGCTGTTCCAGCCATGTGCCGCAGACCGACGCGACACACGTTCCGAACCTCGCCGCTCGAGCCAAGCCAAAACCTGTGCTGCTCAGCGTGAAACCGACCCCGGAAATACCCCAGGATGTCTGGGAGCGCATGCGCCAGGGCTTCCAGCTGCAGGACACCGTCGGCGTCAACCCGCGCATCGAGCAACAGCGCCTGTGGTTCGCCAGCAACCCGTCGTTCCTCGAGAACGCCGGCGAGCGCGGCAGCCTGTACATCCATTACATCGTCGAACGCCTCGAAGAACGCAACATGCCGCTGGAGCTGGCGCTGCTGCCGGTGATTGAAAGCGCCTATAACCCGATGGCCTATTCCCGGGCCAACGCGGTGGGTCTGTGGCAATTCATCCCGTCCACCGGCCGCTACTTCAACCTGCGCCAGACGCGCTTCTACGATGGTCGGCGCGATATCACCGCCTCGACTACCGCAGCGATGGATTACCTGACCCGCCTGCATGACATGTTCAACGGTGACTGGTTGCTGGCCCTGGCCGCCTACAATGCCGGTGAAGGCACCGTCAGCCGGGCCATCGAACGCAACGAAAAGCTTGGGCTGCCGACCGATTACTGGAACCTGCCACTTCCGGCGGAAACCCAGGCCTACGTGCCAAAGCTGCTGGCCCTGTCGCAAGTGGTGCTCGCGCCGGATGCCTATGGGGTGAACCTCAACCCGATCGCCAACGAACCCTACTTCCAGGTCGTCGAAATCAACCAGCGCATGGACCTGTCCAAGGTTGCCGCGGTGGCCAACATCGACGAAGACGAACTGTTCCAGCTCAACCCCGCGTTCAAACAACGCACCACCATCGATGGCCCCCAGCATTTGCTGGTGCCGACGTCCAAGGCGCAGCTGCTGACCACCAGCCTGTCGACCATGCGGCCTGAAGAGTTGATCAGCAAGAAGCCGCTCAAGCCGGTCTTCGAGGGTGCCGACAGCCCCGCCGTGGCCGGCGTCAAGCGTTCCTACCGGGTCAAGCGCGGCGACAACCTGGGCACCATCGCCAAGGCCAACAACGTCGACGTCAAGGACCTGCAGCGCTGGAACAGGCTGACCGGCAAGAATCTCAAGGCCGGCCAGACCCTCGTCATGCAGGACACCACCAAGCGCTCCGGGCGCGTCAACACCGTGGTGGCGGCCACCAGCAAGAAGCAGCAGACCCGGTACAAGGTCAAGCAAGGCGATTCGCTGTACATGGTGGCCAAACGTTTCAACGTTGAAATGCAGCACCTCAAGCGCTGGAACCCCCGGATTGGTCAGGCGCTGAAGCCCGGCCAGATGTTGACGGTGGCTTCGCCGCGTTAACTGTAGGAGCGAGCCTGCTCCGGGCGGCGTTCCGACGATGGATTCAAGAGCACCGCGTTTAGCCAGTACACACGCGTAATCGTTAACGACCATCGCGAGCAAGCTCGCTCCTACAGGGCACCGCGTTTAACCAGCACACACGCGTTATCGTTTACGACCATCGTCGGAACGCCGCCCGGAGCAAGCTCGCTCTTACAACCAGCAATTAACCGCGCATTAAATCCCCGTCTTTTTCCTGTCCAGACAAGCTGTTACTGTACGGCCCACAAAGCCCAAGCCGCCTGGATCGGATCTCTGACTTGAAGCGTCCCCTCCTCCTGTTCCTGATCAGCCTGGCCTTGAGCTCCCCCGCAAGCGCGACGATCAGCGAAAGCCATGGTTATGCGCAGTTCGGCACGCTCAAGTACCCGGCCAGATTTACCCACTTCGACTGGGTCAATCCGCAAGCGCCCAAGGGCGGTACCTTGCGGGTGATGGCGTTTGGCACCTTCGATACGCTCAACCCCTACACCTTCAAGGGTTCGAGCCCGGTTTCCACCCCCAATTTTCTGCAGTACGGCATCAACGAACTCAACGAACCCTTGATGGTCGGCACCGGCCAGTACGCACCGTCCGGCGACGAGCCGACATCCAGTTATGGCCTGATCGCCCAATCGGTGGAGTACAGCGAGGACCGCAGCTGGGTGGTGTTCAACCTGCGCCCGCAAGCGCGGTTCCACGATGGCTCGCCGATTACCGCCTACGACGTGGCGTTTTCCTACCGCCTGCTGCTCAAGGAAGGCCATCCGCAGTACCGCACCAATCTTCAGGAAGTGTCGCGGGTCGACATCCTCAATCCGCATCGGATCCGCTTCGTCTTCAAGCGTGCCGGCAATCCCTTGCTGATCCTGCGCCTTGGGGAGTTGCCAGTGCTGCCGCTGCATTACTGGAAAGGTCGCGACTTCAAGGCCACCACCTTCGAACCGCCCCTGGGCAGCGGCCCCTATCGCATCACCTCGGTCACGCCCGGACGGCAGATCGTGTTCGAGCGGGTCAAGGATTACTGGGGCAAGGACCTGCCGGTCAATCGCGGCAAGTACAATGTCGACCGCATGGAAGTCGAGTTTTACCGTGACAGCGACGTCGCGTTCGAAGCCTTCAAGGCCGGCGAGTTCGACATCTACATCGAGCACCAGGCCAAGAACTGGCAAAACGGCTACATCTTCCCGGCGGTGCGCCGCGGCGAGGTGATCAAGGCGCAGATCCCGCACCAGATCCCGACCCAGACCCAGGGCCTGTTCATGAACAGCCGGCGCCCGACCTTCTCCGACGCCAGGGTCCGTGAAGCCCTGGGGATGATGTTCGACTTCGAATGGACCAACCGCACGCTGTTCAGCGGCGCCTACACGCGCGCACTGAGTTACTACCCCAACAGCGAATTCTCGGCCACGGGCCTGCCGGTCGGCCATGAATGGCTGATGCTCAAACCGTATCGCGAGCAGCTGCCGGCCAGGCTGCTCACGGAGCCGTTCAGCCTGCCGCAGACCCAAGGCCGCGGCATCCCCCGGGAAACCCTGCGCAAGGCCCTGGGCCTCCTGGCCGAGGCTGGCTGGAAGCTCAATGGCCAACGTCTGCAGAACGCCGCCGGGCAACCGTTGCGCCTGGAGATCTTGCTGGTCAACCCGAACCTGGAACGCATCCTCCAGCCCTACGTGGAGAACCTCGCCAGCATCGGCATCGACGCTCGCCTGCGCACGGTCGATCGCGCCCAGTACAAACAGCGCCTCGATCAGTTCGATTTCGACATGATCCTGATGACACTCAACCAGACCCTCAGCCCCGGTCTTGAGCAATGGCAGTACTTTCACTCCAGCCAGGTCGGGGTCAAGGGCAGCAAAAACTACGCGGGCATCGCCAACCCGGTGGTCGACCACTTGCTCGAACACCTGCTCGCCGCCCAGACCCGCGATGAACAGGTCGCCGCCGGCAAGGCGCTGGACCGGGTGCTGCTGTGGCAGCACTACATCATTCCCAACTGGTACCTCAATTATCACCGCCTGGCCTACCGCAACCGGTTAGCCTTTGTCACCACGCCGCCCTACACCCTGGGCCTGAGCGCGTGGTGGCTGAAATCTTCGGAGAAGGATCGATGAAATCCGTACATGCCCTGCTGGTGCAGGCCAGCGGCCTGTTGTTCGCCGGGCTGGCCTGCGCCGCCCCGCAACATGCCCTGACCTTATACAACGAGCCGCCGAAATACCCGGCCGACTTCCAGCATTTCGATTACGTGAACCCCGATGCGCCCAAGGGCGGGATTTTCCGCCAGGCCGGTTTCGGCGGCTTCGACAGCCTCAACCCGTTCATCGGCAAGGGCGTACCGGCCGACGACATCGGCATGATCTACGACACCCTGGCCAAACAGGGCCTGGACGAACCCTTCACTGAGTATGGGCTGGTCGCCGGCCAGATCGAGAAAGCCCCGGACAACAGCTGGGTGCGCTTCTACCTGCGCCCCGAAGCACGTTTCCACGACGGCCATCCGATCCGTGCCGAAGACGTGGTGTTCAGCTTCGAGACCCTGACCAGGGACGGTGCTCCGCTCTATCGCGGCTACTACAGCGACGTCGCCGAAGCGATCGCCGAAGACCCGCTCAAGGTGCTGTTCAAATTCAAGCACAACAACAACCGCGAACTGCCGCTGATCCTCGGCCAGCTGCCGGTACTGCCCAAACACTGGTGGGCCAGCCGCGATTTCAACAAGGGCAACCTGGAACTGCCGCTGGGCAGTGGTCCGTACAAGGTCAGCGAAGTCAAAGCCGGGCGCTCGGTGCGCTATGAGCGGGTCAAGGATTACTGGGGCAAGGACCTGCCGGTCAACCGCGGGTTCTACAACTTCGATGTCATGACCACTGACTATTACCGCGACAACACCGTGGCCCTGGAAGCGCTCAAGGCCGGGCAGTTCGATTACTGGCTGGAGATGGCCGCGAAAAACTGGGCCAATGCCTACAACATCCCGGCCGTCACCGAGGGCCGGTTGATCAAGGAACAGATCCCCAACGGCAACCCCACCGGCATGCAAGGCTTTGTGTTCAACCTGCGGCGCCCGGTGTTCCAGGACCTGCGCGTGCGCCAGGCCCTGACCCTGTTGCTGGACTTCGAATGGACCAACAAGCAACTGTTCAACGGCGCCTACGCGCGCACCCGCAGTTATTTCGAGAACTCGGAAATGGCCGCCAGCGGCCTGCCGGACGCCGAACAGCTGGCGATTCTCGACCCGTTCCGCGGCAAGGTCCCCGAGCAGGTCTTCAGCGAGGCGTTCCAGAACCCGGTCACCGACGGCAGCGGCATGATCCGCGCCCAGCAACGCAAGGCCTATCAACTGTTGCAAGAAGCCGGCTGGCGCATCGTCGACGACAAGATGGTCGACGCCACCGGCAAACCGGTGACCATCGAGTTCCTGCTGGCCCAGACCGAATTCGAACGGGTACTGCTGCCGTTCAAGCGTAACCTGAGCGATCTGGGCATCGACCTGGTGATCCGTCGGGTCGACGTCTCGCAGTACATCAACCGTGTGCGCTCACGGGACTTCGACATGATCGTCGGCAGCTTCCCCCAGTCCAACTCACCGGGCAACGAACAGCGCGAGTTCTGGATGGCCGCCGCCGCCGACAAACCCGGCAGCCGCAACTCCATGGGCCTGAAAGACCCGGTGGTGGACCAACTGGTCGAGCAACTGATCAACGCCGACTCGCGGCAAAGCCTGGTGGCCCACGCCCGCGCACTGGACCGGGTGCTGCAATGGGGCTACTACGTGATCCCCAACTGGCACATCAAGACGTGGCGCGTGGCCTACTGGAACCACATCGGTCACCCGGCCATCTCACCCAAGTACGACATCGGCATCACCACCTGGTGGATCAAGCCCGACGCCAAACCTGCGGTAGAAATCGAAACCAAACTGCAAGCCGACCCTGCGGGCACGGAGTAACAGATGCTGGCGTATATTTTTCGGCGACTGCTGCTGATCATTCCCACCTTGCTCGGCATTTTGCTGATCAACTTCGTGATCATCCAGGCCGCCCCCGGCGGGCCGGTGGAACAGATGATCGCCAAGCTCGAAGGCTTCGAAGGCGCCACCAGCCGCATTGCCGGCGGTGGTGCCGAAGTCTCGGTAGCCGGTTCGGCCTATCGTGGAGCGCAAGGGCTGGACCCGGCGCTGGTCAAGGAAATCGAGCACATGTACGGCTTCGACAAATCGGCGCCGGAACGCTTGTGGATCATGATCAAGAACTACGCCACCCTGGATTTCGGCGACAGCTTCTTCCGCGACGCCAAGGTCATCGACCTGATCAAGGAAAAGATGCCGGTGTCGATCTCCCTCGGGCTGTGGAGCACGCTGATCATGTACCTGGTGTCGATCCCCCTGGGGATCGCCAAGGCCACGCGCCACGGCAGCCACTTCGACGTCTGGACCAGTTCGCTGATCATCGTCGGCTACGCGATCCCGGCGTTCCTGTTCGCCATCCTGCTGATCGTGCTGTTCGCCGGTGGCAGCTACCTTGACTGGTTCCCCTTGCGCGGCCTGACCTCGAACAATTTCGACGAGCTGAGCATGGGCGGCAAGATTCTCGATTACTTCTGGCACCTGGCCTTGCCGGTGACAGCGTTGGTGATCGGCAACTTCGCGACCATGACCCTGCTGACCAAAAACAGCTTCCTCGACGAAATCAACAAACAGTACGTCGTCACCGCCAAGGCCAAGGGCCTGACCAACCACCGGGTGCTCTATGGCCACGTATTCCGCAACGCCATGTTGCTGGTGATCGCAGGGTTCCCGTCGGCGTTCATCGGCATCTTTTTCACCGGCTCGTTACTGGTGGAAGTGATCTTCTCCCTCGACGGCCTCGGGCTGATGAGTTTTGAAGCGGCGATCAACCGTGACTACCCGGTGGTCTTCGGTACGCTGTTCATCTTCACCCTGCTGGGACTGGTGGTGAAGCTGATCGGCGACCTCACCTACACCTTCGTCGATCCGCGCATCGACTTCGAAAGCCGGGAGCATTGAGATGAACCTGTCCCCTCTCAATCGCCGACGTTTCGAACTGTTCAAGGCCAACAAGCGTGGCTGGTGGTCGCTATGGCTGTTTCTGGTGCTGTTCGGCCTGAGTCTCGGCGCCGAGCTGATCGCCAACGACAAGCCGCTGGTGGTGCACTACGACGACGGCTGGTACTTCCCGGCACTCAAGCGCTACCCGGAAACCGCGTTCGGCGGCGAATTCCCGCTGGAAGCCAACTACAAGAGCCCCTACATCCGCGAACTGCTCAAGGCCAAGGACGCCTGGGTGCTGTGGGCGCCGATCCCCTACAGTTATCAAAGCATCAACTACGACTTGAAAGTCCCTGCTCCGGCTCCACCCTCGACCGACAACCTGCTGGGCACCGACGATCAGGGCCGCGACGTGTTGGCCCGGGTAATCTACGGTTTCCGCATTTCGGTGTTGTTCGCCCTGACCCTGACGATCCTGAGCTCGATCATCGGGGTGATCGCCGGCGCACTGCAGGGTTTCTATGGTGGTTGGGTCGACCTGGCCGGGCAGCGTTTCCTCGAGATCTGGTCCGGGTTGCCGGTGCTGTACCTGCTGATCATCCTCGCCAGTTTCGTGCAGCCGAATTTCTGGTGGCTGCTGGGGATCATGCTGCTGTTCTCGTGGATGAGCCTGGTGGACGTGGTGCGCGCCGAGTTCCTGCGCGGGCGCAACCTGGAATACGTGCGTGCGGCGCGGGCGCTGGGGATGCAGAATGGTGCGATCATGTTCCGCCACATCCTGCCCAACGCCATGGTCTCGACCATGACCTTCATGCCGTTCATCCTGACCGGCGCCATCGGCACCCTGACCGCCCTCGACTTCCTGGGCTTCGGCTTGCCGCCGGGCGCGCCGTCCCTGGGTGAACTGGTGGCCCAGGGCAAATCCAACCTGCAGGCGCCGTGGCTGGGCATGAGCGCGTTTGCGGTACTGGCGCTGATGTTGAGTTTACTGGTGTTTATCGGCGAGTCCGCTCGCGATGCCTTCGACCCGAGGAAGTGAAATGAATCAGGACAATCTGATCGAAGTGCGCGACCTGGCCGTCGAATTCGTCGTCGGCGAGCGTGTTCAGCGGGTGGTCGAAGGCGTCAGCTTCGACATCAAGCGAGGCGAAACCCTGGCCCTGGTGGGCGAAAGCGGCTCCGGCAAATCGGTGACCGCGCACTCGATCCTGCGCCTGCTGCCCTACCCGCTGGCCCGGCATCCGTCCGGCACTATCGAGTATTCCGGTCGAAACCTGCTGAGCCTGAAAGAAAAAACCATCCGCCACATCCGTGGCAACCGGATCGCGATGATCTTCCAGGAGCCGATGACCTCGCTCAATCCGCTGCACTCGATCGAGAAGCAAATCAACGAAGTGCTGGGCATCCACAAGGGCCTGATCGGTAAAGTCGCGACCAAACGCACCCTGGAACTGCTGGAGATGGTCGGTATCCCGGAGCCTGAGAAGCGCCTCAAGGCCCTGCCCCATGAACTGTCCGGCGGCCAGCGCCAACGGGTGATGATCGCCATGGCCCTGGCCAACGAGCCGGAACTGCTGATCGCCGACGAACCGACCACCGCGCTGGACGTGACGGTTCAACTGAAAATCCTCGAATTGCTCAAGGAACTCCAGGCCCGTCTGGGCATGGCACTGCTGTTGATCAGCCACGATTTGAACCTTGTGCGAAGAATTGCGCATCGCGTATGTGTCATGCAGCGCGGTTGCATCGTCGAACAGGCATCGTGCGAAGAGTTGTTCCGCGCGCCGCAGCATCCGTACACTCGGGAATTGCTGGCAGCGGAGCCCAGCGGGACGCCGGCGAGCAACGTGATTGGCCCGCCATTGCTGCAAGTCGAGGACCTGAAAGTCTGGTTCCCGATCAAGAAAGGCTTGCTGAAAAAGACCGTGGATCACATCAAGGCGGTCGACGGGATCAATTTCAGCCTGCCCCAGGGCCAGACCCTGGGGATTGTGGGAGAAAGCGGTTCCGGCAAATCGACCCTCGGCCTGGCGATTCTGCGGCTGATCGGCAGCACAGGTGGAATCCGTTTCGAAGGCAAGCAGCTAGACTGCCTGACGCAGCAACAGGTTCGACCGTTGCGCCGGGAGATGCAGGTGGTGTTCCAGGACCCTTTCGGCAGCCTGAGCCCGCGGATGTGTGTGAGCCAGATCGTCGGCGAGGGCCTGCGGATCCACAAGATGGGCACCGAGGCAGAACAGGAACAAGCGATTATTGCGGCACTCGAGGAGGTAGGTCTGGATCCGGAAACCCGGAACCGTTACCCCCACGAATTTTCCGGCGGGCAACGGCAGAGAATCGCCATTGCCCGGGCTTTGGTGTTAAAACCGGCGTTGATTCTGCTGGACGAGCCGACTTCGGCCCTCGACCGCACCGTGCAACGCCAGGTGGTGGAGCTGTTACGTTCACTGCAAACCAAGTACAACCTGACGTATCTGTTTATCAGCCATGACCTGGCTGTCGTCAAAGCGCTGAGCCACCAGCTGATGGTGGTCAAGCAAGGCCAAGTGGTCGAACAGGGGGACGCGCAACGTATTTTTGCCGCCCCCCAACATCCGTATACACAGCAGTTGCTGGAAGCCGCTTTCCTGGCCCCGGCCACTGCGCAATAACCTGAAAAGAGAGGAGCAACACATGGGTTTTCTCGCCGGTAAGCGCGTACTGATCGTCGGTGTCGCCAGCAAGCTGTCCATCGCATCCGGCATCGCTGCCGCCATGCATCGCGAGGGCGCTGAGCTTGCCTTCACTTATCAGAACGACAAACTCAAGGGTCGTGTCGAAGAGTTCGCACAGAGCTGGGGTTCCAACCCGGACCTGTGCTTCCCGTGCGACGTGGCCAGCGATGAAGAAATCGCCAAGGTTTTCGTTGAACTGGGCAAGAAGTGGGACGGCCTGGACTGCATCGTGCACTCCGTCGGCTTCGCCCCGGGCGACCAACTGGACGGCGACTTCACCGAAGCCACCACCCGTGAAGGTTTCCGCATCGCTCACGACATCAGCGCCTACAGCTTCGTGGCCCTGGCCAAGGCCGGTCGCGAAATGATGAAAGGCCGCAATGGTAGCCTGCTGACCCTGTCATACCTGGGTGCCGAGCGCACCATGCCCAACTACAACGTGATGGGCATGGCCAAGGCTTCCCTGGAAGCTGGCGTACGTTACCTGGCCGGCTCCCTGGGCCCGGACGGCACTCGCGTGAACTGCGTATCGGCTGGCCCGATCCGCACCCTCGCCGCCTCCGGCATCAAGAACTTCCGCAAAATGCTGGCCGCCAACGAAGCGCAAACCCCGCTGCGTCGCAACGTCACCATCGACGAAGTCGGCAACGCCGGCGCCTTCCTGTGCTCGGACCTGGCGTCGGGCATCAGCGGTGAAATCATGTACGTGGACGGCGGTTTCAACACCACGGCCATGGGTAGCCTCGAAGAGTAATCTTCGGCCCTCCCAATAAAAAACCCGCCGTTTGTTTTGGCGGGTTTTTTTGAGTGCGGTTTTTGCCGCTGTTCAAGTCCAATCGTAGCCGTCCCCATAATCGAGAAGGAGTTCATCCCCCTTCTTGATGTCTTTCCATGCAACAAAGAATGTCATGTATCTTCCAACGTTAATGGATGCCACATTCTCACTGCCTAAAGATGGCCTGCCTGGCGCATTAGGACTATTGATCAAACTTAAAATATTACCGCTGCCATGGGCGCTGAGCGTTCCGTCATTTGAAAATGTGCTAAATGTGTAACTATTCACAGCTTTATGCCCTTTTTTTGAAATTTCCTCCAGCAGGGTTTTACTTCCAAAATGTAATTTACCTGAGTACGGACCCAGCACTTCGAATTTTTTAATGTCGCGCTTTGCAACAACCGATCGACCACGCTCCGGCCCATTGCTCAGCACTTTAATTTCCATGAGCTTATCAAACTTCGGCGCAAGATTTTTCTCGTTTCGAATCCAGTCTCGCACTTCCACAGTGATGTCTTCCTGCAATTTCAACCTTGTGGTTTTAGACACTTGATCAAGTAGTTGATTCCAGTAGGTAACCCCGATTTCACCAACAGTTGATTCACGTCCCTCAAGCCCACTAGGTCCTTCAGCCTTTAGCGTCAGGCTTTCTTTAACATTTTTCGGGTCCTGCAGAATCGGCAACGAATTGTCTATGTCATGATCCAGGTGAGGCCGTTCTGTACGCTGTGCTGCCTCAGGATCTGGCCGCGGGCGCTTGCTGTTTCCGGGCAGGCTCTCTTCTGCGGGACGCTTAGTGCCCTCGGATGTATCGCGCCTTGCCGAACTTTTGCGCGCCAAGTGCGGCCTTGGCGTCGGTTCGCCCAATATAATGAGGTTTTTGCCAGACTGTTTAAGCGCACCCGTTTCGTCCACGTAAGTTCCCCAAAGCACTGGATTAAGATTGTTTTTCTCGGCAAAATCACCCGCGGTTATCTTATTGTTTTTGGATTTATACAACGCCTGCCAGGCTTCCAGATGCTCATATGTAATATTGGCAAACTCCTCACCCTTAGCGTGTTTCATCAGTACCTTTCCAGCGGCTTTCAGCTTGCCATACTGGTCGATATGTTCCAGGAATGATGCAGGATTGAGGTTATGTCGGTTGGCAAATCCCTCTTGCGTCAATCCATCACGCCCCTCCTGAGATTGATTTTGCCAGTACCTCAAATGTTTCTCCGTGATCGCTGTCTGAACGTTCCTCGCCCTCAGGAGTACTTGTTGTCCTTCCCCCGTGACTCCGACACTCAACTGCGCATACTGCCTGAATTCTTGAGGATCGAGTCGGTATCTTGTGGTGAATTGACTAATCGCCATCTCTTCGACCGAATCATTCAACTCCTGCCACTCCTCCAGGTGTTTGTGGGTAACCAGGTTGTAATCCTCCGGCGGTTCTCCTTCCAACCTGATCCTCTGCCATTCACCTGCCTTGACTGACGATACCTGTAAGCCCGTATACTCGTTAGTTCTATAATCGACGATCTCGACAGATACAATATCGGCATCGAGATTAAAATTATTCCGAACCTGATACACCGCGACGTTGCCACTCTCATCGACATTGCATATGTAACACCGCTGACCATCCACACTTCGATAGATCCCTTTGCCATTGGGAGTGAGCCCTGCTATGCATGATTCCGGCGCTGCATAATGATGGTAGTTTACGTTGCTGATGGCGGCTCTCGGTTCCAGGTAACTCGGTCCGAAAACATGATTGGTTGATGGGTCTATCAGGCGATAGTCGCGGGAAGCGAGGTCGCCGGTATTACGCACCGGGACGTTATCGATACCGCCGACATTGCTCAGTTGATCACCGGTTCGCAGCGGTGTCCAAGTCTCTGGATTCACTGTGATCAGATGACGAACGGCGTCCGGGGAAACCCTCTTCATCGACCGTTTGCTGAGTTGAGTGATACTTCTATTGACTTGCGTCGCGTCTGCCGCGGCAACTTTAAACGAGACGGAGCCTTCCAGCTCGAGTAATGTCAGCGAACGAGGACGCGTGCTCGGGCCAGGGCCGGGGACTACAGGGGCTGGAGGCTCTTGGGGAATGCCTGGCTGATTGTCTTCTATGGGCATGGTCCTTTGCGGCTTTCGTTGCCAAAGCGTCGTTCCTTCGATGGGTTCGAGCATCGGACCAGACGGGGTCAACTCTCTGGCAGAGGTCGCCTGATAATCCCCATGCGCATTTTTGTGGACCATGACGGTCCCTTCATCTATTACATCGACATAAATTCTTTTCTGCTTGTCATAGCGGAACAGGTCCCCTGCGACTTTTGTCAGTTTGTCGGCCTGGCTCGGTGCAATGAACGCCAGTGTTTCAGACCTCCCGGGCACGTTCGTGCGTTCTACAGGGTTGTCGGTAACGACAACCGGCTGATAAGGGACAACGTCTGGCGAAATAGTCGAATCGTGTGTGCCGGGAGGTTGCTCTGCGCCCCGCAGAGAGCTGCGAAACGTGCCCAGATCTCCGTCTCGCAGAGAGCTGCCAAACGTGCCGGAAGGGTCGCCCAGGAACACGTCACTTTCTGATGAGGTTCTGGGAAGTGTCGATGAAGTGTCAGACGAGTTGGGGTCAATAATTATCTTGGGTTTTTTAGTCATGACGGTTGCTCAGATAAATAATTATTCAAATGCCTCATTCAAGGAAGTGCGCCTGAAATAAGACGAAAGAGTAGCTTGGTGGAAACTAGGACTCGTAATGAGGCACGGCCCTGAGCATCTCAGCGTTGAGTTCTGGATCACGCTCATGCTCCTCCAGAACCTCAATGGCTCTCTCGATTTCTTCGGCCGAGTAACCTTGATGTTTTATCGCCTGCACGCCGATGCCGACCGCCCACTGCACGGCCGGAGCCTGTCTGGATGCAGCAATCAGCGCCTGGCGTTCAGGTGAAGCTTCGTGACTGTATTCGGCCAGCAGATTGAGCAGCTGCTCGAAGTTCATGTGTTTTGACGAGCCGGGAGCAATAGCCTCCGCCAAAATAAAACCGCTCCTGAAATGGACCCACCTGCTGGAACCGGCATAGGTCAGATCATCCGGAATACCACGGACCCAGAGCTCGGAAGAGGTATTCGCTTCGATGACACGCATAACCAGATGCACGACAGGCGCGAAAACACCCAAGCGATCCTTCAAGTCCTTTACGATGTCATTACGGATAAAGGAATAGTTAACCTTCTGGCCGGTGAATCTCACCAAGTCAAAGTTTGAATATAAACATTCCGGATGAGTCGGCGGCGCAGCGACACTCAGCCAAAGCGCGCGCCATACCAATTTCGCCAATACCGGTTGCGGGCAGGTTTCTCCTGCTTTGCTACCATACCAGTCCAGCGCTTTGACGAGCCTGCGACCCAAGGCAAGGCTGTTTTCCGTGTTCACCAGTCGTTCAAGGACAACGGTAGGCGTATTGGCAATTTGTCGCTGCAACTCGATCGTAAAGAAAGGCATAGCCAAATAATTGATCAGCGAATCATTATGTTCCGCTTGAGTGTTATAAATGATATCGAGTATGCGCTTATCGTCCTGTTCATCCATAATCAGATCAAGATCACTCAATTGACCGTCGTGACCCAGTACACGGGCAGCGCGACGCTCCTTCAGGCTATCCAGCACAGCCGTCCATTGAACTGCCGTCTGCGGCGACGATGGGGTGATCAAGTAATACTTCAAAACACGATCGAGCCGAATCGTACCGTTGCTTCTGATGCCGTCGCCAATGATGCGATGGACGCCTAGAAGAACCTCAATATCGTGCTGCCAGTAAACAGGGACGTCGTCTAGCAGTAATTTTATGTTACTAACAGTGAGTACGGGCAAGGCTGCCGCTACCTTGGGACTGCTGAACAACGGTACGATAATATCGTGCCAGATCCAATCCGTTCCGCCGGGGCGGCTGATTCCTTTGCTCCTGCCCTGCAAGTACTGCTGAAATTTTTCGTCCGCCTCAAGCTTTTTCAAAACCGCAAACGCTTCGGCGCAGACATTGTCCAGTTCAGAATGGGTGGGAGGTGGGTAATACCAATGTGGCGCGGACGAAGAATAACCATGACTCCGCAACGTACCATGGACGAGTCGCTCCATGTAATCAGTTAAATGATCAATATCCTGCAGGCGATTCTCTGGCCGCTTGAAATAGAACTCGGAAATAGCATTATTCAAGATACAACCCTCATGAAGTACAGCTTTGCTTTAGTCCTTATATATTTAGCAGACATCCACGCACGACTCAGCTATCAATACGTGACAATTCATTCAACCCGAAGCACAGGTAACATCAAGAAAAATTAAACCAGCAGAATGCAGCACGAATCACTGCCACGAAAAGACAGCAGAAACATCCCACACATACGCACAACTAAAAATTTAAGATACGAATGGCGACCAGGTCCACGCACCTGAACTACCGTTCGCCAAGTAAGCAGGGTTTTTATTGATGACGCCTCGACAGGAACGCCCCGCATCTTTCGATATGAGGCGTTTTTTTGACCCACGACAAATATCAAAACCGTGGCGATTGGACAGGGGGTTTCATATCGAGCAAACTACCTACCTACCTACCTACCTACCTACCTAGCTACCTACCGGTGCAAAGCCCTTTCGGCCTCTGCCAGCAATTCCTCGACATCGTGGTGAAGATTGGCGTCGTATTCGATCTGCCCGATACTGAATCGAATATCATAACCGCGGTGCACCGTAGCATTGCGCTCGTCGAGCATCTCTTCGAGGCGCGCCTTGATCGGGGCGATGTCCACCCAGCCCGAGCCGGTCAACAACGCGACAAATTCATCGTCGCCGAGCCGGCCGATCACGTCGTTTTCGCGAAAGGCGATACGCAGCACATCCGCGAAGGTTTTCAGGGCGCTGTCGCCCTCGGCACGGCCATACAGATAATTGATCTGCTTGAACTCATCGAGGTCGAAGAACAGCAGCGTCGCTGGCAGGCCCATCTGCCGACAGGCATTCAGCCCCAGCTGGGCAAGTGCGGTGAAACCGTGGCGATTGGAGAGTAGCGTCAGCTCATCCATGTTCGACATTTGCACGCCCATCAGCGCTTGCTCGGCTTTACGGGCCAGCTCACGCAGCAATTCGCGCTCTTGCAGTGGCGTGCGCATGGGGTCTGCGCAAGGGCGGTGTCTGACCGGTTTGCCTGGGATCAGCATTACTCACTCCATTGGCGGGTATGTTCTTTAGAGTCGTCCATACCCGGTTTGACTCCCTGTTAACGGACCGCCGGTCAACTGCCCTCGATCGGACAGGGCCCTCCCGCGTCCGCCCAGAGTTTGAACTGGGTGACAAAAATGTCGTGCGGCACCGGCACCGGCGCGCGTCCCACACCCGGATTCCAGCCCCAGAGCACCAGCTTGTCGTCGCTGACATGCTTGATCAACGCCGCGAAATCGCGATCGCCATTGCTGGAGCGGTCCTTGATCATGGCGCACAACTTGTCCGCCGGCAGGCCGATCCAGGCCATTTTGTGCGCCGCCGGCGGCAGGCTCCAGTGCGGCGCTCCCGGCGGCATGCCCGGGCCATAGCTGGCCGGCGGATTGCGTTCGGCATGGCAGGTGGTACAGGGCAAACCGGCAGCGCCCTTGCCGTCCATCCCCCGCACCACATTCATCGCGTGGGGAATGCCTGCATCGAACTGCAAGGGTGAATCACCGGGGATATGGCAGTTCTGGCAGCGCGGGCTCTGGAAGACTTTTTGCACGGTATCGAATGCCTTGACTGCTTCCTTTTCATCAGCCAACACGTGCTCGGCATAGGCGATCAGGCCGATCAACACCACCGTGCCCAGCAACAGATGTCGTTTCATCTCACACCCCCGAGAGTTGCAGCGGCAGTTCCCGCAGGCGCTGCCCGGTCAGGGCGAACACCGCGTTGGCCACCGCCGGCGCCACGGGCGGTACGCCGGCCTCGCCGATACCGCCGGGTTTCTCGCTGCTGGGCACGATATGCACTTCGACCAGCGGCATCTCGTTGAGCCGCAACACCTGATAGTCGTGATAATTGGATTGCTCTACCTGCCCGTCCTTGAAGGTCAGTTTGCTGTGCAAGGTGAATCCGAGGCCGAACGTGATCGCCGACTCCATTTGCGCGGCGATGCTCATCGGGTTGACCGCAATGCCGCAATCCACCGCACACACCACCCGGTGCACGCGGATCGCCAGGTTGTCCTGGGACACTTCGGCGACCTGGGCAACGTAACTGCCAAACGACTCATGCACCGCGACCCCCAAGGCGTGGCCGTTTGGCAGAGGCGTCTTCCAGCCGGCTTTCTCGACCGCGAGGTTCAGCACGCCGAGGTGCCGTGGATGATCCTTGAGCAGGGTTCGGCGATAGTCCAGCGGATCCTTCCCGGCCGCCTCAGCCAGTTCGTCTATCAGCGATTCCATCACGAACGCAGTGTGGGTGTGCCCGACCGAGCGCAACCAGAGCACGCTGATACCGGTTTTCGGTGAATGCAGATCGACCTGGTGATGGGCCAGCCCCGCCAGGTAAGGGCTGTCGGCGACTCCTTCGACAGACGTCTTGTCGACGCCATCCTTGACCATGGTCGCCTCCAGCGACGTACCGGCCATGATCGACTGCCCGACCAGAACATGCTTCCAGGCGATCGGCTGGCCCGCCGCATCCAGGCCGATGCGCGCGTGGTGCAGGAACGCCGAGCGGTAATAACCTCCGCGAATATCATCCTCTCGGGACCAGACGGTTTTCACTGGCGCACCCGCTGCCTTGGCGACTTCCACGGCTTCAGCGACAAAATCCGAGGTCGGATTGGCCCGGCGACCAAAACCGCCGCCCAGGAACTGGGTATGAATCTCTACCTGTTCAGGTTTGAGTCCGGTGATTTTCCCCGCGATCATTTGATCCAGGGTCTGGAACTGGGTGCCGGTCCAGATCTCGCATTTGTTCTGGGTGATGCTGACCGTGCAGTTCAGCGGTTCCATCGGCGCGTGGGCCAGGTAGGGCACGCTGTATTCGACGTCGAGGGTTTTCACCGCTTTGCCCAACGTGCCGTCGGTGTCGCCGGCCTTGCTGACTGAAACGCCAGGGGTGGTGGCGAGTTTGCGGAAGTTTTCCAGCAATGCCTGACTGTCGAGCCCGCTGTTGGGCCCCGGATCCCAGTCGACGCTCAGGGCATCGCGTCCCAGCTTGGCCGCCCAGTAGTGATCGGCGATCACCGCGACGCCCGTGGGCACCTGCAGGACCTTATGCACCCCCGGAATCGCCAGCGCTTCGGCGCCTTCGAAGGATTTGACGCTGCCGCCGAACACCGGTGAACGGGCGACCATGGCGGTCATCAGGCCCTCGAACTGCACGTCCATGCCGAACTTGGCCTGGCCGGTTATTTTTTCCGGAGTGTCCAGGCGTTTGGTGGGTTTGCCGATGAGCTTCCAGTCCTTGGCTTCCTTGAGCTTGATCGAGGCCGGATCCGGCATCGGCAGCTTGCCAGCATCATCGGCCAGCTCGCCGTAAGTGGCGCGCCGGTCACCGGCAATCACCACGCCCGATTCGGTGCGAATCCCGGATGGCGCAACGTTGAAGCGTTTGGCGGCGGCCTCGATCAGCATCAACCGCGCCGTTGCGCCGGCCTGGCGGTAACGATCGAACTCCATCCAGGTCGAGGTGGAGCCGCCAGTGATCTGCATTCCGCCAAACCCGGCCAAGCCATAATCGGCGGCCGACGCGGGTGCATGTTCGACGCGAATTTTCGACCAGTCGGCGTCCAGTTCTTCGGCGATCAGCATGGTCAGGCCGGTCCAGATGCCCTGGCCCATCTCCGAATGGCCGAGCAGCACGGTGATGCTGTCGTCATTGCCGATTCGCACAAAGGCGTTGGGGGCGAAGACCTTGCCCTGGTTCTCGGCGCCGCTGGCAAAGCGATGGGCACCGGGGATGACAAATGCCACCACCAGCCCCCCACCCAGCAACGCGCTGCCCTTGAGAAAACCCCGGCGCGATACCGGCTTGATGCTGTTCATGGCTCAGGCTCCCGTCAACATGGCATCAACCGATTTCGGCAGCGCGTTTGACTGCGGCACGGATTCTTGGATAGGTGCCGCAGCGGCAGATGTTGCCGGAAAGCGCCTGATCGATGTCGCTGTCAGTGGGTTGGGGAATTTTCGCCAGCAATGCGGCTGCCGACATGATCTGCCCGGACTGGCAATAACCGCACTGGACCACATCGAGTTCGGCCCAGGCTCGTTGCACTGGGTGCGAGCCGTCGGTGGACAGGCCTTCGATGGTAAGAATTTTCTGCCCATGGGCCACGGTCGTGGCGGGCGTGACACAGGAGCGCAGCGGTGCACCGTCGACGTGCACGGTGCAGGCACCGCACTGGGCCATGCCACAACCGAATTTGGTACCGGTCAGGTGCGCGACATCGCGCAGCACCCAAAGCAGGGGCATGTCCGCCGGTACGTCCAGCGCCTGATCCTTGCCATTGATGTTAAGCGTCAGCATGGCGAATGTCCTCAGACTCACGGTGTTCTGAAGGGGCTCTGTCTCTATGACGACGCCGTACGCTTTTCTGTAGGAGCGAAGCTTGCTCGCGAAGGCGTCAGAAATGCACACCGCGTTTTCGTTCTTCGTCGGGACGCCGTCCGGAGCAAGCTTCGCCCCTGCAAAGGTCGGTGGGCCTGCAGAAGCCTCGGTTTATCCCTACAGCTAAGCGCAATTTTCCCCGCGGGACTGGTTCATCGACCACCGGTCACTTGATGGTGCCACGGGCGGCCACCAACCGATGTTGTGCCAACAGCCGCATCACATGAAATAAATCTCGACATCGCTGCGCTGCAACGAGCCTTTGCCGGCGAGAGCTAATACACTGCGAAGCTGACCTGTCGAGGACGCTGACCTTGAAGCACTCCATCGCCAAAGACGCTGACAAGGCCCCGCGCTTCTGGCGTGATGACGCCCTGCCCTTCATCGAAGCCCGTTCCATCGCCGACGGCCGCGAAGTGTGCTACACCCGGCATGCCCACGAGCATTTTTCCATCGGGGCGATCACGGCCGGGCGCAGTACCTATATCCACGAGCAGTCGCACTTCCAGGTCGGTACCGGCACCGTGGTGCTGATGAATCCGGGCGATGTACACGCCTGCAATCCCATCGACAATCAGCCCTGGTCCTACTTGATGCTGTACGTCGACACGCCCTGGCTCACCGACTTGCAGCACCAGCTCGGGTTCAGCCACGACCTGGCGTTTCGGCGGTTTTCCATCACCCATAATCGCGACACCCTGCTGTTTGACGGCCTCAAGGCTTTATACGAAGTGCTGGTTGATCAGCAGCAGGAGGTACTGCATAAACACAGCGCGGCAGTGGAGTTTTTTTCCGAGGTGCAGCTGCGGCTCAATCCTGTCGACCCGCCGCTGCGCGAGCCCAATTTCAAGCTGGAACGGGCCGCCGACTACATCCGCGACAACTGCACGCAAATGCTCAAGCTCGAAGACATCTGCTTCGCGGCTCAATTGTCGCCGTCTTACCTGATTCGCGCGTTCAAGCAACAATACGGCATGACACCCCATGCGTTTCTCGTGAACCGGCGGATTCAGTTCGCTCAGGATCGGCTGCGCCGCGGCGAGCTGATCGCCGATGTCGCGCTGGAAGCGGGATTTGCCGATCAGGCGCATTTTCAACGGGCGTTCAAGCAGCACCTGGCGGCGACTCCGGGGCAGTATCGTGGCTGACTCGAATATCCCTGTGGACTACTGTGGCGAGGGCAACACCAGATAAACCGCACTCACCGCCAGCAACGACGCCATGATCCGGTTAAACCAACGCATACCCGCCGGATTATGCAAATAGCCGCGCAAAAAGGTCCCTGCATAAGCCCAGCAACCGACGGACACATAGCAGATCACCAGGTACACCGCGGCAAACTGCCAGACCAGCCGCGCCTCGCCATCGGCGACAAACGCGCCCATGCCCGCTACGCAAGCCAGCCAGGCCTTCGGGTTGAGCCATTGCATGACAGCGCCGTAGAGCATTGACGGTGCGCGGCCCGGTGCCTTCGCTTCGAGATGGCCCTTGTCGACGGCGAGCTTGAACGCCATGTACAACAGGAACGCCACGCCTGCCCATTGCACCCCTTGCGTCAACGCCGGCCATCGCTGCAACAGCTCATGCAACCCCAATCCCATCAGTACCAGCAGTAACACAAAGCCGAGGGTCGCACCGGCCACATGCCGCTGACTGGCGCGAAAACCGAACCGCGCCCCCGAGCTCAACGCCACGATATTCACCGGCCCCGGCGTGATCGACGCTGCGAGGGCAAACGCCGCCATGGAAATAATCAGACTCATCGCACCTTTCTTCCATTCAATTGAACAAGATCCCAAAGTAGAGAGCGGCGCGACGGCTGTATTGAACAAAACTCCCCTCGCCTGTACCGCGACAGACGCTCACCACTGTACGGGTCGAGCCTTCAACACCTGTGATAAAAATATCGCACTAGTTTCAGGAGCCTCTTCATGGACTTCGCCACCCTCTCCCTCTTCCTTCCCGCCTGCTTCGCCCTGAACATGGCGCCGGGCCCGAACAACCTGCTGTCGGTCAGTAATTCGACTCGCTACGGCTACCGCACGGCGTGCGTCGCCGGCATCGGCCGGCTGCTGGCGTTTGCCGGGATGATCGCCCTCGCGTCGGCGGGACTGGCGGTGGTGCTGCAAACCTCGGAGCTGCTGTTCTACGGGATCAAGATCCTCGGCGCGGCGTACCTGTTTTATCTTGCCTGGCAATTGTGGCGTGCCGATCCCGGGACACAAGACAGTGTCGCGGGAGCGCCCGTGGGCATGCTGAAATTGGCGCGGCAGGAGTTTCTGGTGGCGGCCGGCAACCCGAAAGCGATCCTGATCTTCACCGCGTTTCTGCCACAGTTCGTTGACCCGAGCCGGGCAATCACCCCGCAATTTGCCGTGTTGGGCGCCATGTTCCTGATGCTGGAATGGATCGCGATCGGCGCCTACGCCTACATGGGCTTGCACATGCGCCGCTGGTTTGCCCAGCCTCGGGGCAAGCGGATATTCAACCGTTGCTGCGCCGGATTGCTGTCGGCGGCGGCTTCGGTGTTGCTGCTGGCGCGGCGGGCCTGAAAGCCGGCATTGGACCGGATCGGAGCCCGCCTGCGCTCAATCTGATGCCGTGGCGCCCAGCCGGAATTCCCTGTCGATTTTCCGGTGGAGGTACCGGTCGACGCGTCTTATGCTCAACCCATGAACCGACAAAACGCTTTGCTGCCACCCCACGCCGAGATGGTTCGCGCCATGCTCGAACGCGACACCGCCTACGAGGGGGTGTTCTTTACCGCGGTCAAAACCACCGGCATCTTCTGCCGCCCCGGTTGCACCGCGCGCAAGCCCAGGCCGGAGAACGTCGAGTTCTTCGCCCATGCCGATGAATGCCTGTCGGCGGGCTACCGCGCCTGCCTGCGCTGCAAACCGCTGGACGCGGCGGCCATCGCGCCGGACTGGGTGCAAAAGCTGCTCATCGCCGTGGATGCCAATCCCGAAGTGCGGTGGAGCGATGTACAACTGCTCGCCGAGGGCGTCGAGCCGCTGAAACTGCGGCGCTGGTTCAAGCAGCATTTCGGCATGACCTTTCATGCCTGGCTGCGGACACGGCGCCTGGGCATGGCGTTGGGCGGGATCAAACAGGGCCACTCCATCGATCACGTCGCGTTCGATTCGGGCTACGAATCTCTCAGCGGTTTTCGCGACGCGTTTCAAAAATCCTTTCACATCACCCCTGGCCGCGCCACCCACCGTGAGCCGCTGCTGTTCAGTCGCCTGACCACGCCCCTGGGGCCGATGATCGCCATGGCCGAACGCCGTGGGCTGGTGTTGCTGGAGTTTCTTGACCGGCCGGCGCTGACCCGGGAAGTCGAAGAATTGCAACACCGTTACGGCTATGCCGTGGCGCCCGGGCACAACGGCCATTTGCGCCAGATCGAAGAGGAACTGACGCAGTATTTCGCCGGAAAGCTGACCGGGTTCAACGTGCCATTACACCTGCCGGGCAGCGAATTCGCCCGCCAGGTATGGGCCGAGCTGGCTAAGATTCCTTACGGCCAGACCAGCACCTACGGCACCATCGCCGCGAAACTGGGCAAGCCTGGGGCGAGCCGCGCCGTGGGGCTGGCGAACGGACACAACCGCCTTTCGATTGTCCTGCCCTGTCACCGGGTGATTGGTGCGGACGGCTCGCTGACGGGCTATGGTGGAGGACAACCGCGCAAGGCGTTTCTGCTGCGACTGGAAAAAGCCGCGGTGCAGCTCACCGAACACCTTGCGTTCTGATCCACGCCATTCATGAACATCATCAGGAAGGACAACCTGACTTCCATGCCCGATCCGTACCTACCCGCCACGGCGTTCCTGGCGTCCATCGACGATGACTGGCGCCGCCACATCGCCGTCATCGGCCCCTGCCTGCATCAGCCCCATGCGGCTCGCGACCCCTATGAGTCGCTGGTGCGTGCAATTGCCTACCAGCAACTGCACGCCCGGGCCGGGGACGCGATTGTCGGTCGGCTGCTGGCCTTGTTTCCAGGGAAGGCATTCCCCAGGCCTGAACAGATTGTCGCGACGGACTTCGACCAACTGCGCAATTGCGGGTTCTCCGCCAGCAAGATCGCGACCATTCAGGGCATTGCCCAAGCGACACTGGACGGTGTGGTGCCAGATTACGCCACGGCGCTGGCGATGGATGACGAAGTGTTGATCGAACGCTTGATCACGTTGCGCGGGGTCGGGCGCTGGACCGTGGAGATGTTGCTGATTTACAGCCTGGAACGGCCGGATATCCTGCCGGCCGATGACTTTGGCGTGCGTGAGGGTTATCGCCGGCTCAAGGGGCTGGAGGTGCAGCCGACGCGCAAGCAGATGATTGAGATCGGGCTGGCGTGGAGCCCGTTTCGGACCGTAGCTTCCTGGTATTTGTGGCGGGTGCCTGGCCGGTAGGCCGCGTTATCGTTCTTCGCCGGCACATTCACCACAAACCGCTAGGCTGTCCAGGATAAGCCAAAGACCTGTCGGAGGATGCCATGCAGCTCGAAGGTTCCTGCCATTGCGGCGCCGTGTCATTCAGTTTGACCAGCGCCCACCCCTACCCCTACCAGCGCTGCTACTGCTCGATCTGCCGCAAGACCCAGGGCGGGGGCGGTTATTCGATCAATATCGCAGGCGAGTCTAGCAGCCTGAAAGTGCGTGGCCGCAAACACATCGCGATTTACCACGCGCGACTCAAGGAAGAAGGCACCAAGCGCGCGCACCGTAGCACTGCCGAACGGCATTTCTGCTCCCTTTGCAGCTCAGGCTTGTGGCTGTTCAGCCCCGAATGGCCGGAATTGATCCACCCCTTCGCATCAGCCATCGACACTCCACTGCCGGTGCCGCCGGAACACACGCACTTGTTGCTCGATTCAAGGGCGCCGTGGGTGGAAGTCGAAGTGCGTCCTGGAGACAAGCAGTTCGATGTCTACCCCGAAGAGTCGATCGCCCAGTGGCATGAACGTCTGGGTTTGAGTTGCTGAAGCGAGCGTGTCTAAAGACAGTGGCAACGATGAGGGGTGATAACGTCGTTGCCGGGCGCAGCTATACAAGTTCTGTAAAGGACCGAAATCATTCACTTCCCTGAGTTTGCCATTGCAACTTGCTGCGCAAGGCCGGAGCTCTTACTGTTTGACTCGCACGCACCTGCGTTACAAGTGCAACGCTCACTCTTTAGTTTCACCCATTGAATCGACCAAGGAATGGTTATGAACAAGAAACATCTGCGCACTTCATTTTTACTAGCTGGAGCACTGTTTGTATCGACAGGCATTTACGCCGTCGATCTCGGCGAAGGCCTTGCCAATGAGTCCGACGCGCTGTTACTAAAAAATCATAACGGCAGTTATAGTCGCTGGAATGGCGTTGGAAACATTTTCTGGAACGATGAACCCAACTGTACCGCGAGCCTACTCGATACACGCGACAAACATAATAACGCGGTCGGCCCTGCCTACTTACTTACAGCAGCACATTGTGTGGTCGATGAACAGGCTTTCGACCAGCCTGTCGAGGAAACTGTAAAGTTCAACTACTTCAATGACACAGCGAATGCCTACAAAAGCTACAAGATCAATAAGATTGTCTGGAAGGACTATAAACATACCGATCTTGCCGTCCTGGAGCTGGACGCTACCTTGTCTACACTACTCGCGGATGGAATTAATCCGCTTCGGATGGCATCCGAATGGCCCAGGGTAACTGGAGATGTGCTTGTGGTCGGTGCACCCCAGGATCTTCAGGGGTCCGGGCTGCGTTTGGCAGCCTGCGCCCAGGAACCTACAGGGGCGACGCTGGTTGAAGACTTTCGCGCCTACCTCGACACATTGAAGAACCGCTGCAAGGAAATACGCCCCGGCTCTTCAGGAAGCCCGATGCTTGACCGCAATACCGGCCAGATACTCAGTGTTTTGACGACGAGTACCTATGACGCGAAGATTGACGAAAAATGCTTTGTGAATGCCCCCTGTGAAATCAGGCGAGGACAACCGGTGTTGTCCTCCGATACCCACTACAGCGTCCCCGTCGATTATTTATCGGGCTGTTTCAGTAATGGCGTTTTCAGCAACGACTCAAATGCGTGCGCCCCTTACACTACGTTCAAGGTACTTGACTTGTCGTGGCCCACCCAGTACATCACCATGCCTGAGGATATCAACAGTTCGCCCCCTGCTGTACAGGTTGATTTTACATTGAGCACCCCCTACTACCGATTCAAAACAGTGCGGGATGTTGCGCTTTGCCAATCGCCTCATGACTACAGTGACACGTTCGATGCAACCGATGCTTCGCTAAAGGCGCCGATAAGTCGTGAATCCGGCATGCATTATCTTTGCATCATAGGCGTCGAATCCGCAGACCACAGGCCTAGCATCGAACTGCTGAAAAGCGCTTGGGTGACCCCTGCACAACTGATTGAGAGAACTCCGGTGCGGACACCAGAGCCGACCATTACATTGAGCGCTGACTGGAATTATCACATTAAATGGCAGTATTCAATTCCGATGTATTATGGCACGCTCTATTACACCAGTCCGGCCAAAGATACAGACTGCAATGCAATACCAGTCAAAGACTACATTGAAACATTTGAGGCTATTACGTTTACAGCGGAAAAACTTCCTTTGACGCTGTGCAGTCGAAACAAGGATCTAAGCGACCGCTACTCTAGTGCTCGCACTGACCTGCTGGCGTTGCCGTGAATGCTGAGACCGGCCAAGTCAGCTTGACCCGCCAGCCTGAGCGCGGCTGGCGGGTTGTTTCCATGTAATTCAGTTCACTGCCAAGGGCGTTGGTACGCCACTATGAAAACGGAATTCCACATCCGGCGATTCAATCAGCCCCTGCTCGGCCGCACGGACCCTGTCGATCACCTGTGCAATGTCCTTGGCGTCCCCGTACTGGCAGGCCAGTTTCAGGTATCCCTGGAAATGCCGCGCCTCGCTTTTCAGCAGGCCAAAGTAGAACTTGCCCAACTCTTCATCCAGATGCGGCACCAGCGCCTCGAAACGCTCGCAACTGCGCGCCTCGATAAACGCCCCCACCACGAGGGTGTCCACCAGCTTGACCGGTTCGTGATTGCGCACCACTTTGCGCAGGCCCGAGGCGTATCGCCCGGCGGACAGCTGACGCAATTCGACCTTGCGCTTCTTCATCAGCCGCATGACCTGTTCGTGGTGCACCAGCTCTTCCCGGGCCAGGCGCGACATCATGTTGATCAGATCGACATGGGAGTGATACTTGGCAATCAGGCTCAACGCCGTACTGGCGGCCTTGAATTCGCAGTTCTTGTGATCGATCAGCAGGGTTTCCTGATCGGCCAGGGCGGCCTGGATCCAGCCGTCGGGGGTTCGGCAGCCGAGGAACTGGTGAATGTCGGGAAGAATCATGGGGCTCACGGATAAGAGGTTCAAAACGAAGGGCGCCGATTATACCGGCCTGCCGCCAGACCACCAGCCGTGACCGTTGATATACATCAAGTCCCGAATGTCCGGTCAGCAACTATAGTTGTCCAACGCAGTATTGTTACCTTCCCGGAGATCCCGATCATGCAAGCCATTCGCAGCATCCTGGTGGTCATCGAGCCCGAACACTCGGAAAGCCTGGCGCTCAAACGGGCCAAATTGATTGCCGGTGTGACCCAGGCCCATCTGCACCTGTTGGTATGTGACCCCAAGCATGACCACAGCGGCATGCTGGGCGTACTCAAGGCCGCCCTGATCCAGGACGGTTTCAGCGTCACCACCGAGCAGGCCTGGAACGACAGCCTGCACGAAACCATCGTCGATGTGCAGCAGGCGGAAGGCTGCGGGCTGGTGATCAAACAGCATTTCCCCGACAGCCCGTTGAAAAAAGCCCTGCTGACCCCGGCGGACTGGAAACTGCTGCGCTACTGCCCGACCCCGGTGCTGCTGGTCAAAACCTCGAAACCCTGGACCGGTGGTGTCATTCTGGCGGCGATCGACGTCGGCAATACCGATGGCGAACACCGCACCTTGCACTCCAGCATCGTCGATCACGGTTATGACATCGCCAGCCTGGCCAAGGCCCGTCTGCATGTGGTGAGCGCCCATCCGTCGCCGATGCTGTCGGCGGCTGATCCGACGTTGCAACTGAGCGAAACCATCGAGGCCCGCTATCGCGAGCAGTGCAAGGCCTTTCAGGCCGAGTTCGACATCGATGACGAGCACCTGCATATCGCGGAAGGCCCGGCGGATGTGTTGATTCCGTATATGGTGCACAAGCTGGGTGCGTCGGTGACGGTGATTGGCACGGTTGCGCGGTCCGGGTTATCCGGGGCGTTGATCGGGAATACGGCGGAAGTGGTGCTGGATGCGGTGGAGAGTGACGTGCTGGTATTGAAGCCGGATACGATCATGGATCATCTGGAGGAGATTGTGACGCAGCATTGAGGTTTGCGCTGTTGGTTAGACCGCCTTCGCTGCGATGCAGCGAAGCTTTTAAAATCAACCGCCGAACGCATCCCTGAGAAAACCCGGTGCAATGTAGCGCTGGTAATGCGCCTCGGAGAGCAAAAAGAACTCCCGGTCAATGGCATCTCGCAGTTCCGGCAGGTTCCAGTCGCGAAACTCCGGCATCAACACCATCCCGTAGGCTTCCAGATTGTTGATCACCCGCGCGCCACGGGCGATCAGCTGATAAGCCCAGCAATATTGCGACTGATGCGGCACAAAGCGGATCTTGCGCTGCTCCAGCTGCAATCGCAGGCGCTGGGGATCGAAAACCTCCAGCTTGCTGGCCATCACCTGGGACAGCAGCTGCTCGAGACGCAGCCACACCGCGCGCTTTTGTTCCTCGTTGTAACCGTTCCAGTTGATCACTTCATGGTGGAATCGCTTGCAGCCACGGCACACCAGATCACCGTAAACAGTGGAGCAAAGGCCGACGCAGGGGGTCTTGATGGTCTGATTGGGCATAGTCAGGAGAGCACGGGAAAGCAGAACAGGTGGCCATGTTAGCCCTTTGTCTAACATTCATCACCCCTCAAAATTCAGGGCTGAACTTACCTTTAATTTTTTTTTCCCGTAGAATCAGCCAGCCTTTTAAGGCGCCAATGTCCGTTAGAAGCTGTTTTCAAAGCGTCACGAGCACAGTCGTTCCTTCAGAGCGGTGTTGGCGGAGGGTTTTTCCAGCGGGGAAAAGCCCAACGCCAACCCTCATCAGCTCCCGTTCTGCAGGCGTAAAACTTTGAAAGCAGCTTCTGTAAGGAATTGTCGGTAATTCTGGCTAAGTGGCCCACAACGCCACGCAGCGCATGAGTACGGCAATTTCGGGATGAGCGTCCCGGACACCCAGATGGGACCACTGATGAGGGTAATAACTGTGCTTGAAGCCTACCGCAAACATATCGAAGAGCGCGCAGCACTGGGTATCGTTCCCCAGCCGCTTAACGCCGAACAAACTGCAGGCCTGGTCGAGCTGCTGAAGAACCCCCCGGCTGGCGAAGAAGCTTTCCTCGTTGACCTGATCACCAATCGCGTTCCGCCTGGCGTGGACGAGGCGGCCTATGTAAAGGCCGGTTTCCTCTCTGCCCTGGCCAAAGGCGAAGCCACCTCCCCTCTGATCGACAAGAAGCGCGCTGTTGAACTGCTCGGCACCATGCAGGGCGGCTACAACATCGTGACCCTGGTCAACCTGCTGGACGACGCCGAACTGGCGCCAGTAGCGGCCGAAGAACTCAAGCACACCCTGCTGATGTTCGATGCATTCCACGATGTTGCCGAAAGAGCCAAGAACGGCAACGTTCACGCCAAAGGCGTCCTGCAGTCCTGGGCCGACGGCGAGTGGTTCAAGAACCGCCCTGTGCTGGCCGACAAGATCAGCCTGCGCGTGTTCAAGGTGACTGGCGAGACCAACACCGACGACCTGTCCCCTGCTCCTGATGCCTGGTCCCGCCCGGACATCCCGCTGCACGCCCTGGCCATGCTGAAAATGGCCCGCGACGGCATCGTGCCGGACGTACAAGGCTCCATCGGCCCGATGAAGCAGATCGAAGAAATGCGCAACTCCGGCTTCCCGATCGCCTACGTCGGTGACGTGGTCGGTACCGGTTCGTCGCGTAAATCGGCCACCAACTCGGTGCTGTGGTTCTTCGGCGACGACGTTCCTTTCGTGCCGAACAAGCGCGCTGGCGGCTTCTGCTTCGGCAGCAAGATCGCTCCGATCTTCTACAACACCATGGAAGACGCCGGCGCACTGCCGATCGAATTCGATGTAACCAACATAAACATGGGCGACGTGATCGACCTGTACCCGCACGCTGGCAAAGTCTGCAAGCACGGTACCGAAGAAGTCATCACCACCTTCGAAATGAAGACCCCTGTGCTGTTGGACGAAGTCCGTGCCGGCGGTCGTATTCCGCTGATCATCGGCCGCGGCCTGACCGACAAGGCTCGCGCCGAACTGGGCCTGCCAGCGTTCGACCTGTTCAAGAAACCGGATGTCCCGGTCGAAAGCACCAAGGGTTTCACCCTGGCGCAGAAAATGGTCGGCAAGGCGTGCGGCGTAGCCGGTGTGCGTCCAGGTACCTACTGCGAACCGAAGATGACCACCGTCGGTTCCCAGGACACCACCGGTCCGATGACCCGTGACGAACTGAAAGACCTGGCGTGCCTGGGCTTCTCCGCCGACCTGGTAATGCAGTCGTTCTGCCACACCGCGGCTTATCCAAAGCCGATCGACGTGACCACCCACCACACCCTGCCAGACTTCATGATGACCCGCGGCGGCGTTTCCCTGCGTCCGGGCGACGGCATCATCCACAGCTGGCTGAACCGCATGCTGCTGCCGGACACCGTCGGTACCGGTGGTGACTCCCACACCCGTTTCCCGATGGGCATTTCGTTCCCGGCCGGTTCGGGCCTGGTCGCGTTCGCTGCTGCCACCGGCGTGATGCCGCTGGACATGCCGGAATCGATCCTGGTGCGCTTCAAAGGCAAGATGCAACCGGGCGTCACCCTGCGTGACCTGGTTCACGCCATTCCTTACTTCGCGATTCAGGCCGGCCTGCTGACCGTCGAGAAGAAAGGCAAGAAAAACGCCTTCTCCGGCCGCATCCTGGAAATCGAAGGCCTGGACAACCTGAGCATCGAGCAAGCTTTCGAGCTGTCCGACGCTTCGGCCGAACGTTCGGCTGCCGGTTGCACCATCAAGCTGTCGAAAGAGTCGATCACCGAGTACCTGAGCTCCAACATCACCCTGCTGCGCTGGATGATCGGTGAAGGCTACGGCGATGTGCGCACCCTGGAACGTCGTGCGCAAGCGATGGAAGCCTGGATCGCCAACCCTGAGTTGATGGTTGCCGATGCTGACGCCGAATACGCGGAAATCATCGAAATCGACCTGGCCGACATCAAGGAGCCTGTGCTCTGCGCGCCGAACGATCCGGACGACGCCCGTCTGCTGTCCAGCGTGGCTGGCGAGAAGATCGACGAAGTGTTCATCGGTTCGTGCATGACCAACATCGGTCACTTCCGCGCGGCCGGCAAGTTGCTGGAACAGGTCAAGGGTCAGCTGCCAACCCGTCTGTGGCTGTCGCCGCCGACCAAGATGGACGCTCACCAGCTGACCGAGGAAGGCTACTACGGCATCTACGGCAAGGCTGGCGCTCGCATGGAAATGCCGGGTTGCTCGCTGTGCATGGGTAACCAGGCACGCGTAGAGCCGAATTCGACTGTGGTGTCGACTTCGACCCGTAACTTCCCGAACCGTCTGGGTGACGGCGCGAACGTTTACCTGGCTTCGGCCGAGTTGGCGTCCGTGGCTTCCATCCTGGGTCGCCTGCCGACCGTCGAGGAATACATGGAATACGCGGGCAAGATCGACAGCATGGCGGCCGATGTCTACCGCTACCTGTCCTTCGACCAGATCGCCGAGTTCCGTGAGGCTGCTGCGAACGCCAACATCCCGGTCGTTCAAGCCTAAGGCTGCAACGCAATAAAAAACGCCGCCCATCGTGAGATGAGCGGCGTTTTTTTTATGAGCCCCTGTAGGAGCGAGGCTTGCCCGCGAAGAACGATAACGCGGTCCAGCCGTTTGTCCGCGTGATGGCCTTCGCGGGCAAGCCTCGCTCCTACGGGTCTCTCAAGCACTCAGCGAATAGATCAACGCCGAAATCGCCACCAGGCCTACTGCCGTCACGAAGACGTTGGAAGCCTGACCGCGATAACGCGCCATCGCTGGCACCTTGCGAATCGCATACATCGGCATCAAAAACAGTATCGCCGCAATGATCGGGCCACCCAGGGTTTCGATCATCCCGAGAATGCTCGGGTTCAGGGTGGCAACAATCCAGCACACCACCAGCATGAAGGCCGCCGTCATGCGGTCCAGCGTCTTCGGCGCCGGACGCTTGCCGCTCTTGACGATCAGCCCCTTCAAGCCTTCGCTGGCACCAATGTAGTGACCGAGGAACGACTTGGAAATCGCCACGAACGCAATCAACGGCGCCGCAAAGGCGATGGTCGGATTGCTGAAGTGGTTAGCCAGGTAGGACAGGATCGACAGGTTCTGCGCCTTGGCCTCGGCCAGTTGCGCCGGCGACAGGGTCAGCACGCAGCTGAAGACGAAGAACAGCACCATCACCACCATCAAGGCGTGGGCCCGGGACAGGATCTGCGAGCTGCGCTCCTGGGCGTGGTCGCCGTAACGACGTTTCTGGTCCACCGCAAACGCCGAAATGATCGGCGAGTGGTTGAACGAAAACACCATCACCGGAATCGCCAGCCACAAGGTGTGCAGTAAGGCCGAGGGTTCAGGCACCGTGGACGCGGTGGCGAGGATGCCGCCGTTCCAGTGCGGAATCAGGAACACCGCGAGAAACAGCAGCGCCACGATGAACGGGTAGACCATCAGGCTCATGGCCTTGATGATCGCTTGCTCGCCGCAGCGCACCACGGCCAGCAGGCCGAGGATCAGCACCAGCGACAGTACGGCGCGCGGTGGCGGCATGATGTGCAGTTGATGTTCGAGAAAACTGCCCACGGTGTTGGTCAGCGCCACACTGTATATCAGCAGTATCGGGAAGATCGCAAAGAAGTAGAGCAAGGTGATCAATGCACCGGCCTTGATTCCGAAGTGCTCTTCAACCACTTCGGTAATGTCCGCGCCCTCGCGGCCGGACAGCACGAAGCGGGTCAGGCCACGGTGTGCGTAAAACGTCATCGGGAACGCCAACACTGCCAGGATCAGCAACGGCCAGAAGCCGCCCAGCCCTGCATTGATCGGCAAAAACAGCGTGCCAGCCCCGATGGCCGTGCCAAACAGGCCCAGCATCCAGGTGGTGTCATGGCGATTCCAGCGGGTAAGGCTTGCTGGTGTCGCCGCTACATAGCGTTCGTCGACGCTATTGGCCTGATCATTCATCCGGTGGGATCTCCGCATTCCGGTCATTTGCTACCCGGTCAGGACGAGTCGGAAAAAACCGACAGGCAGCGCCCTGACCGAAACAGGGGCGCGATTGTCCGGGATTAATCAACAGAAGCAAAGACTTAGCTGAGGAGCGGTGGTGCGGATCAGACAATCCGCACCGACAACCTGGTGGTGATCCAAATCACGCTGAGCGAAGGTCGCACCGTCGAACAGAAAAAGCTGCTCAATAAAACCATTGTTGACAGTTTGAATGCGCAACTGGCGGTTCGACTGGTTCATCAATCTGGTAGAAGTGAAAAAAGAGAACTGGTCGTTCGGAAACTGCGTTGCCCAGTACGCCTTCTGATCTGCGCATGCCTGTTTTAGCGGACAGGAGTGGTCACTGAAAATCGATATTGCTCCTCATGCAATATCTGCAAACAGGAAAACTCCTACAGACAACACATCGATAAACAAGTACGACAAACTATTTCTTAAACATTAGAAGCCTGAATTGTTACAAGCAACTACCCACCATTGAACAACTCACATTTCCAGATTATATTTTTCCAGCATTGAATCTGAATGATTAATAGCGCGCGACTCCCCCATTAACCATGGAGTTATCCGTATGCAAAAAAATAATATTACGTCCACACTCCTGCTTGCCGCGGCATTGTTGTGCCCCCTCGGCAGCTTCGCGCAACAAGCCCCTGCCACTGGCGATGCTCGGGACCTGGCCTCCTCTCCTCGGTGGCTGACCACCAAGGTGTATATAGAGGGCGCTCCACAAACGGATGTAAAAGATAAATATCCCGGGGTGGTCGGAATATCGACCTGGGACCCCGAACGCAATCGCTATGAGTTCTTTTACACCGACACGGGAGAATCAAAATACAACAATGGAGGTGGCGGATACTTTTTTGTCACCGGCGATAAAAAAACCCACGTTTTAGTGCCCGATGTCGGGCCAACCAAAGCCATGGCCAGACGATTGGAAACGTTGAATACCAATGAATTCACCTATTCTCGCGAAGTGCCCCGCGATATGGTAAACAACAACCCTCTGGTGCGCATCTATGTCGTTCATGCCCCCTACACCGGCACAGTAGTTACAAAATCCGCCATCAAACCAAATTCCGATACCCACTGAAACCACTCAGACTGAACGGCACCCACAATTTAACTCGCCACCTCCAACGCAGCGTTGGCGTTTAAATATATCTTGCCATCTATAAAACATGGAGTTTCAATATGCAAAAAACTCTCAAAACGTTACTGCTATCTACGGTACTGATCGCCTCGACGTTCTCCGTTGCCAACGCGCAACCCACTACGCCCTCCCCGGCAAAAAATGCCGTTGCCACGCCAGACAATGCCATCATGCTGACCGTCTTTCTAAAGCACGATCAATCACGATCTTTGCCTGAACTGAAGACCCAACTTGAAAAGCAAGGATACTACGAGGCCTTTCCACCTGAGGGGGTAGAAGTCGTCAGTTGGAATACCGTGATGGGTATCGGCCAAATCGTCACATTGCGTTTCCCGGCCTCCCGCCTGATAGAAGTAAATCTTGCATTCGAAAGAACAGCATGGGGAAGTTTCAAGACCGAGTTCTATCCGACCTATGATGCCAAAGCTATTGCACTGGCGGAACGAGACAGAGTACTAAAGCAGCGAACTGCCCAGTGACGCTGCGGCAGCACACTGTATTTGCAGTGTGCTGCCCAGTGACGTGACATCGGCTCCGTCTGCCCTCAACCACGAGTTTGCTTCTTTCAGGAAGCGGTCCAGACTAAAAACACCGTCTCCGGGATTGGCGACCATTGCCAATCCGCTTGGGAATCAGCACCCTGAAAATGTTTTTCACGCCGACACGTCACGATCACAGGAGCCGCGTAATGCCCGCAACCGTTCTGGTACTGGTTGAAACCATCAATGATTACCTGCCGATTCTCGAGCATCAAGGCTTCCACCTGATTCTGGCCCCGACGCCCGCCGAACGTGCTGCAGCCATCACCCGGCACGGCGGCCAGATCGATGCGGTGCTGACTCGCGGTCCTTTGGGGCTGTATGCCGATGAAATCGCCGCCCTGCCCAATCTCAAGATTATCTGCGTGATCGGCGCAGGCTACGAACAGGTCGACCTTCAAGCCGCCGCCGACCGGGGCCTCACGGTCACCAACGGCGCCGGGGTCAACGCGTCATCGGTGGCCGACCACGCCATGGCCATGCTCCTGGCACTGGTGCGCGACATTCCCCGCTGCGACGCCGCCGTGCGCCGCGGCGAATGGCCAAAAATCATGCGCCCTTCCCTGGCGGGCAAACGCCTGGGCATCCTTGGCCTCGGCGCAGTCGGCATGGCCATTGCGAAACGCGCGGCACACGGCTTCGACATGACGGTGAGCTACCACAACCGCCAGCATCGCAGCGACGTGCCCTACAGTTTCTGCTCGACGCCCACCGAGCTGGCGCGTGCGTCGGACTTTCTGATCGTCGCCACCCCCGGCGGCCTGGGCACCAAACACCTGATCAACAAACAAGTGCTCGATGCCTTGGGCCCCAAAGGCTTTGTCGTCAACATCGCCCGGGCCAGCGTCGTCGTCACCGCGGATCTGATCAGCGCGTTGGAACAGCGTCGAATTGCCGGTGCCGCACTGGATGTCTTCGATGCCGAACCCCGTGTGCCGGATGCATTCAAGGCACTGGCCAATGTGATCCTGACGCCGCACGTCGCCGGTTTGTCGCCTGAGGCAACCCAGGGAACCGTGGAGCTGGTGGGTCGCAATCTGGTGGCGTTCTTTTCCGGAAACCCGGTGCTCACCCCTATCGATCTGCCAGCTACCCGGACCAAGGCAGCGCTTTAGGCCATCATTCAAACAGTTGTATCAAAAGCAATGATTGCCCGGCAACACGCTCACCTATAAGGGCTGCTCGTGGTTGTGGGTGTCGGGTGTGCGCATTAGATTAGCCAATAGTTTCAGGCCTCCAGAATAAGCAGAAGGGATAAGCATGGCGCTTACTGACCAGTCCACCCGTATCCGCTCCGGCGAAGAACTCGATGCCAGCCTGATCGATCCGTACCTCAAGGCTCATATTCCTGGCCTCAGTGGCCAGCCTGCCATCAGCCAGTTTCCCGGCGGTGCGTCCAACCTCACCTACTTGCTGGAATACCCCGAACAGGAATTCGTCCTGCGTCGACCGCCATTCGGCCACAAGGCCAAGTCTGCCCACGACATGGGCCGTGAGTTCCGGATCCTCAATCAGCTCCGGGACGGTTTTCCGTACTGTCCTAAAGCCTACGTGCACTGCACCGATGAATCGGTGATCGGCGCCGAGTTCTATGTGATGGAACGGGTCAAGGGCATCATCCTGCGCGCTGAACTGCCACCGGAGCTGGGACTGGATTCGGCAAAGACCGAAACCCTGTGCAAGAGCTTCATCGACAAATTCGTCGAACTGCATCAGGTCGATTACAACGCCTATGGCCTTGGCGACCTCGGCAAACCTGAAGGTTACGTCGCGCGGCAGATCAAAGGCTGGGGCGAACGCTACGAAAAAGCCCTGACCCCGGACGCACCGCAGTGGCAAGCGGTCAAGGCCTGGCTAAACGACAAAATGCCGGCCGATCACCCTACGTCGAGCATCGTGCACAACGACTACCGCTTCGATAACGTGATCCTCGACCCGAACAATCCGATGCAGATCATCGGCGTGCTCGACTGGGAATTGACCACACTTGGCGACCCGTTGATGGACCTGGGCAACACTCTCGCCTACTGGATCGAAGCCGACGACCCGGCGCCGGTGCAGTTGATGCGTCGCCAACCGAGCCACGCCCCAGGCATGCTGACCCGCCGCGAATTCGTCGATTACTACGCTCAACGTTCAGGCATCAAAATCGACAATTTCGATTTCTACTATACCTACGGCCTGTTCCGCCTGGCCGGTATCGTGCAGCAGATCTACTACCGCTTCTTCCATGGTCAGACCCAGGACAAACGCTTCGCACAGTTCATTCACATGAACAAACTGCTGGAGCAGATGAGTCTGCAGGTCATTCACAAATCCAGCCTCTGATAACAACACAGGACTCGTAGGAGCCAGGCTTGCCGGCGAAGCGAATTCAAGTACGCCTTCGCCGGCAAGCCTGGCTCCTACAAACATCAGGCCACCCTAACAAGGAAAACCCATGTCCAAGACCCAATTGTTCGACCTCGACGGCAAGATCGCTTTCGTTTCCGGTGCCAGCCGCGGCATTGGTGAAGCCATCGCGAAGTTGCTGGCCCAGCAAGGCGCCCACGTCATCGTCTCGAGCCGCAAGCTCGAGGGCTGCCAGCACGTGGCCGACGCCATCATCGCTGCCGGCGGCAAAGCCACCGCGATCGCTTGCCATATCGGCGAAATGGAACAGATCAGCCAGGTCTTCGCCGGCATCAAGGAACAGTTCGGGCGCCTGGACATCCTGGTCAACAACGCCGCCACCAACCCGCAATTCTGCAACGTACTGGACACTGACCTCGGCGCCTTTCAGAAAACCGTGGACGTCAACATCCGCGGCTACTTCTTCATGTCGGTGGAAGCCGGCAAGCTAATGCGCGAGAACGGCGGCGGCAGCATCATCAACGTGGCTTCAATCAACGGCGTATCGCCGGGGATCTTCCAGGGCATCTACTCGGTGACCAAGGCCGCAGTGATCAACATGACCAAGGTATTCGCCAAGGAGTGCGCGCAGTTCGGCATCCGCTGCAATGCCCTGCTGCCAGGTCTGACGGATACCAAGTTCGCTTCGGCGCTGGTGAAGAACGAGACGATCCTGAACACCGCGTTGCAGCAGATTCCGCTCAAGCGTGTGGCGGATCCGAGCGAGATGGCCGGGGCCGTGCTTTACCTGGCCAGCGATGCGTCGAGTTACACCACGGGTGTGTCGTTGAATGTGGATGGCGGTTTCCTGTCCTGATACGGAGTTGCTGTCATCGAACAGGATCGACGAGCTCTGAGCGAAACCGCCAGCGACACAGTGCCACTGGCGGTACCCGCAAACACAGCGGTGCTTACTGCGTGATGCACCGAGTGAGCGTCGTGTGACGGGTCACCTGCCCCTCAGCCCTCATATCACCTTGCACCTCGGTGTTTTCCGAGGTCTGGCAAGTGCGTTCAGGGGGTGGCGGCGGTGCGGCGGGAGGGGGTGGTGGCGGACTGGCACAGCCCCCCAGAATCGCGGTAAAGAATGCCAACGACAGTGGCGCTACAATGCGTTTCCCAAGACTTTTCATAGGCTGACCCGCGGTAAGTGATCGACACATTTCCGCAACACAGGAACTCCACCGCCATCCCGCGGACCGGTCACAGAAAAAATACTCTCGTATTCCTTATAGACCAGTCGCCCGCCAATGCCAGTCCGACGCCCGTAAACCTGGCGATTCCTATACCACCGGATCAGACCGATGCAGACCGTTGCTTTCCAGTTCATAGCGTAATTCTTCGATCAGGGCGACAACCGCCTCGGGCGTGCGCAGCGCCGCTACGGTCAATCCGCTGACCACCAGGTCCACCTGCCCCGACACCGGGTGATAAAGCTTCACGGTCAGCGAACTGTCACCTGACATAGTGCATTCGCAGGCCAATGGCGAAAAACTGTGCTCCAGTTCCGCGCGCAATTGCGACAGATAAATCATCGCAACTCACCGTGCAGCGGCACAACCGCACCCTCGAACTTTTGATGACCCATGTGACTGTTCCTTGAATGTTCCAAAGGGGACGCGATAACCCTCCGAAGACTCGTATCGCACCCTTACAGGCTACGAACTGTCGCCCGTGGCCAGAACATCCATTTGCACCGTCCCAACTAGTGCATTTGCACCTTAACGATGCCCTTTGGGCCGCCACTCGCCAGAGAACAACCCGCGCTCGCGGGCCCAGACAATCGCCTCGCTGCGACTGTGCACATCCAGCTTGGAATATACCGTCGACACATGATTGCGCACCGTGTTGGTCGCCAGCTTCAGCCTCACCGCGATTTCCTTGTCGGCCAGCCCTTCACAGATCAGGCCGAGCACATCGCGTTCCCGGGCAGTCAGGTCGGTGAAGGAGACGCGGGGCAATGTCGGCGAACTGACCTTCTTCACGTTGGCGAGCTTCTCGATCAGCGTACGGCTGAACCAGGAGGCATCTTTCATCACCTCTTCGATGGCCGATATCAGTTCAAGCTCCGTGCGTTTACGTTCTGTGACGTCCATCAATACCAGCAGGTAGCAAAGGCCATCCTGAATGGCCACGGTATCGGCCGACACCGCGCAATCGATCAATTCGCCGTCTTTTCGACGGACGCGAACATCAATGCGATCCAGGCTTGCGGTTTTTTCCAGTGTTGCAAACAGCCGGGTGCGTGCGCCCTTGTCATGGATGAAATCGATCTGCGCGATGGTCCTGCCGAAGACCTCTTCACCGGGGTACGCAAAGGTATCGAGAAAGGCTTTATTGACGTCCATCACCACCTGATCATGGGCGCCACACACCAGGATCGGTACCGGGCTCAGGCGAAACGCCTTGGCAAAACGCTCCTCACTCTGGCGCAGAGCGATTTCGGCCTTGTGCCGCGGCTCCATGTCGACAAATGAAAACAGCATGCAGGCTTCGTCGTTGAGTTCAAGGGGTTGGCCGGCAACGATGACCTGTCTGCAACCACCGTCGGATAATTGCAGCTGCGCCGACATTTGCGGAATGGTCGCTCCTTCGCGCAACCGCTGTTTGGCCAGGTCCTTGTTTTCGGCCCCATCCAGCACGTCCAGTTCATAGGTCGTGGTGCCGATAACCTGATCACGGGCATAGCCGGTCATCTCGAGGAAGCCGGGGTTGACTTTGATGTAGCGCAAATCGCTGAGACGGCAGATCACCGCGGGAGCCGGATTGGCGTTGAAGGTCTTTTCGAAACGCTGCTCGGCACTGGCCCACTCGGTGACATCGTCCATGATCAACACCAACGACTCCGGTTCGCCAGCATTGTCGGTCAGGACCATGCTGCGCACGTTGTGCACCCAGGAGCGCTCTTCGTCGCCAGTCGGTATCACCTCGACCAGGACGTCACTGAAGGTCTCGCCGCGAGCCACTCGGCTGATCGGGTAATGGTCGGCCGGGACCGGATGATTATTGCGATAGCGCAAGGTGAAACGCCTGGCGTAATCCCTGGCATCGCGGCCCAGGTCACCCATCCGGCTGACACCGTGCATGGCCAGCGCGGCCTCGTTGGCCCAGAGAATGGTCTGGTCGAGTTCCAGCAGAATCACCCCGTCGGACAGCCCCGCGATGATCTGCTGCAACTGCCGGCGATTGGTTTCGGTGGTCAGGACGTCCTGGCTCATTGCATCTCCACGGTATAACGGCGCGTTTGCGTGCGGCCTGTGAAGATTACGACCGCTGGCGAGCCTGATCGTGCAGAGCCTGTTCATGGGCATGCCGGGTATAAGGCCAATTTAGCTGCAATCTTTTGCGCTTCAGGCCGCCAGTTTTCCAGATGCGATGGCGGCGGACGCCGCCAGCATCGCGCGCAACAGCACCGCACAACCGGCCGCCAGGTCATCCGGCGCGGCGTTCTCGATTTCGTTGTGGCTGATGCCGCCTTCGCAAGGCACGAAGATCATCCCGGCCGGGCCGAGTTCGGCGAGGAAGATTGCGTCGTGCCCTGCCCCGCTGACGATGTCCATGTGCGACAGGCCCAGCCCTTGGGCGGCACCGCGTACCGCTTCCACGCAACCCTGATCGAAATACAAGGGTGGGAAATCGGCAGTGGGCGTCAGCTCATAAGTCAGGCCGTGGGTCTGGCAGGTGGTTTCGATCACCTCACGGACCTCGGCAATCATTGAATCCAGGCGTGCCGGTTCCAGATGACGGAAGTCCAGGGTCATGCGAACTTCACCGGGGATGACGTTGCGTGAGCCGGGGTAGGCTTGCAGGCAACCGACGGTGCCGCAGGCATGGGGTTGGTGGCCGAGGGCGGCGCGGTTGACGGCGCCGACGATAATCGAGGCGCCGACCAGGGCGTCCTTGCGCAAGTGCATCGGGGTCGGGCCGGCGTGGGCTTCGACGCCGCGCAGTTTCAGGTCGAACCATTTTTGCCCGAGGGCGCCCATGACGACGCCAATGGTCTTGTGTTCGTCTTCAAGGATCGGGCCTTGCTCGATGTGCGCTTCGAAGTAGGCACCGACCGCGTGACCGCTGACCTTGCGCGGGCCGGCGTAGCCGATGGCATTCAGCGCTTCGCCGACTGTGACACCTTCGGCATCGACCTTGGCCAGGGTTTCTTCCAGGGTGAATTTTTCCGCGAACACACCGGAGCCCATCATGCAGGGGGCGAAGCGCGAGCCTTCTTCGTTGGTCCAGACCACCACTTCCAGCGGTGCTTCGGTTTCCACCCCCAGGTCGTTGAGGGTGCGCAGGACTTCGACGCCCGCCAGCACACCGAAGCAGCCATCGAACTTGCCGCCGGTGGGTTGGGTGTCGATATGGCTGCCGGTCATGACCGGTGGCAAGTCCGGATTGCGCCCGGGGCGGCGGGCGAAGATGTTGCCCACGGCGTCGATGCTGACGGTGCACCCGGCCTCCTCGCACCACCGCACGAAAATATCCCGGGCCTGGCGGTCGAGGTCGGTCAGGGCCAGGCGACAGACGCCGCCCTTGACCGTGGCGCCGAGTTGGGCCAGTTCCATGAGCGACTGCCACAGGCGGTCGCGGTTGATGTGCTGATGGGTGGATTGCAGAACGTCGATGGCAGCGTTCATGATGATCTCCTCAGGCAGTTGTTATAGGTTTCTTCAGGCAGTTCTTTGTCGTTCATGAGGCCGCCTTCGCTGGCTTGCCAGCGAAAGGGCCCTCCCTCACACCGCAGATTTCACCGCAGTGGGACTCGGCCGCATCGCACTCAACCCGTAATAAATCAACCCGCCGAGTGCCGATCCGGTAAACCAGCCATAGCTGTAGAACCAGCTGAACGCATCACTGCCAAGCGACAACAACGTCAACACCACCGGCACCCCGAAGGCGATAAACCCGAACCAGTTCCAGGCCGGGTAAACGTCATCCCGATACAGCCCGGCCAGGTCCAGTTGCTGCTTCTTGATCAGGAAATAGTCCACCACCATGATCCCGGCGATCGGGCCCAGCAAACTGGAGTAACCCAGCAACCAGTTGGAATAGACCGTTTCCAGGCTCAGATCGGAAACGATCAGCCCAAGCTTTTTCAGCAGTTCATGCCCCATCAGCACCAGCCCGACCAGTCCGGTGAGCATCACCGCCTTGGTCCGGTTGATGACCTTGGGCGCGATGTTCTGAAAGTCGTTGGTCGGCGAAACGATGTTGGCTGCGGTGTTGGTCGACAGCGTGGCGATGATGATCAGCGCCATGGCCAGTGCAACCCACACCGGGCTCTGGATATGACCGATCAGGGTGACCGGATCGGAGACGGTGACGCCCACCAGTTTCACGGACGCGGCCGTCATTACCACACCGAGGGAGGCGAACAGGAACATGGTCAGGGGCAAGCCGATGATCTGCCCGACAATCTGGTCCTTCTGGCTTTTCGCATAGCGGCTGAAGTCCGGGATGTTCAACGACAAGGTGGCCCAGAACCCGACCATCGCGGTCAGCCCGGCGGCGAAGTAACTGACCACGCTCGCCCCTTCCGGACGCTTGGGCGGGATCGCCAGCAACTCGGTCATCGACACATTCGGCATCGCCCACACCAGCAGCCCCACACCGACCAGCACCAGCAGCGGTGCCGACAGGGTTTCCAGCCACTTTATCGATTCGGCCCCACGAATCACCACCCACAGGTTCAGCACCCAGAACACCATGAAGCCGATGACTTCACCGGTACCGCCCAGTGACTTCCAGCCCTCGAACACCGATCCCAGGAACAGATGGATCGCCAATCCGCCGAACATTGTCTGGATACCGAACCAGCCGCAGGCCACCAACGCGCGGATCAGGCACGGGATGTTAGAGCCGAGGATGCCGAAGGACGAACGCAGCAGCACCGGAAACGGAATACCGTATTTAGTACCGGGGAACGCGTTAAGCGTCAGCGGGACCAGGACGATGATGTTGGCAAACAGGATCGCCAGCAACGCCTCGCCCACGCTCAGGCCGAAGTAGGCGGTGAGTACGCCCCCCAGGGTATAGGTCGGCACGCAGATCGCCATGCCGACCCACAAGGCGGTGATGTGCCATTTGTTCCAGGTTCGCTCGCGCACCTTGGTCGGTGCCATGTCGTGGTTGTAACGGGGACTGTCGAGAACGTCGCTGCCGGCTTCGAGCTCGAACAAGCCGTCGCGCTCGGTCACTTGCGATCTGATCTGTTGCATGGCCGCTCCACTGTTCTTTGAATTATTTTTTGCTCATCAGGGGCCGATGGCATCAATAACCGTGCCGGGCACCCCGCCTGTGCATCGGGCAGTTCCATAAAAACTTTGTAAGCCACTGATGTACATCATTTTTAATTATCAGAATATGAATTCTCGTTTACTTGTCATACCCGTTGGGCTGACTATCCGACACATCGTCCAAACAGCCAGGACTCAATCTGGTGCAGCTGTTTTTTTCAAGCTTGCGCATCAACCATAGACCATCCTTCAAGCGGCTGATTTCACATAGAAATCTCGTTCATTTTCAGAACCTGTCAAGTGCGTCAAAATGGTGAGAGGCCTCACCATTTCAGTGAACTTGTTAATTTATCTTTCAATATCAACACTTTAATAAATGTATAAGCTTATAAAAATATTCTTGCCCAATTCCCAAACTGCAGCTAGCGTCTATTCTTGACAGCACTGACAGGAATACACCTGTTGGTGCCCGCTTCATATAAAACATTTAGAACCGGCACCAGTCGGTCATTGCCTGCGAGGAACTCGGAATGTCTCTGTTGATCCGTGGCGCCACCCTTGTTACCCATGATGAAAGTTATCGTGCCGACGTCTATTGCGCCGACGGCGTGATCAAAGCCATCGGTGACAACCTTGATGTACCGGCGGACGCCGAAGTGCTCGACGGCAGCGGCCAATACCTGATGCCCGGCGGCATCGACCCGCATACGCACATGCAACTGCCCTTCATGGGCACCGTGGCCAGCGAGGATTTTTTCAGCGGCACCGCGGCGGGACTTGCCGGAGGCACCACGTCGATCATCGACTTCGTGATTCCCAATCCGCAGCAGTCGCTGATGGAAGCGTTTCATCAGTGGCGCGGCTGGGCCGAGAAGTCGGCATCGGATTACGGCTTCCATGTCGCCATCACCTGGTGGAGCGAGCAGGTTCGCGAAGAAATGGCCGAACTGGTCAGCCAGCATGGCGTCAACAGCTTCAAGCATTTCATGGCCTACAAGAACGCGATCATGGCCGCCGACGACACCCTGGTGGCGAGTTTCGAACGCTGCCTGGAGCTGGGCGCGGTGCCGACCGTGCACGCGGAAAACGGTGAACTGGTCTATCACCTGCAACGCAAGTTGATGGCGCAGGGCATGACCGGCCCTGAGGCGCATCCGCTGTCGAGGCCTTCGCAGGTTGAAGGCGAAGCGGCGAGCCGCGCGATCCGTATCGCCGAAACCCTGGGCACACCCTTGTACCTGGTGCACGTCTCGACCAAGGAAGCCCTCGACGAAATCACCTACGCGCGCAGCAAGGGGCAGCAAGTCTACGGCGAGGTGCTGGCCGGGCATCTGCTGCTGGACGACAGCGTTTACCAACACCCGGACTGGCAGACCGCTGCCGGTTACGTGATGAGCCCGCCCTTCCGTCCTCGCGGCCATCAGGAAGCGCTGTGGCACGGTTTGCAATCGGGCAACCTGCACACCACCGCCACGGATCACTGCTGCTTCTGCGCCGAGCAAAAAGCCGCCGGCCGTGATGACTTCAGCAAGATCCCCAACGGCACCGCCGGGATCGAAGATCGCATGGCGGTGCTCTGGGACGAAGGGGTGAACAGCGGGCGTTTGTCGATGCAGCATTTCGTTGCACTGACCTCCACCAACACCGCGAAGATCTTCAACCTCTATCCGCGCAAGGGTGCGATTCGCGTCGGTGCCGATGCCGATCTGGTGCTGTGGGATCCCCAGGGTACGCGCACGATTTCGGCGAAGACGCATCACCAGCAGGTCGACTTCAACATCTTCGAAGGCAAGACCGTACGCGGCGTGCCGAGTCACACCATCAGCCAAGGGCGAGTGGTCTGGGCCGATGGCGACTTGCGGGCCGAGCGTGGTGCAGGACGGTATGTCGAGCGGCCGGCGTATCCGGCGGTGTTTGATTTGCTGAGCAAGCGGGCTGAGTTGAATCGGCCGGTTGCAGTGAAACGCTGAGAGCGGCCTTCGGCCTATCGCGGGCAAGCCTCGCTCCTACAGTTGAAATGCATTCCCCTGTAGGAGCGAGGCTTGTCGGATCGCCGCACCGCCGCGAAGAGGCCGGCCCAGACAACAAAAAAACCAATGCCCACCAGAGGCAATACCTCAAATAACCGTGAGGCCAACACCGTGATCAAGACCCTGAACCACCTCCCGCATCCCCATGAGAATGCGGCCGCCCTCGCCAGCCATTTCACCGACCTGGCCCCGCCACTCAACGACCGCCAGGCCCATCTGGAAGCCTCGCGTTGTCTGTATTGCTACGACGCGCCCTGCGTGAATGCCTGTCCGAGCGACATCGACATTCCCTCGTTCATCCGCAACATCCACCAGGAAAACGTGCAGGGTGCCGCGCAGAAAATCCTCTCGGCCAATATCCTCGGCGGCAGTTGCGCGCGGGTGTGCCCGACGGAAATCCTCTGCCAGCAAGCCTGTGTGCGCAACAACGCCGAGGAATGCGCCCCGGTGCTGATCGGCCTGTTGCAACGGTACGCGGTGGACAACGCGCACTTCAGCGCACACCCGTTCCAGCGCGCCGCGGCTACGGGCAAGCGCATCGCTGTGGTCGGTGCCGGCCCCGCCGGCTTGTCCTGCGCTCACCGCAGCGCCATGCACGGGCATGACGTGGTGATATTCGAGGCCCGGGAAAAGGCTGGCGGCCTCAATGAATACGGGATCGCCAAGTACAAACTGGTGGACGATTACGCGCAGAAGGAGCTCGAATTCCTACTGCAGATCGGTGGCATCGACATCCGCTACGGGCAAAAACTGGGAGAGAACCTGACCTTGAGCGACCTGCACCAACAATTCGATGCGGTGTTCCTCGGGCTCGGGTTGGCGGCCAGCAAGCAACTGGGGTTGCCTCACGAAGACGCACCCGGTCTGCTCGCCGCCACCGACTACATCCGCGAATTGCGCCAGGCCGATGACCTGAGCCTGCTGCCCCTGGCGGATCGCTGCATCGTCCTCGGTGCCGGCAACACCGCCATCGACATGGCCGTGCAAATGGCCCGTCTCGGTGCGCGCGACGTCAACCTGGTGTATCGCCGCGGTGTCGAGGACATGGGTGCCACCGGCCACGAACAGGACATCGCCAAGGCCAATCAGGTGCGCTTGTTGACGTGGGCACAACCGGAACAAGTCTTGCTCGACGACCTGGGCCAGGTGCGCGGCATGCGCTTCGCCCGCACCCACCTGGTAGAAGGTCGCCTGCAAACCACCGGGGAAACCTTCGAACTGGCCGCCGACGCCATTTTCAAAGCCATCGGCCAGGCCTTCGACGCCAGCGCCCTCGCCGATCCGCTGGCCCGTGAACTCAAGCGCCAGGGCGAGCGAATCCTGGTGGACGAACAGCTGCGCACCAGCATCCCCGGGGTGTATGCCGGCGGCGATTGCACCAGCCTCGATCAGGACCTCACCGTACAGGCCGTTCAGCACGGCAAACTGGCCGCCGAAGCCATCAACGCCCAACTCATGCTCAACGTGGAGGCTGCGTAAATGGCCGATCTCTCGATTGTCTTCGCCGGCATCAAAGCCCCCAACCCGTTCTGGCTGGCCTCCGCGCCACCGACCGACAAGGCCTACAACGTGGTCCGCGCCTTCGAGGCGGGTTGGGGCGGCGTGGTCTGGAAAACCCTGGGAGAAGACCCGGCGGCGGTCAACGTCTCGTCGCGCTACTCCGCGCATTTCGGGCCCAACCGTGAAGTAGTGGGCTTCAACAACATCGAACTGATCACCGATCGGTCGTTGGAGATAAACCTGCGGGAAATCACCCAGGTCAAAAAAGACTGGCCGGACCGCGCGCTAATCGTCTCGTTGATGGTGCCCTGCGTGGAAGAGTCATGGAAATTCATCCTGCCGCTGGTGGAAGCCACCGGTGCCGACGGCATCGAGCTGAATTTCGGCTGCCCCCACGGCATGCCGGAACGGGGCATGGGCGCAGCGGTCGGCCAAGTGCCGGAGTATGTCGAGCAAGTCACCCGCTGGTGCAAGACGTATTGCTCGCTGCCAGTCATCGTCAAGCTCACGCCGAACATCACCGACATCCGCGTCGCCGCCCGCGCAGCCCATCGTGGCGGCGCCGATGCCGTATCGCTGATCAACACCATCAACTCGATCACCAGCGTCAACCTGGAACGCATGGTCGCCAATCCCGCCGTCGGCAGCCAGAGCACCCACGGCGGTTATTGCGGGTCGGCGGTCAAGCCGATCGCGTTGAACATGGTCGCCGAAATCGCCCGCGACCCGCAGACCCAGGGCCTGCCGATTTGCGGCATCGGCGGGATTGGCAGCTGGCGCGACGCGGCGGAATTCATCGCCCTGGGCAGCGGCGCGGTGCAGGTGTGCACGGCGGCGATGCTGCATGGTTTCCGGATAGTCGACGAGATGAAGGATGGCTTGTCACGCTGGATGGACAGTCAGGGTTATGCCAGCGTCGCCGATTTTTCAGGACGTGCGGTGGGCAACACCACGGACTGGAAGTATCTTGATATCAACTATCAGGTGATCGCGAAGATTGATCAGGAAGCCTGCATCGGCTGCGGTCGCTGTCATATCGCCTGCGAAGACACCTCGCACCAGGCGGTGGCCAGCCTCAAACAGGCGGACGGCACGCACAGGTATGAAGTGATCGATGAGGAGTGCGTGGGCTGCAACCTGTGCCAGATCACTTGTCCGGTGCAGGATTGCATCGAGATGGTACCGATGGAGAACGGCAAGCCGTTTCTGGATTGGGATCATGATCCGAGGAATCCTTATCATGTTGCCGTTTAAGGCAGGCGCTGACTGAACTGACGCCTTCGCGGGCAAGCCTCGCTCCTACAGAGTTCTTTGGCGTACACAGGATTTGTGTACGACATAAATCCCTGTAGGAGCGAGGCTTGCCCGCGAAGAGGCCAGCAGCCCCACCGAAATCCTCAAGGCTCCAACCCAATCCCCGCCCGACGTCCATCCAACCTATCAGTTCTGCTAGTAGACGACTCGCCCCATATCTCCGAAGCTGACACCCATCCAATTCGCCAGCGAAGGACCGCACCATGTCAACCTCATCCTTGAAGATGCTGTGCCGCTATCAATACGACCCACTGGACCGTCTCACGGGCGTGGGGGTTCTGGAGGGAGCCCGCAACCAGCGCTTTTACCAGGAGGACCATCTGACTACCAAACTGGGAGAGCAGACGCAACGAACCATCTTCCGCCATGAAGCCCAACCGCTGGCGCAGCTACACATCGCAGCCGGCGGCACCGAAACCACACTTCTAGCCACCGACCAAGCCGACTCGCTGCTGCAGGCGGTCCGGGGTACAAACCCGCAACAATTGGCCTACACCGCCTACGGCCATCACCCGGCAGAAAGGGGTCTGAGCCGTTTGCTTGGGTTTAATGGTGAATGCCCCGACTCGATCACTGGGCACTATTTACTGGGCCAGGGCAAGCGGGCTTTTAATCCGGTTTTGATGCGTTTTAACAGTCCGGATGAGTTGAGCCCGTTTGGTGCAGGGGGGATAAATCCATATGCATATTGCGAGGGCGACCCCATCAATTTTTCGGATCCATCCGGAAACGGAAAATTCAAAATAATATTAGATCTGGCTGAACGTACCGCTAGACGTACCAAATTAGCACTTACCAACACCCCACTAAATACAACACACCGCTCCTCCCACTCCATAGCCCGGGCCGCTCGCTCAGCATCAACGTCCAATCCAATTGTTGATACCGCTACTCCGATTGCCTCTCCTATAAAAACTCAAAGATCAAAACTGCCGCCTGAAAAAAAGGCAAAAAGAACAAGAACAGAAGGAAATCCCGCACGAACTAAACACCAACAACAAGCATATGAAAAAGAAAGTAAATTAGCTGCCGACGCACGCAAATATGACGCACGTGAAGATAACCCAAGCAATTATGAAAATACGGAATTGCGAAATAAATTTGACGTACTAAACCAAGAACTAAGTGATATCAGAGCGCGACGGGCTCCATATGAACAGGTCGAGATGGTACGCAAGCGCGCTGGTTATGCTCGAAGAATTGCCAAGCAAAGCGCTATTACAAGTATTGAGAATCAAGCCAAAACAATTAGAAACAAATAGAGCAAAACTAACGTTGCTACAACTTCATACCCAAGCACCATAACTTCGGCGCGCAGACTACGGCTCCAACCCAATCCCCCGCAATATCACACTGGTCACCGTCTGTACCGCCCGCTCGAACTGCATATCCGACAACGGCTGATGATCATTGAGAATATTCACCTGATGATCAAAGTCAGCATAATGTTGAGTCGATGCCCAAATCATATAAAGCAGGCTCGAAGGCTCCACCGGCAAAATGCGTTTGTCCTCCACCCACTGGCGGATTTTCGCTTCTTTCATCTTGGCCCAGTCGTACAGGCTCGCATCCAGTTTCTCACCCAGGGTCGGCGCGCCGTGGATGATTTCGTTGGCCCAGACTTTTGACCCGTAAGGCCGGCTGCGGGAGTGGTTCATCTTGGCGCGGATGTAGCTGCTGAGTACCACCCGTGGGTCGTCGAACATCTCGAAGCACAGGGCGTCCTGTTTCCAGACTTCGAGCAGGTCGAAAAGCACGGCGCTGTACAGCTCGCTCTTGGTGCTGAAGTAGTAATGCAGGTTGGAACGCGGCAGCTGGACCTCGGCGGCGATGTCGGCCATGGCGGTGCTGCCGAAGCCTTTTTCGGCGAAGACCTTTTCGGCTCCCAGCAGAATTTTCTCGACGTTACTGCGGCGGATTTCGATCTTGTGATTGCCCATGAGGGCTCCCTGACACCAGCGTTGCTCAAGACTAGCATCCGCTCTACTTCGGGGCGACAGGGGAAAACGAATCTTCCTACGCCCGGTTTCATGCTCATGCAGGTAAACTGCCCGCCTCTTCGAACCTGCCTCTGAGGTATCCACGATGCTGCTCAAGAACGCCCTGACCACCGCCGCCCTCCTCGGCTCACTGTTCGCCGCCTCATCGGTGTTGGCCCATGCCCATTTGAAAAGCCAGACTCCGGCTGCGGACAGCACGGTGAGCGCACCGGCGGAACTGCGCCTGGTGTTTTCCGAAGGCGTGGAAGCGACCTTTACCAAAGTCAGCATCAGCAAGGACGGCGCCCCAGTCCCGGTGAAAAGCCTGGCCACCGAAGGCAGCGATAAAAAGACCCTGGTCGTGACTCCCGCGGCGCCATTGGCGGCCGGTGCGTACAAAGTCGAGTGGCATGCGGTGTCGGTCGATACCCACAAAAGCGAAGGCGCCTACGGCTTCAAGGTTGGCCAGTAATTCATGATCAGTGCGATGGTGCTGTGCCGTTTCCTGCATTTCACCGTGGTGTTGATGCTGTTTGGGGCCTGGGTATTCAAGCCTTTGCTGTCAGGCCGTGAAACCGCGCTGGATCGACCTCTGGCGCGGGTATGCCAGTGGCTTGCCGGGGTGGCGTTGTTCAGCGGTGTCGGCTGGTTGCTGCTGATCGCTGCCAGCATGGCCGGTAGCTGGGCGGCGGCATTCGATCCGTCGACCCTGGGCCTGGTGTTGGGCAAGACGTTTTTCGGTCAGGTCTGGCGCTGGCATTTGCTGCTCAATCTGCTGTTGCTGGTGTTGCTGCTGACGCCGCTGCGCGACAACCTCCCCTGGCGAATCGTCTTGAGTGGCCTGTTGCTGGCGACATTGGCCCCGGTGGGCCATGGCGCCATGCTTGACGGCAACGAAGGCCGGTTGCTGATCCTTAACCAGATCATCCATCTGATCTGCGTCGGTGCCTGGCTCGGGGGGTTGATGGTGCTGGTGATGATCCTCCTGCGACCGGACACACACGCCGTCAAAGCGATCTTGCAACGCTTCAGCGGTGTCGGTTATGCATTGGTGGCGGGGCTGGTGATCACGGGGCTGATCAATGTGCGGGTCCTGACCGGGCAATTCTGGCCTACGCCACTGCTGTCGGGTTTCGCACTGATTCTGCTGATCAAGGTGGTGCTGGTCGCCGCCATGTCGGGACTGGCGCTGTTCAACCGACTGCGGATCAAGGATTGCGAACAGCGGCAGTCAACCCTGAAAACAAGTGTGATCCTGGAATGGTTGCTGGGGATTGGGGCGGTGGCGGCGGTATCGCTGCTGGGGACCCTGCCGCCAATGATCATGAGCTGAAATACGCCCCCCTGTAGGAGCGAGCTTGCTCGCGAAGAACCTGAGAGTGCCGCCGGGTGTCAGGTTTCCAGCGTTATCGTTGACGTCCATCGCGAGCAAGCTCGCTCCTACAGAGTTCACCGACATACGACCAAAGTCGTTAAGTCATCGTATAACTTCTAATTGACAATCCCCGGAATCCTCGCAAATAATCGCCCTATGTTGTACGACGACGTATGACGACAATAAAAACAAAAAAGTAAACGGGAGCGTCACAGTGAGCAAGCTCGTCCGCAATTCCTCCGTCAGCACCCCTCGTCCTACCTTCGCACGCCGTCATGCCCTGGGCCTCATCAGCTTCAGCAGCCTGGCTTTCGCCCTGCCCCTGACCGCCAACGCCGAGGGCTTCGTCGATGATGCCAAGGCCACGTTGAACTTGCGCAACGCCTATTTCAATCGCAACTTCACCAACCCGGCCAACGCCCAGGGCAAGGCTGAAGAGTGGACGCAAAGTTTCATCCTCGACGCGAAGTCAGGGTTCACCCCGGGGCCAGTCGGTTTTGGCGTAGACGTACTGGGTATGTACTCGCAGAAGCTTGACGGTGGTAAAGGCACCGGCGGCACGCAGTTGTTGCCGATCCATGACGACGGTCGCCCCGCGGACAATTTCGGGCGGCTGGGTGTGGCGCTGAAAGGCAAAATCTCGAAGACTGAAGTAAAGGTTGGCGAATGGATGCCGGTGTTGCCGATCCTGCGCTCCGACGACGGCCGCTCCCTGCCCCAGACCTTCCGCGGTGGCCAGGTGACCTCCACCGAGATCAGCGGCCTGACGCTCTACGGCGGTCAGTTTCGCGCCAACAGCCCGCGCAACGACGCGAGCATGGAAGACATGTTCATGAACGGCAAGGCTGCCTTTACCACCGACCGGTTCAACTTCGGCGGCGGTGAGTACGCGTTCAACGAAAAGCGCACCCAGGTCGGTGTCTGGTACTCGGAACTCAGCGACATCTATCAGCAGCAGTATTTCAACCTGAGCCACAGCCAGCCCATCGGCGACTGGACCCTGGGCGCCAACCTCGGGTACTTCATCGGCAAGGAAGACGGCAGCGCCCTGGCCGGCGACCTCGACAACAAAACCGCATTCGCCCTGCTCTCGGCCAAATACGGCGGCAACACCTTCTACGTCGGCCTGCAAAAGCTCAGCGGCGACGATGTCTGGATGCGGGTCAACGGCACCAGCGGCGGCACCCTGGCCAACGATAGCTTCAACTCGAGCTACGACAACGCCAAGGAAAAATCCTGGCAGCTGCGCCACGACTACAACTTCGTCGCCCTCGGCATTCCGGGCCTGACGATGATGAACCGCTACATCAGCGGCGATAACGTGCACACCGGCGCGATCACCGACGGCAAGGAATGGGGTCGCGAATCGGAACTGGCCTACACCGTGCAGAGCGGCGCGCTGAAGAACCTTAACGTCAAATGGCGCAACGCGACCATCCGCCGGGATTTCAGTACCAACGAATTCGATGAAAACCGGATTTTTATCAGCTATCCGCTTTCGTTGCTTTAAGGCGTTTTTTGGCTGGCAAATACCTCGGTGCAACACACGTCCCCTGTAGGAGCGCAGCTTGCTCGCGGTGGTTTCAAGAGCGCCGTGTATCCAATCAGCGCGCGTCATCGTTAACGTCCATCGCGAGCAAGCTTCGCTCCTACGGGGGTAGGTCTGCCGGAAAAGATAACCCCCCGTCAATTTCACCCAAAGTCGCGTTGACAAAACCCGGGAAGCCTAACGATACTTTGACCAAGTCGTACGACAACCTACAACGCACCCTAACAATAACTGCTGTCCAGGGACTTCCATGACTACTACTCAAACAGCCCCTTTCAATCGCCTGCTGCTAACCGGTGCCGCCGGCGGCCTCGGTAAAGTGCTGCGCGAAACGCTGCGGCCTTATGCCAACGTGATTCGCCTGTCGGACATTGCCGACATCGCCCCGGCCATCGATGACCGGGAAGAAGTCGTCACCTGCGACCTTTCCGACAAACAAGCGGTGCATCGACTGGTCGAAGGCGTGGACGCCATCCTGCACTTCGGCGGCGTGTCGGTAGAGCGCTCGTTCGAAGAAATCCTCGGCGCCAACATCTGCGGCGTGTTCCACATCTACGAAGCGGCGCGCCGGCATGGCGTCAAGCGCGTGATTTTCGCCAGCTCCAACCATGTGATCGGCTTCTACAAGCAGGACCAGGTCATCGACGCACACTCCCCGCGTCGCCCGGACAGTTACTACGGCTTGTCCAAGTCCTACGGCGAAGACATGGCCACGTTCTACTTCGATCGTTATGGCATCGAGACCGTCAGCATCCGCATTGGCTCCTCGTTCCCGGAACCGCAAAACCGCCGGATGATGAGCACCTGGCTGAGCTTCGGCGATCTCACGCAATTGCTCGAGCGTGCGTTGCTCACCCCAGGCGTCGGTCACACCGTGGTGTATGGCATGTCCGATAACAAGGATATCTGGTGGGATAACCGATTCGCGACCGCCCTGGGCTATGCCCCCAAAGACAGCTCCGAAGTGTTCCGCGGCAAGGTCGAAGCCCAGCCGATGCCCGCCGCTGATGATCCTGCGCGTGTCTATCAGGGTGGCGCCTTCTGTGCGGCCGGCCCGTTCGGCGACTGAACCCGCAACGATCCCAACCATAACAGCCCAAGGGAATGAGTCGCCATGCACGCCGAATTGATTGTCGATGCCCGTAACGCGGTGGGTGAAAGCCCGGTCTGGGTCGCCGAGGAAAATGCCCTGTACTGGGTCGATATTCCCGCTGGCGGCCTGCAACGCTGGCGTGCCGACAGCGGTCATGTCGATGCCTGGACCGCCCCGCAAATGCTTGCCTGCATCGCACGTCAAGGCAATGGACGCTGGGTGGCCGGCATGGAAAGCGGCTTCTTTGAGCTGCACCCGCATAACGACGGCAGCCTCGACAGCGAACTGCTGGCCGGCGTGAATCACGCTCGCCCCGACATGCGCCTCAACGACGGTCGTTGCGATCGTCAGGGGCGCTTCTGGGCCGGGAGCATGGTGCTGAACATGGGCGCCAATGCTGCCGAGGGCAGGCTCTATCGCTACAGCGCCGGGCAACCGGGGCCGCTCGAGGCGCAACTCGGCGGGTTCATCGTGCCCAACGGCCTGGGCTTCAGCCCGGATGGCCGCACGATGTACCTGTCGGATTCCCATCCCCTGGTCCAGCAGATCTGGGCCTTCGATTACGACATCGACACCGGCACGCCGTCCAGGCGCCGGCTGTTCGTCGACATGCATCAGTTCCCCGGGCGTCCCGACGGCGCCGCGGTGGATGCCGAAGGCTGCTACTGGATCTGCGCCAACGACGCCGGGCTGATCCATCGTTTCACCCCTGATGGCCGACTGGACCGCTCCCTCGCGGTCCCGGTGAAAAAACCCACCATGTGCGCCTTTGGTGGCAGTCGACTGGACACGCTGTTCGTGACCTCGATCCGCCCCGGTGACGACCGGGACGAACAGTCCCTGGCCGGCGGTGTATTTGCCCTGAATCCCGGGGTGAAAGGTTTGCCGGAACCTGCGTTCAACCCATTGCCGTAACCGCTTGTGCTGCACCGCTGCGCCTTGAAAACAACAATAACAAGACTGGAGACACAACCCATGGACTTCAAACGCACCTTGCTCGCCGCTGCACTCCCCTTCGTTTTCACCCTCAGCAGTACCGCCCACGCGCTGGAAATCAAATTTGCCGACATCCATCCCGCCGGTTACCCGACCGTGGTGGCGGAAGAACAGTTGGGCAAGACTCTGGTGGCCGACAGTAACGGCAAGTTGACGTTCAAGATGTTCGCCGGCGGTGTGCTCGGCTCGGAAAAAGAAGTGGTGGAACAGGCCCAGGTCGGCGCCATCCAGATGGCCCGGGTCAGCCTGGGCATCGTCGGGCCGGTGGTGCCGGACGTGAACGTGTTCAACATGCCGTTTGTATTCCGCGACCAGGCGCACATGCGCAAAGTCATTGACGGTGAAGTCGGCGACGAGATCCTGGCGAAAATCACCGATTCCGAATTCGGCCTGGTCGCCCTGGCCTGGATGGACGGCGGCACGCGCAACATCTACACCAAGAAACCGGTGCGCAGCCTCGCCGACCTCAAGGGCATGAAGATTCGCGTGCAAGGCAACCCGATGTTCATCGAAACCATCAACGCCATGGGCGGCAACGGCATTGCGATGGACACCGGCGAGATCTTCAGTGCGTTGCAGACCGGGGTGATCGACGGTGCGGAAAACAACCCGCCGACCCTGCTCGAACACAACCACTACCAGAACGCCAAGTTCTACAGCTTGACCGGGCACCTGATCCTGCCCGAGCCGATCGTGATGTCGAAAATCACCTGGGACAAACTCACCCCCGAGCAACAAGTGCTGGTGAAGAAAACCGCCAAGGCGGCACAGGCCCAGGAACGCACGTTGTGGGACGCAAAATCCACCAGCAGCGAAGAGAAACTCAAGGCGGCCGGCGTCGAGTTCATCACCGTCGACAAAAAACCTTTCTATGAGGCCACCGCCTCGGTCCGGGAAAAATACGGCGCGCCCTACGCCGATCTGATCAAGCGCATCGAAGCCGTTCAGTAACCCTCCCTGCATTCATGAAAGGCCCGGCGCCGCTGACGTTGGTGTAGGTCAGCGCGCGCCCGGTTACGGTGGAACCCGATGAAGAATCTGCTGCTGCGTATCAACGACAGGATTTACATGACCTGCATCTGGGTCGCGGGGATGTCAGTCCTGGCCATTTCCCTGATCATTCCCTGGGGCGTGTTTGCCCGTTACATCCTCGGCACGGGCTCGAGCTGGCCGGAGCCCACCGCCATCCTGCTGATGATGGTCTTCACCTTCATCGGTGCCGCCGCCAGCTATCGCGCCGGCGCGCACATGGCCGTGGCCATGCTGACGGATCGCATGACGCCGCACCTTCGCAGGACCATGAGCATCGTCTCGCAACTGCTGATGGCAACGATCTGCCTGTTCATGACGGTCTGGGGCACCAAGCTGTGCATCTCCACCTGGAACCAGTTCATGAGCGCCCTGCCCACCCTGCGAGTCGGCATCACTTACATGCCGATCCCCGTCGGCGGTCTGCTGACGCTGATCTTTGTCCTGGAAAAACTCTTGCTCGGTGACCAGAGCAACCGTCGGGTCGTGCGATTCGACCTGGTTGAAGAAAACGAAGGTGCCGCCTGAATGGACGCTCTGATTCTGCTGGGCAGTTTTATCGCTTTGATCCTGATCGGCATGCCGGTCGCCTACGCCCTGGGCCTTTCCGCCCTGATCGGCGCCTGGTGGATCGACATACCGTTCCAGGCCCTGATGATTCAGGTCGCCGGTGGCGTCAACAAATTCTCCCTGCTGGCGATCCCGTTTTTCGTCCTGGCGGGCGCGATCATGGCCGAGGGCGGCATGTCCCGGCGGCTGGTCGCGTTTGCCGGTGTGTTGGTGGGTTTCGTGCGCGGCGGATTATCGCTGGTCAACATCATGGCCTCGACCTTCTTCGGTGCGATCTCCGGTTCCTCGGTGGCGGACACCGCGTCGGTGGGCTCGGTGCTGATTCCAGAGATGGAACGGCGCGGCTATCCCCGGGAATTCGCCACGGCGGTCACCGTCAGCGGCTCGGTGCAAGCGCTGCTGACCCCGCCCAGCCACAACTCGGTACTCTACTCGCTGGCTGCCGGCGGCACGGTGTCCATTGCTTCGTTGTTCATGGCTGGCGTAGTTCCGGGCCTGTTGATGAGCGCGTGCCTGATGGTGCTGTGCCTGATCTTCGCCAAAAAGCGCAACTACCCCAAGGGCGAAGTCATTCCCATGCGGCAGGCGCTGAAGATCTGCGGCGAAGCGATGTGGGGCCTGATGGCCATGGTGATCATCCTCGGCGGCATTCTTTCGGGGATCTTCACCGCGACTGAATCGGCGGCCATTGCGGTGTTGTGGTCGTTCTTCGTCACCATGTTCATCTACCGCGACTACAAGTGGAGCGAGCTGCCAAAGCTGATGCACCGCACGGTACGGACGATTTCGATTGTGATGATCCTGATCGGTTTTGCCGCCAGCTTCGGCTACATCATGACCCTGATGCAGATCCCGTCGAAGATCACCACGATGTTCCTGACGCTGTCGGACAATCGCTATGTGATTCTGATGTGCATCAACGTCATGCTGCTGTTGCTTGGCACGGTGATGGACATGGCGCCGCTGATCCTGATCCTGACACCGATTTTGATGCCGGTGATCCTGGGCATTGGCGTGGACCCGGTGCAGTTCGGCATGATCATGCTGGTGAACCTGGGGATTGGTTTGATCACGCCGCCGGTGGGTGCGGTGCTGTTTGTGGGGTCGGCGGTGGGTAAAGTCAGTATCGAGAAGACCGTGAAGGCGCTGCTGCCGTTCTATGCCGTGCTGTTCCTGGTGCTGATGGCCGTGACCTACATTCCGGCGCTGTCGCTGTGGTTGCCGCATTTGGTGTTGTAGAACGCGGGTCCCGGCCCTGGCAAAAACATTCGCAACTGTAAAACGCAATGCCTGTAGGAGCCAGGCTTGCCGGCGAAGGCGTATTTGAGATCGTCTTCGCCGGCAAGCCTGGCTCCTACAAGCGAAGGCGTATTTGAGATCGTCTTCGCCGGCAAGCCTGGCTCCTACAGACGAAGGCGTATTTGAGATCGTCTTCGCCGGCAAGCCTGGCTCCTACAGGCGAAGGCGTATTTGAGATCGCCTTCGCCGGCAAGCCTGGCTCCTACAGGTACTCATTCATATCGCGGGGCAACATGACGCCAACACTCCTCGAACTCAAAGACGACCTCACCCACCTCACCCTCGCCCCCGAACTCGGCGGCAGCATCGTCAACTGGACAGTGCGCAGCACCGGCCAACCGCTGCTGCGCCACAGCGACGCCCACGCGCTGAACACCGGTCTGCCGGGCAAACTCGGCTGCTTTCCCTTGGCCCCTTGGTCAAACCGTATTTCCGAAGGGGGATTCGACCGCCCCGACGGCTGGCTGGCACTGACGCCCAACAGCCTCACCGATCCCCTGCCGATCCACGGCAGTGCCTGGCAACAGCCGTGGCAGGTGGTGTCGCACACTCAGGATGAAGTGGTCCTGCAACTCGACAGCACCACGCCCTTCACTTATCGCGCCAGGCAACGTTTCCAACTGAGCGAGGGCAAGCTGAGCATCGGTTTGCACGTCACCCACCTGGCCGAACTCGCCGCCTGGCATGGCCTGGGGTTTCATCCCTACTTGCCGCGCACGGCGGGCACTCGACTGCAGGCACGGGCCCGACAAGTCTGGTTATGCGATGGGGTAAAACTACCGACAAAATTGACGTCGGTGCCCGCCGAATGGGATTTCCAGCACCTCAAAGGCTTGCCCGACACCCTGGTCGACAACGGTTTCTGCGAGTGGGACGGTCAGTGCCTGATCCAGCAACCGGACCTCGGTTATGAATTGCAATGCCAGGCCACCGACAGCGATTTCTACCTGCTCTATTGTCCGGTAGATTTGAAATTTTTCTGCATCGAACCGGTGAGTCACCCGGTCAATGCTCATCATCTGCCCGGGCGTCCGGGACTGGTGTTGCTCGAGCAAGGCCAGTCCACCGAGCTGGGGTTCAACCTGCAGTATCGCGAACTCGGCTAGCCCAGTATCTGGCTCAACACCGCGCGCAACTTGCCGGGCTTCACCGGTTTGTTCAGCAGCGGTGCCTCGAGCCTTTGCAAGGCGCTGCGACACTGGTCGGTGCGATCCGCGGTGATGATCACCGCGGGAATCACCAGGCCGAAATGCTGACGCAAATGCCGGACCACCTCACAGCCCACCACCCCGTGATCGAGGTGGTAGTCGGCCAGGATCAGTTCCGGTGCCTGGCCCTCCAAGGCTGTCAGCGCGGAGGCTTCATCAGTGGCGACCACCACGTCGCAGCCCCACTGCCCCAGCAACGCACTCATGCTTTCAAGGATGCTGACTTCGTTGTCCAGCACCAGCAATCGCCGCCCTGGCAGCGGGTTGCCCGCACCCGGCTGGGGCGCGGCTTGACTGATCGGCAACGGGACCTCATGGGAAATCGGCACGTCGATGCTGAACATCGATCCACGCCCCGGCCGCGAATGCACCTGGATCCTGTAGTCGAGAATTTTCGCGATGCGCTCGACAATCGCCAACCCCAGGCCGACACCCTTGCGATCGGCGGCACGGCCGACGTCCAGCTGGTTGAACTCGAGGAAGATCGAATCCAGCCGGTCAGCGGCAATCCCGCGTCCGGTGTCCCAGACTTCCAGGCGCAGCATCGTACCGCGCCGCCGGGCCCCCAGCAGGATGCTGCCCGCGTCGGTGTAACGGCAGGCGTTGCTGAGAAAGTTGCGCAAGATCCGCGTCATCAGCCGCAAGTCGGTATTGATGGCGTAGTCGCCCATGTGCACGCGCAGGTTCAATCCGGCGGCTTCGGCCACCGAGCGGAATTCCGACACCAGCGGACCGAGCAATTCATCAAGGCGGTACAGGGCAATGTCCGGTTTGACCGCGGCCTGATCGAGCCGGGATATGTCGAGCAGATCGGTGAGCAAATCTTCGGCCCCTTCCAGGGCCTGGTGCGTACGCTCCACCAGCACCTGTTCGACCTCGGGCAGTCTGCGCTCACGCAAGGTCGAGATCAGCAAGCGCGCGGCGTTGAGGGGTTGCAGCAGATCATGGCTGGCGGCGGCGAGGTACTTGTCCTTGCTGCGATTGGCGGCCTCGGCCGCGTCCCGGGCATCGCGCAAGGCTTCGGCGATCTGTTTACGCTGGGTGATTTGCTGCTGCAGGTTGCGGTTGGCTTCGAGCAATTCGTCGGTGCGCGCCGTGACCCGCTGCTCCAGTTGGTCATTGAGCTGTTGCAGGCGCTGCTGGGCGAGTTTGCGTTCGGTGATATCGGCGACAAAACCTTCGACCAATTCTTCCTGATCGGGTTTGAGCAGCAGGTTCATCAGCACGTCGAGACGGCTGCCGTCCTTGCGCCGCAATTGGGTTTCGTAACCATTCAGGCTGCCTTGGTGCCTGAGGATTTCGCCAATGTTTTCCAGCTCCCGTGCCCCGCCGACAAACAGGTTGCTGGCCAGGTCCGCCAGCGAGAACAACACCTCCTGCGGATTCTGATAGCCGAGCATCCGCGCCAGTGCCGGGTTGGCGGCGCGCATGCCTTCGAGCAAGCTGGCCTGGAAGATCCCGTGCACCGCGTTTTCGAACAGCCACTTGTAGCGATTACGCTCGGCTTCCAGCTCATCCAGGCGCGCGGCCAGTTCCGGGTAATGACTCTTGCGCGCCGAATGGCTGCCTAACCCGAGCAGTCCTGCCAGCGCCCGTTGTTGCTCGTCAGAGGGCTTCGCCATAGACGACCTCGACATCACGCTGGCTGGACTCGCGCGGGTTGGTGAGAATGCACGGGTCGTGCATGGCGTGCTGCGACAGGAATGGAATATCCGCGGTGCTGACCCCATGCAAGCCGAGGGTTTCATGGAAGCCGATCGCATGCTTGAGGGCGATCAGGTGCTCCACCAGGCGCCCGCAGATCTGCCGGTGATTGAGGCCCCGGCAGTCAATGCCGAAGGTCTCGGCGATCACCTTGAAGCGGTCAGGCGCCGAGTTGTAGTTGAACGCCACCACGTGTTCCACCAGTACCGCGTTGCACAGGCCGTGCGGCAGGTCGAGAAAGCCACCGAGGCTGTGGGACATCGCGTGCACCGCACCGAGAATCGCGTTGGAGAACGCCAGCCCGGCCTGCATGCTGCCGAGCATGATTTTCTCGCGTAGCGCGATGTCGCCGGGATTGGCGATCATCTGCACCAGGTTGCCGTTGATCAGGCGCATGGCTTCCAGCGCATGGGGATCGGTCAAGGGGCCATGACCGGTAGAAACGAAGGCCTCGATGGCATGTACCAGGGCGTCGATACCGGTACAGGCCGACAGGAACGGGTCCATGCTCAGGGTGGTTTCCGGGTCGATCAGCGACACGTCCGGCACCACGGCCTTGCTGACGATGGAGAATTTCATCCGTTCTTGCTGATTGGAAATGATCACGAATTGCGAGACGTCCGCCGAAGTGCCAGCGGTGGTCGGAATCAGGATCAGCGGCGGGCTGGGCACGCGGATGGTGTCCACCCCCTCGAACTCGAGGATGCTGCGCCCATGGGCGACGACGATGCCGATGCCCTTGCCGCAATCCATCGGGCTGCCGCCGCCGACGGCGACGATCACATCGCAGTGGTTCTCCCGGTACAGCTCGGCGCCGAGCATGACTTCTTCGACCCGCGGGTTGGGCGACACGTCGCTGTACAGGAAGTAGTCGATGCCCTGGGCTTGCAGGCTGGCCTCGACATCGGCCACCCATCCGGCGGCAATCACCCCGGGATCGCTGACCACCAGCACCTTGCGGGCACCGAAGGTCTTGGCGCAGTTGCCGACGTTGTGCCGGCAACCGGCACCAAAGATGATTTCAGGTGAAACGAATTTACGCAGCTGGCTGAGACTCTGGCTCATTGGAAAGCCTGTTTTTTATTGTTTTGGAAGGTAAAGCCACACTAACGCATCCGGCGGTGAATGCAATCAGACCAATGGTGTAGCAGGCTGCGGCTACTCAAATCTTGTATCCACCGCAGCCCCCTGTGGGAGCGAGCTTGCTCGCGATAGCGGAGTGTCAGGCAACATCATTACTTCTGGAAGTCCGCTATCGCGAGCAAGTTCGCTCCCACAGGGGATTTGTGTCGCTTGATTATCCGCGATAGATCAGCCTGGAAGCCTTTTCATTGCGCAACGTCAGGTGTTCCATGCCCGACCCCGGCGCATCGGCCTCCTCCCGGGCCTTGAGGATCACCCCATGGTGCGGCGACTTGCTGCACACCGGGTCGGCATTTTCCGCATCGCCGGTCAACATGAACGCCTGGCAGCGGCAACCGCCCAGGTCCTTGTGCTTTTCATCGCAGGAGCGGCACGGCTCCTTCATCCAGTCATCGCCGCGAAAGCGGTTGAACCCAAACGAATCGGTCCAGATGTGCTCGATGCTGTGCTCGCGCACGTTGGGAAACTGCACCGGCAACTGCCGCGCGCTGTGGCAAGGCAGCGCCGTGCCGTCCGGGGTGATGTCGAGAAACAGGTTGGCCCAGCCGTTCATGCAGGTCTTGGGGCGTTCTTCGTAGTAGTCCGGCGTGACGAAAATCAGCTTGCACGGATGACCCTGGGCCTCCAGACGCTCGCGGTACTCGTTGGTGATGCGCTCGGCTCGCTGCAATTGTTCACGGGTCGGCAACAGGCCAACGCGGTTGAGTTCGGCCCAACCGTAGAACTGGCAGGTGGCCAATTCGACGAAATCCGCCTCCAGCTCCAGGCACAGGTCGATGATCTTCGCGATCTCGTCGATGTTGTGTCGATGGGTAACGAAGTTCAGCACCATCGGATAGCCCTGGGCTTTCACCGCCCGGGCCATCGCCAGCTTCTGGGCGAATGCCTTGCGCGAGCCGGCAAGCATGTTGTTCACCGCTTCGTCGGCGGCCTGGAAGCTGATCTGGATATGGTCCAGCCCGGCGACCTTGAAGTCGCGAACTTTCTGCTCGGTCAGGCCGATGCCGGAGGTGATCAGGTTGGTGTAGTAGCCCATGTCCCGGGCCGCCTTGATCAACTCGGCCAGGTCTTGCCGTACCAACGGCTCGCCGCCGGAAAAGCCCAGTTGCGCGGCCCCCATGTCCCGGGCTTCGCGGAACACCCGAATCCATTCTGCGGTGCTCAACTCTTCACCTGCCTGGGCAAAGTCCAGCGGATTGGAGCAATACGGGCATTGCAGCGGGCAACGATAAGTCAGCTCCGCAAGTAGCCACAGCGGCGGCCCGGGCGGCGAGTCATTCGATCCAGAATTGCGCATGGGCCACCTCCAGGAACGCCAGCACGTCCTCGTCGATCCCCGGCACCCCAGGGAAGTTCTCGGACAGCAGATCGATGATCGCCGCCACGCTGCGCCGGCCGTCCAGCAGGTCTAGGATCTGCCCGGCACTGACGTTGAGCTTGATCATGCCTTCAGGGTACAGCAGCACGTGACAGTCCTGACGCGGCTCCCATTGCAGGCGAAACCCTTGGCGCAGGGTCGGAGCCTGATCGCGTTTGATCGGGCTCACAGGGCGATCCCCCGGTGCCAGACTTTCTCCGTCGTCACCGTGTGATACGGCGGACGTTCCAGCTCGTAGGCCATGCTCATGGCGTCGAGCATGCTCCAGAGCACGTCGAGTTTGAACTGCAGAATCTCCAGCATGCGTTGCTGGCCCTCGAAGGTCACGTAATGCGCCAGGGTGATGCGCAACCCGTGCTCGACATCGCGCCGCGCCTGGCTCAGGCGAGTGCGGAAGTAGTCGTAGCCGGCGGCATCGATCCACGGGTAATGGCTCGGCCAGGCGTCGAGTCGGGACTGGTGGATCTGTGGCGCGAACAGTTCGGTCAGGGAACTGCTGGCCGCTTCCTGCCAGCAGGCGCGGCGGGCGAAATTGACGTAGGCGTCCACGGCGAAGCGTACGCCCGGCAGTACCAGCTCTTGCGAGAGGATTTGTTCGCGATCGAGGCCCACGGCTTCGCCCAGGCGTAGCCAGGCTTCGATGCCGCCTTCGCTGCCAGGCTCGCCGTCGTGGTCGAGAATCCGTTGCAGCCATTCCCGGCGTACCTCGCGGTCGGGGCAGTTGGCGAGGATCGCGGCATCCTTGAGCGGGATGTTCACCTGGTAATAGAAACGATTGGCGACCCAACCCTGGATCTGCTCGCGGCTGGCGCGGCCGGCGTACATGGCTTGGTGGAAGGGGTGGTGGATATGGTAGTAGGCGCCTTTGGCGCGCAGGGCCTGCTCGAATTCGGTGGGGGTCAGCGGGGTGTCGGTCATTGCGGTTCTCCAGGGTTCTGCGGTGTCTGACCTGGCCTCTTCGCGGGCAAGCCCGCTCCCACAAGGACCTGTGGTGTACACAAGGATCTGTGGTTGTACACACAACCCCCTGTGGGAGCGGGCTTGCCCGCGATGGGGCCATCAGCTACAGCACAAATGCTCATGCCGTCATAAGCCACCTCTATCCCCCGCCGCTCCAGCTACGCCCGCTCGGCCGAGGCAGGCCCGGCCAACGCCACGGCTGGCCGGGTGGACAATCAGCGGTTGGCGAAATACATCGTCACTTCGAAGCCAATGCGCAGATCGGTAAACGCGGGTTTAGTCCACATGGGTCAATCCTCTTCTTGTGCCGGACGATTCCGGTAAGGCCATTAATGCACGGGGTGCGGGGCGACCGAATGCTACTTTCGAAGGAGGTGGCGGCGTGCGTTGGTAGGGGGTGTAGCGGGGTGTCAGACACGGCCATTCGCGGGCAAGCCTCGCTCCTACAGATCACCTGTACCTGTAGGAGCGAGGCTTGCCCGCGAAAGCCATCACACGGTTTCGTGTCGAATCAAAAGAATCCCAGCGGATTGATGTCATAGCTCACCAGCAGGTTTTTGGTCTGCTGATAATGGTCGAGCATCATCTTGTGATTCTCACGGCCGACACCGGACTTCTTGTAGCCACCGAACGCCGCATGGGCCGGGTACAGGTGATAGCAGTTGGTCCATACGCGACCGGCCTTGATCGCCCGGCCCATGCGGTAGGCGCGGTTGATGTCGCGGGTCCACAGGCCCGCACCGAGGCCGAACTCGCTGTCGTTGGCAATGGCCAAGGCTTCGGCTTCGTCCTTGAAGGTGGTGATACCCACCACCGGGCCGAAGATTTCTTCCTGGAACACGCGCATCTTGTTGTGGCCCTTGAGCAGGGTCGGCTGGATGTAATAACCCGTCGACAAATCCCCCTCAAGATGCTCGGCCGCGCCGCCGGTGAGCAGCTCGGCACCCTCCTCCTGAGCGATCTTAAGGTACGAGAGGATCTTGTCGTACTGCTGCTCGGACGCCTGGGCGCCGACCATGGTTTCAGTGTCCAGCGGGTTGCCGCGCTTGATCTTGACGATCTTCTTCATCACCACTTTCATGAAGTCGTCGTAGATCGACTCCTGCACCAGCGCTCGCGATGGACAGGTGCAGACCTCGCCCTGATTGAAGAATGCCAGCACCAGGCCTTCGGCAGCCTTCTCGATGAACTGCGGCTCGGCTTGCATGATGTCTTCGAAGAAAATGTTCGGCGACTTGCCGCCCAGTTCGACAGTGCTCGGAATGATGTTCTCGGCCGCGCATTTCATGATGTGCGCGCCAATCGGGGTGGAACCGGTGAAGGCGATCTTGGCGATGCGCTTGCTGGTGGCCAGCGCCTCGCCCGCTTCGCGACCGAAACCCTGGACGATGTTCAGCACGCCGGCCGGCAGCAAATCGGCGATCAGCTCGGCAAAGACCATGATCGACAGCGGCGTCTGTTCGGCAGGCTTGAGTACCACGCAGTTGCCGGCGGCCAGGGCCGGCGCGAGTTTCCAGGCGGCCATGAGCAGCGGGAAATTCCACGGGATGATCTGCCCGACCACGCCCAGGGGTTCGTGGAAGTGATAGGCGGTGGTCAGCTCGTTGATCTCGGCGGCGCCGCCTTCCTGGGCGCGAATGCAGCCGGCGAAGTAGCGGAAATGGTCGGCGGCCAGGGGCACGTCAGCGTTCAGGGTTTCGCGCACGGCCTTGCCGTTGTCCCAGGTTTCGGTGACAGCGAGTATCTCCAGGTTCTCCTCGATGCGGTCGGCGATTCTCAGCAGCACCCGCGAGCGGTCCTGCGCCGAGGTCTTGCCCCAGGCATCGGCGGCGGCATGCGCTGCGTCGAGGGCTTTTTCGATGTCGGCGGCGCTGGAACGAGGGAATTCGGCGATCACTTCACCGGTGACCGGCGAAGAGTTGGTGAAGTACTCACCATTGACCGGGGCGACGAACTCGCCGCCGATGAAGTTGCCGTAGCGCGCCTTGAACGTCACGACGGCGCCTGGTGTTCCGGGTTGTGCGTAGATCATGGTGGGCCTCTGTCTGGGTCGATGCCTGTCGGGCAAACAGGCGATGGATCGATAGTAGAGAGCTCCGCGTGCCAGACGAATGCGCCGTTGGCAGGGGGATTCTCGTTATTTGGTAGTAGGAGCAAGCTTGCTAGCGATGGTCGCCAACGATAACGCTGGTGACCTGACACCCCGCGGTGCTCTCAGGTTTTTCGCGAGCAAGCCCGCTCCCACAGGGGTAAAGGGTGCTGTTTAAATAGCGCACGACGCAGTCTTTGTAGGAGCAAGCTTGCTCGCGATGGTCGTCAACGATAACGCTGGCGACCTGACACCCCGTGGTGTTCTCAGGCTTTTCGCGAGCAAGCTCGCTCCTACAGGGGTTATGCGGTGGATTCAGGGTTAGTGTTTGGCCACGACCAGGTCTTTAGGCAACTTGAAGGTCCAGAGCATCCCGCCCTGGTTGAAGTCCTTGATCCGCTTGGCCACTTCGCCACCCCACAGCGGTACCGCACCGCCCCAGCCCGAGAGCACCGAGACGTACTGTTCGCCGTCCATTTCCCAGGTCACAGGCGAACCGAGCACACCGGAGCCGGTCTGGAATTCCCAGACTTTTTCGCCGGTCTTGGCATTGAACGCCTGCAGGAAACCTTCCGGCGTGCCGGTGAACACCAGGTTGCCCTTGGTGGTCAGCACCCCGCCCCACAGCGGCGCAAAGTTCTTGTGGCGCCAGACTTCCTTGCCGGTTTTCGGGTCGATGGCCCGCAGCACGCCGATGTAATCTTCATTCAATGGCTTGATGGTGAACCCGGCACCGAGGAACGCCGCGCCTTTCTTGTAGGCGATGCCTTCGTTCCAGATGTCCATGCCCCATTCGTTGGACGGCACGTAGAACAGCCCGGTGTCCTTGTTGTAGGCCATCGGCATCCAGTTTTTCGCGCCGAGGAACGCCGGGGCGACGAATACCGAACTGCCTTTGGCTTCCGTGCCCGGCGCACCTGGACGGCTGGCTTCGTTGTAGATCGGCCGGCCCTCTTTATCGAGGCCGGTGGCCCAGGTGATCTTGTCCACGAACGGGAAGCCGCGGATGAATTTGCCGTTGGTGCGGTCGAGCACGTAGAAGAAGCCGTTACGGTCGGCAGTGGCGGCCGCTTTTATCTCTTTGCCGCCCTCGCTGTAGTTGAACGACACCAGCTCGTTGACGCCGTCATAGTCCCAACCGTCGTGGGGCGTGCTCTGGAAGTGCCACTTGATGGTGCCATCGTCCGGGTTGAGCGCCAGGCGCGACGACGAGTAGAGGTTGTCGCCAGGACGCAGGTGCGAGTTCCACGGGGCCGGGTTACCGGTGCCGAACAGCAGAAGATTGGTTTCCGGGTCGTAGTAGCCGCCGAGCCAGGGCGCGGCGCCACCGGTCTTCCACAGATCGCCGGGCCAGGTCTTGCCTGCTTCACCGCCGGAGATGCCGTTTTCTACCGCCTTGCCGTCCTTGTAGACGTAACCCATGTGGCCTTCGACGGTTGGGCGGCTCCACAACAGGTCACCGTTTTTCGGGTCGTAGGCTTCGATCTTGCCGACCACCCCGAACTCGCCACCGGCCACCCCGGTGATCAGCTTGCCGTTGATCACCAGTGGCGCGGCGCTGATCGAATAGCCTTCCTTGTGGTCGGCGACTTTCTTGCTCCAGACCACTTTGCCGGTGTCCTTGTTCAGGGCCACGAGCTTGGCGTCGAGGGTGCCGAAGAACACCAGGTCGCCGTACAGCGCGACACCCCGGTTGATCACGTCGCAGCACGGACGGATGTCATCGGGCAAGCGCGCATCGTATTGCCACAGTTTCTTGCCGGTGCGCGCATCCACCGCAAACACCCGGGAATAGGAGCCGGTCAGGTACATCACGCCGTCCTTGATCATCGGCTGTGCTTGCTGACCGCGTTGTTTTTCGCCGCCGAACGAGAACGCCCAGACCGGTCGCAAGTCCTTCACGTTACTGACGTTGAGGGTGTCCAGCGGGCTGTAGCGCTGACCCTGGACGCCCAGACCGTTGGTGACGATCTGCTCCGGGTTCTTGGGGTCCTGGAGAATATCCTGGTCGGTGACGGCGGCCGATGCCGGGCCGGACAGCAGCATGGCACTGAGCAGCGCGCTGAGGACCAAGGGGTGGCGACGTGCGGGTTGGGTCATGACGGCTTCCTCTGCGGTTTTTGTTATACCCGGGAAATTTTCCCGGTCTGGTGCAGATTCTTGGCCGCTACCGTCCTGGCAACAATTGCCCGCAGTGTCTAGATTGCTAGTTCCTTAGTAGCGGGTCGCAGGGTATGAACACCGGATTTCGCGACCAACACCGCCCCCTGTAGGAGCGAGCTTGCTCGCGAAGAACCTGAGAGCGCCGCATTCCTCCAGCCAACCCTCGTCATCGTTGACCTCCTTCGCTGGCAAGCCAGCTCCTACAGGGGGCCGGTGTTGGTCATTTGATTGCGGCGGAATCGACTCGGGTCATTTGTGCGCGTTCGTAGCGTGGGTAGAGATGACTGACACTGCGGATCAGCTCATAGCGGCTCAGGCTGATCCCGGTAAACCGTTCGGGAATCGGGCTGCGGATCATCTCGGCCATGTCGCTGCCGCTGGCGGCACCGTCGCGCATCAGTTGATCGAGCCAACCCAGGTAATCTCGCATCTGCTCGAACGGCTTTGCATCCGTGGCCACCGGGCCATGCCCAGGCACGATCAGCGTCCAGGGCAACCCTTGCAGGGTCGCTATGTCCGACAGCCAGACAGCAAGCCCCGGACTGTTGGGCGTGGTTAGCGCCCGTTGGTAAAACACCAGATCCCCGGCAAACAGCACGCCGGTTTTCCGGTCGAGAATAACCAGATCCGCACCGGTGTGCCCACCCAGGCTCAGCAGGTGCAAATCGTGATTCCCAAAACCTTGCACCCCGGGCGTCAGCGTCCGGGTTGGCAATACCACCTCGGTGCCGCGCATCCAGTCGCCCACCAGTCGATACATGTTCTCGGCCATCGCATCGCCCTGCTGCCGCAACAGCTCGGTGGTGCCGGCCAACGCGCCGATCGGCACGTCGGTGAAAGCCTGGTTGCCCAGCACATGATCGGGGTGGTGATGGGTCAGCAGGACCTGGATCACCGGTTTATCGGTGATCGCGGCAATAGCCTTGCGCATCGCCTCGCCGTAACGTTTCGATGGCCCTGTGTCGATCACCACCACCCCAGGTTCGGTAACGATGAACGCGGTATTGACGATGTTGCCGCCGTTGGCCTTGGCGAAGTTGTCGGTGCTGCCTTCCAGCAACCAGGTGTCCTCGGCGATCTGCCGGGGCTTGAGTGAGTAGTCGAGCTCGGCCAGGGCCGGCAGGCTCAGGCTCATGAACAACAGCAGCATCCAGTGCATGACGCGCTCCTTGGGGTCAGGGTATGGCCGCATCGAATTGATTGCCGCTGTTGTCGCGCAGCAACAGGCGCGTCTGCCCTGCCCCTTCGATATCGAAGGCCAGGTTGGGGTTTTCGCTGACGGCGGGAAACAGCTCGAGACGGGCCAGCAGTTGATCATTACCGTCGCGCAATTCGGCATGGTTGATGAAGAATTCGGGAATGCCGCCGACCATGCCGTTGTCCATCGGGTGTGCCACTTGCAAGCGCAAACGGCTGAATTCGCCACGGGGATAACGACCGCCGAGCACTTCGCCAATGTGCTCCTCCCAACCCGGCTGGGTCCGCACTACGCTGGGTGCCGTACACCCGCCGCCTGCGGCATCGATCAGGGTCGAGCCGACATGCCACAGGCCATCGCGGGTCAGTACCGCGGCGCGCAGGGGCGTGGCTTGCTCAATACGGATGCGCAACGACAGCCATGGCAGCACCCGATCCAGCGGCTGGAAATCGACGATTTTCGGCAAGGGATTGAGTTCGGCCCAGGCGAGGATTTTCACCACTTCGCCCTTGAAGGCCCGGGCGTCGATTTCCAGCGGCACTTGCCGGGCGTCTTCGGCGAACGGCGGCGCGTGCAGCTTGACCCGATCGTCAAACACGAACGGCGCGTCGCCGAGCATTTGTTTGTGGTAGAAGGCCCACATCACCGAGGGCACCGGGTCCTTGCCCGGCTCGATGCCTACCGCATGCGCGGCCATCGGCAGCCAGCAGGCCAGCAGACAACTCGCTCGCCAGTTCACTGTTGATACATCTCGGGCACGTCATAGCGCAGGCCGTAATGGCCATAAATGGCGTTGACCGAGCCGTCGCGAATCAAGGCTTCCAGCGCTTCCTCCACGGCGTAAGCCAACTGCCGGTTGCTTTCATGCACCGCCATGCCGATCTCCCAGAGTTGCTTGCCCATGTTCGGGTAGGCGTTTTCCGCCAGCGCCACCTGCGGGTCCGCCGCCTGGTGAACCTGCCAGTCGATCTCGCCGCGCATGGCCATCACCGCATCGATTTCGCCGGCCTTCATCGCGGCGAACGCCTGGGGCACGCCAGGGTAATGATGAGTCTTGCCGGCGAGCATGCCGTTGAACACCGACGTCAGGTAGAACGACGGCACACTATCGACCTCGACGCCGATCGGGTGGTGCTCGAACACGGCGACACTGCCCACCTTGTCCAGCCGTCGGCGGTCATAGGCGACTTGCCATTGTTCGTTCTGGTACGGCCCGAACATCACCACATGGCCGTTCTCCAGTTCGCCCAACTCGTTGCGTTTACGGGCGTAGTCCTGATCGTAGGGCACGCGCATCATCAGGTCGGCCAGTTGCAGGTCGTGCAACTGGCTGGCACGCCAGATGTAGTCGCGCAGGTCGTCGTCGAGCTTCTCGCCGGCCGGTGCCCAGATCAACGCCAGGCGCACGTCAAGCGCCCGGGCCAAGGCCTGGGCGAGTTCGACGTCGACACCGCGCGGCTGGCCGGCGTCTTCAAAACTGTAGGGGGCGAAGTCCTTGTAGACCGCCACTTTCAGTTCCCCGGCGGCGATCATTTCGTCATAGGTGCGGACCTGCGCCTGCGCCACCTGGCAACACAGCAACACAGCGCTGAACAACACAGCGAGCAGGCGCATGGGTCATTCCTCGACGTGAACGCTATCCAGATAAGTGCGTACCGCCCACAAGGCTTCCTGGCTCAGGTAGTCGGCCATCTTCGGCATGTACACCCGGCCATCGCGCACGGCGCCGTGGCGGACCCGTTCGACGAACCATTCATCTCCGGCCTCGCCGACATCGAGCATGCGCAGGTCGGGAGCGATGCCGCCGGACTTGGCTTCCAGGCCATGGCAGGCCGCACAGTTCTGGTTGTAGGCCGACGAGCCGATTTCCACCGCCTTGTCATGTTCCGGGGTGGTGCGGTACGGGTTCACCGCCGCCCAGCCATCGGCATCGACCGGCACGCCGGCGTCCTTGATCGGGGTCAGGCCCTGGGTTGCGACGGCCTGGGGCACGACGTTGCCGTGGGCCCAGACGGAACCTGCACTGATAAAGCCGGCCAGCAGTCCGGCTACGAGTAAGGCGTTGCGTTTTGTTGTCATTGTTATGCCCTCGAGGTTGCACGCAAAACCTCTTTGAAGAGGCTATGGCACCCATCTTGGGACAGGCTTGGCGTACGCCCCATGCTGCTTTGGTGTCCGCCACCCGGTACCTTGGTAGTAGGGCTTGTGGCGCACGCCCAAATCAGGTGCCCCATGGGAATTTTTCCCGGCAACAGCGGGACTTTTTCCGTATCCGGCAACACACCGGGCGCACCACCCTGTGCAGGCCAAAACCTCCACTGGGAACTGCAACCATGACAATAAGATCGCTACCCGCCCTTTCCCCGCTGACCCTTGCCGTGCAGGCATTTTTGCTGGTGGGCACCTTGTCCCTGGGCACTGCCAGCTACGCCGCAACCGCCCCCGCGGCCCCCACCCGCAACGTGACCTGGGAAGACATTGCCAACGATCACCTGACCACCAAGGACGTGCTGCAGTACGGCATGGGCACCAACGCCCAGCGCTGGAGCCCGCTGGCCCAGGTCAACGACAAGAACGTGTTCAAGCTGACACCGGCCTGGTCCTATTCGTTCGGCGACGAGAAGCAGCGCGGCCAGGAATCCCAGGCGATCGTCAGCGACGGTGTGGTGTACGTCACCGGTTCCTATTCCCGGGTATTCGCCCTGGACGCCAAGACCGGCAAGCGGCTGTGGACCTACAACCATCGCCTGCCGGACAACATTCGTCCGTGCTGCGACGTGGTCAATCGCGGGGCCGCCATCTATGGCGACAAGATCTATTTCGGCACCCTCGACGCGCGACTGGTCGCCCTGGACAAGAACACCGGCAAAGTGGTGTGGAACAAGAAGTTCGGCGACCACGCCGCGGGCTACACCATGACCGGCGCCCCGGTACTGATCAAGGACAAGACCAGCGGCAAGGTGCTGCTGATCCATGGCAGCTCCGGCGACGAGTTCGGCGTGGTCGGGCAGCTCTTTGCCCGCGACCCGGACACCGGCGAAGAAGTCTGGATGCGACCTTTCGTCGAGGGTCACATGGGCCGCTTGAACGGCAAGGACAGCACCACCACCGGTGACGTCAAGGCGCCGTCCTGGCCGGATGACCCGACCACCGAAACCGGCAAGGTCGAAGCCTGGAGCCACGGCGGCGGCGCCCCTTGGCAGAGCGCCAGTTTCGATCCGGAGACCAACACCATCATCGTCGGCGCCGGCAACCCCGGCCCGTGGAATACCTGGGCGCGCACGTCCAAGGACGGCAATCCCCACGACTACGACAGCCTCTACACCTCGGGCCAGGTCGGCGTCGACCCGAGCACTGGCGAAGTAAAATGGTTCTACCAGCACACGCCGAACGACGCCTGGGATTTCTCCGGCAACAACGAGCTGGTGCTGTTCGACTACAAGGACAAGGACGGCAAGACGGTCAAGGCCACCGGTCACGCGGATCGCAACGGCTTCTTCTACGTGGTCGATCGCAACAACGGCAAACTGCAGAACGCCTTCCCCTTCGTCGACAACATCACCTGGGCCAGCCACATCGATCTCAAGACCGGCAAGCCGGTGGAGAATCCCGGTCAGCGTCCGGCCAAACCGTTGCCCGGCGAAACCAAGGGCAAATCCGTGGAAGTGTCGCCGCCGTTCCTGGGTGGCAAGAACTGGAACCCGATGGCGTACAGCCAGGACACCGGGCTGTTCTACATTCCGGGCAATCATTGGAAGGAGGAGTACTGGACCGAGGAGGTCAACTACAAGAAAGGCTCGGCCTATCTGGGCATGGGCTTTCGCATCAAGCGCATGTACGACGATCACGTCGGCAGCCTGCGCGCCATGAACCCGACCACGGGCAAGGTGGTCTGGGAGCACAAGGAAGCGTTGCCACTGTGGGCCGGCGTACTGGCGACCAAAGGCAACCTGGTGTTCACCGGTACCGGCGACGGTTTCCTCAAGGCCTTCGACGCGAAAACCGGTGCCGAGCTGTGGAAGTTCCAGACCGGCAGCGGCATCGTCTCGCCGCCGATTACCTGGGAACAGGATGGCGAGCAGTACGTGGGTGTGACCGTCGGGTACGGCGGCGCGGTGCCGTTGTGGGGTGGTGACATGGCCGAACTGACCAAGCCGGTGGCTCAGGGCGGGTCGTTCTGGGTGTTCAAGATTCCGAGTTGGGATAACAAAACCGCGAAACGCTGATACCCCCTTCGCTGTAGGAGCCAGGCTTGCCGGCGAACGGGACGCCACGGTGTATCACGGTGTATCTGTTGCACCGCGGCGTCCCGTTCGCCGGCAAGCCTGGCTCCTACAGCGAAAGCGCCCACCCACACGACGAGAACCCACCATGAAATACTTGCCTCTTGTGCTGTTGCTGACCACCCTCCCGGCATTCGCCACCGACACCGACCAAGACACCCCACTGATCATCAACGGCTGCACCATCGCCGCCCACAGCCAATGCCCCGGCGCCAATCTCAAAGGCGCTAACCTGAGCAATCAGGACCTGCGCAACATGAACCTCAGCGGCGCCGACCTGCGCGGTGCAGACCTGCGTCACGCCCGCCTCGACCTTGCCAACCTGGAGAAAGCCCAACTTCAGGGCGCCAACCTGACCCGAGCCAGCCTGCAACAAAGCAACCTGCGTGTGGCGGACTTCACTGGCGCGACACTGATGGCGATCCAGGGTTGGGGGCTGTTTGCCCAGGGCGCGCAGTTCCAGGATGCCAACCTCAGCGGCGCCTACCTGCAATTCGCCCGCCTCTCCGGCGCCAGGTTGCACAACGCCGATTTGCGGGCTGCGGATCTGGAAATGACCTGGCTGAGCAAGGCCGATCTCAAAGGTGCCAACCTGGGTGATGCCAATCTGCAGGAAGCCAAGTTTGGTGAGAGCAATCTGGAGCAGGCGAACCTCAGCGGGTCGCGCCAGCATTATGCGAACTTTCAGGATGCGAACATGGAGGGGTGTACGGGGTGTCCGACCAGCTGGAATAAGTGACCCCCTCTACCGGTTGACGGATAACCCTATGGGAGCGAGCTTGCTCGCGATGCACCTGAGAACGCCACTGGGTGTCAGGCTACCCGCGTTATCGTTGACGACCATCGCGAGCAAGCTCGCTCCTACAGGGTCTGGCGGTGGATTGAATCAATTCGCCACCCGCACCACCCCCATATCAATCCCCAGATGCACCAGCTCGGCATGGGAACTGACCTGCAACTTGCTCTTGAGCAACGTCAGGTGATTGGAAACAGTCTTGCTGCTGATGCTCAACTGCTCGGCAATCACCCGCGCTGGCGTCCCCTTGGCGAGCATCACGAAAATCTCCAGCTCGCGCTGGGTCATGCTCTGCAACCGCGGATCGCTGGCGTCCTGTTGCGGATGGCACGCCAGTTGGGTGGCCAGCGGCTGTTCGATATAGGCATGCCCCGCCAGGATCCGTCGCACAGCTTCAATCAGCACCTGCGGCGCCGAGCTTTTGGTCAGGTAACCCGACGCCCCTGCATCCAGTGCCTGGCGCACCAGCGGCAACTCATCGTGCATGCTGAAAAACAGCACCCGCAATTGCGGCAGGCGCTGGCGCAGCCGGCGGGTCGTTTCCAGGCCACTGATCCCCGGCAGGCCAAAATCCATGATCACCAGGTTCGGCACAGCTTCTTGAACCCGCGCCAACGCCTCTTCCCCCGTGGCCGCCTCACGGACTTCCATCGCCGGCAGCAGCGCCCGCAACAGACTGGCATAGCCCTGGCGGACCACCGCATGGTCATCGACCAGCAAAATATTCATGACGCCTCCAAAGGCATGCTCAAGGCCAGTGCCCAACCGGCACCGGGATGGCTGATGATTCGCAACTCGCCGCCCAGGCTGCGGGCGCGTTCGAACATCGAATACAACCCGACGCCGGGCCGCTGTGGCTGTTGTGCGCCGCGACCGTTGTCGCGAATCAGCAAGCGCAGATGCCCGCCGCGATAGTGCAGGCGCACCCTCACTGCGCTTGCACCGGCATGCCGGGCGACGTTGGTCAAAGCCTCCTGCAACAGGCGGTAGAGATGGGTTTTGTCCGGCCCGGACAGCGGCGGCAAGTGTGGGCTGACTCGAAGCTGGCAATCGATGCCCTGCCGGTCCTGCCATTGTTCCACCAGCAATCCGAACGCTTCCGCCAGCGGCAGGTGCTGCAACACCACCGGGTAGAGATCGTGCACCAACGCCCGAAAGCCGTGTTGCAGATGCTCGCAGTTGTGCTCGAGCTCGCGCGCGGTGCGTTCTACCGCCACCGGTTGATCCGCCACCAGCCGCAACAGACAGGCCTGGGCGCGAATGCCGGCCAGGTACTGACCGAGGTCATCGTGCAGGGTTTGCGCCAGATGAGTGCGTTCCTGCTCCTGCACCGCCAGCAAGGTCCGGGTCAGCCGGGTGTTATCGCCACGCGCCTGTTCCAACGCTTGGGTCATGTGATTGAAATGCAGCGCCAGTTGCCGCGCCTCCGGCATGCCTTCGGTGCGCAGCCGCACGTTCAGTTGGCCTCCGGACACCTGCTGCAACGCCCGCAGCAAGTCATCAAGCAGCCCCATGCCCCGGCGCACGGCCCAGCGGATGGTCAACAGGCTCAACAATAACGCCAGGCCACACAGGCTCAACAACTGTTGCAGCGAGTCCCAGACCTCATCGATTTCATCCCGCGGATCGACCGCGATCTGTACCCGCCGCCCATCCTGCAAATCCAGCACCCGCGCACTGTGCGGGGTTTGGGCGAATAACAGCCGCCCGAGCCAGGCATCCAGCCCGTCCCGGACCGGCAGCCGCGCCACCTCGCCCGGCTCCAGCCAGCTCACCCGCACATGACGCAAGCTGCCGGTCAGCCGTGGCTGCAGGCTGGCGGGATTGCGCTCGGCGGTTTCGCTCAAGTACTCCACCACCGCTTCGGCCGATTGCAGCTCGCGCTCCACGTCCGCCAGCGCCTGGTGCACCAGCAAGCCCATGCACGCCAGGGTCACCAGGGCAAAAAATCCGCACACCCACAGGTTGATCCGCCACAGGGCCGACACGGTCAGCGACCCGGGGTCGCGGGCATCACCGGCAACAGTGCCGGGCGCGGGCCGTGAAGCTTGTCGACTCCGATCAGGGTCAGGATCAGCAGCAACGGCAGGAGCAACGCCTTGAGAATACGCATGGTCAAACTCCTCCTGAGTGATGGCCGTATTGCCCATGCTAAAACCGCGCCGGCCGGAGCGAGTTACTACCTTGGTACTGGCTGACTGGTACTTTCTGCATATTTCATCCCTGTCCAAGGGTTCCTATGCTGGCGCTACCTGTAAAGGAGTGCCTTATGCGCCAGCTTGCCCCTTACGCCCTGATCTACCTGCTGGCGATTGCCTGCGCTGCCGGGCTGGCCACCCAAAGTCAGGCCGCGGACCCGCCGTTACAGGTGCAGATCGGTTACCTGGGCTATCGCCCCGACCCGGGCCCGCTGTTGTCGAACGTCATTCCCGAGCCGGTCGATGCCGGGTTGCGTGGCGCCGAGCTGGCGATTACCGACAGCAACAGCACCGGGCGTTTTCTCAACCACAGCTACCGCCTGAGCAGCGCCAGCGCCGACAGTCCCGAAGCCCTGCTCGACGAGGCCAAAGCCCAGCACGAGCAAGGCCTGCGCCTGTTCGTGGTGAATGCACCGGCTGCGAGCCTGCGCCAACTCAGTGCCGCCCTGCCCGACAGCCTGTTGTTCAACGCCGGCAGCCCCGACGACAGCCTGCGCACCACCGACTGCCTGCCGAACGTGCTGCACAGCCTGCCAAGCCGCGCGATGCTGGCCGATGCGCTGGCGCAATTTCTGGTGGTGCGCAAATGGCAACGGGCGTTGCTGATCGTTGGCCCGACCCCGGACGATCAAGCCTATGCTGCCGCCCTGCGGCGCGCCGCCAAACGTTTCGGCCTCAAACTGGTGGCGGAAAAAGCCTGGAGCTTCGACAACGACCAACGCCGCAGCGCCCAGGCCGACATGCCGCTGTTCACCCAGACCGCCGAGTACGACGTGGTGCTGGTGGCCGATGAACGCGGCGACTTCGGCGAATACGTGCCCTACCAGACCTGGTACCCGCGGCCGGTTGCCGGCACCCAGGGACTGACCCCGGTGGGCTGGCACAAGACCGTGGAAACCTACGGCGCCGCGCAGTTGCAGAAACGTTTCGAAGCCCTGGCCGGACGCTGGATGAACGACCGCGATTTCGCCGCCTGGATCGCCGTGCGCAGCATCGCCAGCGCGGTGAGCAAATTGCGCCAGGTCGATCCGGTGGCGATCCGTACGCTTGAGACCGGCGATCAATTGCCGCTGGACGGCTTCAAGGGGCGCAAGCTCAGTTATCGCCCATGGAACGGCCAGTTGCGCCAGCCGATCCCCATCGTGCAACCCCGGGCGCTGGTCAGCACCTCGCCGCAAGACGGTTTCCTGCACCCCTTCAACGAAATGGACAGCCTTGGGTATGACAAGCCCGAGGTCAGCTGCCGCTTTCCCTGACCCTCCAATCACAACAACAATAAGGAATCCGCCATGCGCCGCACCCTGCTTTGCCGCTCCCTGCTTACTGGGGCCCTGCTGCTCGCCGCCGGGCACGCCGGCGCCACTACCGCCTGGGTTTCCAACGAAAAAGACAACAGCCTGAGCCTGATCGACCTGCAGACCCTGCAAGTCACCGACACCCTGGCCGTCGGCCAGCGTCCGCGTGGTTTGCTGCTGTCCCACGACAACAAGCTGCTGTACATCTGCGCCAGCGACTCGGATCGGGTCCAGGTGATGGACGTCGCCACGCGCAAGATCATCAAGGAGCTGCCCTCAGGCAAAGACCCCGAGCAGTTCGCCCTGCACCCGAACAATCGCTGGCTGTATGTCTCCAACGAAGATGACGCGCTGGTGACGGTGATCGACACCGAAACCTCCAAGGTGCTGAGCCAGATCAGCGTCGGCGTCGAACCCGAAGGCATGGCCGTCAGCCCCGACGGCAAGTGGGCGGTGAACACCAGCGAAACCACCAACATGCTGCACTGGATCGACACCGCCACCCAGACCCTGGCGGACAGCACCCTGGTGGATCAGCGGCCGCGCTTCGTCGAGTTCACGCCCGATGGCTCCAGGCTCTGGGCCTCGGCGGAGATCGGCGGCACGGTGACGATTCTCGACGTCGCCAGCCGCCAGGTCCTCAAGACCCTGACCTTCCAGATCAAGGGCGTGCACCCGGATAAAGTCCAGCCGGTGGGCATCAAGCTCAGCGCCGACGGCAAGTACGGATTCGTCGCCCTTGGCCCGGCCAACCATGTGGCGGTGATCGATGCCAAGACCTTCGAGATTCTTGATTATCTGTTGGTCGGGCGTCGGGTCTGGCAGATGGCGTTTACCCCGGATCAGAAGCAACTGCTGGCCACCAATGGCGTCAGCGGCGATGTGTCGGTGATCGATATCGACAGCCTCAAGGTGGTCAAATCGGTCAAGGTCGGCCGTTATCCGTGGGGTGTGGTGGTGACGCCATGAACGCCCTGGACGTCAGCGACCTGAGTTTTGCCTATGGCGCGCGGGAGGCGTTGCGCCAAGTCAGTTTCAGCCTGGCACCCGGGCGATTTGCGGCGCTGCTGGGACCCAACGGCGCGGGCAAATCAACGCTGATCGCCCTGCTCACCCGGCTCTATGAGGTGCAGCGTGGCGACATCCGGGTCGGCGGTTGTTCCTTGCGCGACGCGCCGCGCCCGGCACTCAAGCAATTGGGCGTAGTGTTCCAGCAAAGCACCCTCGACCTGGACCTCAGCGTCGAGCAGAACCTGCGTTATCACGCCGCGCTGCATGGGATGTCGCGGCGTCAGACCGGCCTGCGGGTCGACGCCGAACTGGCCCGGCAGACCCTGACCGAACGCCGTCGCGAGCGGGTGCGCGAGCTCAATGGCGGCCATCGGCGCCGGGTGGAAATCGCCCGGGCCTTGCTGCATGAACCGCGCCTGCTGCTGCTCGACGAAGCCAGCGTCGGCCTCGACCCGGCCAGTCGCCTGGCGCTCAACCAGCACATCCGCAGCCTGTGCCGCGAGCAGCACCTCAGCGTGCTCTGGACCACCCATTTGCTCGATGAAGTGCACGCCAGCGACGACTTGCTGATTCTCCATCAGGGCCGGCTGGTGGCCAGCGGACAGGCTGATGCCCTGAGCCTGGAACATGGTGGCGACCTTGGGTCGGCTTTCGCTCGCCTGACGACCACTGGAGTCGCCCCATGAATGCTTACTGGCAGTGTTTCAGCGGCATCGTATTGCGCGAGTGGCTGCGTTTTGTATTGCAGCGCACCCGATTCCTCAGCGCACTGGTGCGGCCGCTGCTGTGGCTACTGGTGTTCGCCGCCGGCTTTCGCGCGGCACTCGGGATCGCGATCATCGCGCCTTACGACACCTACATTCCCTATGAGGTCTACATCGTCCCTGGGCTGGCCTGCATGATCCTGCTGTTCAATGGCATGCAAGGGTCACTTTCGATGGTTTACGACCGGGAAATGGGCAGCATGCGCGTACTGCTGACCAGCCCCCTGCCCCGGACCTTCCTGCTGTGCAGCAAGCTGCTGGCCACTGCGTTGATTTCGCTGTTGCAGGTGTATGCCTTTCTGGCGATCGCCTGGGTGTACGGCGTGCAGCCACCGGCCATGGGTTTGCTGATGGCGCTGCCGGCGCTGTTGCTGGTGGCGTTGATGCTCAGCGCGCTGGGTTTGCTGCTGTCCAACGCTATTCGCCAGCTGGAGAACTTTGCCGGGGTGATGAACTTCGTGATCTTCCCGCTGTTTTTCCTGTCGTCGGCGCTGTATCCGCTGTGGAAGATGCGCGATTCCAGCGAGTGGTTGTACTGGTTGTGCGCGTTGAACCCTTTCAGCCATGCGGTGGAGCTGGTGCGGTTTGCCTTGTACGAGCGCTTCAATCCATTGGCGCTGGCGGTATGCGTGGGGCTGACGCTGGTGTTCGCCCTGCTCGCCGTCCTCACCTTCAACCCGCAACACGCCGCCCTGCGCAAATCCACCTGACACCACAAATGCCCCCTGTGGGAGCGGGCTTGCTCGCGAAGGCTGCTTCTCATTCAACATTTACGTTGGCTGATACACCGCCTTCGCGAGCAAGCCCGCTCCCACATTTGGCCATCGCCGACTTCAGGATTGGTGCATGCAGCAGGTAAATTTACTACTTTAGTACTGCTTCACCTGTCCATCGTCGCATTCCATTCGCACCGCCACTGGCATGTAATAGGTTCATAACTATAAGGATCGAACCCCATGCCGCGTGCCCGACCCTGTCTGCTACGCCCTTCTCTCGCTGCGCTGTCGCTGAGCCTGTTGCTGGGCGTCGCCCAGGCCGACACGCCGCTGTTTTCAGCCGACGGCTATCGCATCGGTCTCTACCGCAGCCCGACCCCGAATCAACTGCAGGGTGGGGCCATCATCGACACGCCCGCCCTGCAAACCCTGCTCAGCCAAACGCCGCGCCCGCTGCTGATCGACGTCTACCGGCGCCAATGGCTGCACGGCCGTTTCATCGAAGATCAGCCCCACGAGAACCTGCCCGGCAGCCATTGGCTGGCCAATACCGGTGACGGTGATCTGCCACCCGCCTGGCAGGACTATTTTGCGCGTAACCTGAACACATTGACCGCCGGTGACCTGGCGCGACCGCTGGTCTTCTACTGCCGCTCCGATTGCTGGCTGAGCTGGAACGCGGTCAAGCGTGCCGCCGCCATGGGCTATAAGACACTGTATTGGTACCGCGACGGCCTGGATGCCTGGCAAGCGGCGAATCTGCCCGTGACCCCGGCCCAACCCGAGCCCTTTCCCTGATCTTTACGCTTGCGCGTTATTGCCACACCATAATCAAAATAATGAGGTGAAAGGCCATGTACAAAATCCTGATTGCCGACGATCACCCGCTGTTTCGCGAAGCCATTCATAACGTCGTCAGCGATGGTTTTCCGGGCAGCGAGGTGATGGAAACCGCCGACCTCGACAGCGCCCTGGCCCTGACCCTGGAGCATGACGACCTGGACCTGATCCTGCTCGACCTGAACATGCCCGGCATGCACGGGCTCAACGGCCTGATCAACCTGCGCAACGAGGCGCCGACCATTCCGGTGGTGATCGTCTCCGCCGAACAGGACAAACAGATCGTGCTGCAGGCCATCACTTACGGCGCGGTGGGATTCATTACCAAATCCTCGCCACGGGCGCAGATGACCGAGGCCATCCAGCAGATCCTCAACGGCAACGTCTACTTGCCGCCGGACATCATCCGCACGCAGAAAAGCGGCACCCATCGCCGGATGAACGATAACCCGAGCTTTCCGCCTGAACTGCTCCAGGCCCTGACCCGCAAGCAGTTGCTGGTGCTGGAACGCATGACCAAGGGCGAGTCGAACAAACAGATCGCCTACACCCTGGAAATCGCCGAAACCACGGTCAAGGCCCATGTCTCGGCGATTCTGCGCAAACTCAATGTGCATAATCGGGTGCAGGCAATTTTGAGTGCCGGGGATATTGATTTCGGGTCTTATCTGCGGCGCTGAACATTGGGGCAACCAGAAGACCGAGTCGGCCCTTTCGCGAGCAAGCCCGCTCCCACATGAGATCTCCAGTGAACACAAATTTTGTGACCACCCGAGATTAAATGTGGGAGCGGGCTTGCTCGCGAAGAGGCCCGCACAGACACCACAAGCCTCAAGGCCTGCCGAGCAAATGACTCATCGCCGTCTTGAGCTTCATCGGCCGCACCGGCTTGTGCATCAATGTGTGCCCCAGTTCACGGATCTGCTGCTTGAGTTCGTTGCTGTAGTTGGCGGTGATCATCATCGCCGGAATCGCTGAACCACGCCGGACGTTGATTCGGGCCACGGCATCGACGCCGTTCTTGTCATCATCCAGGTGATAGTCGGCAATCAGCAAATCCGCTTCGGCGTGATAGTTGTCCACCTGGCGCGCCAGATCCTGCTCCGACAGCGCCGTCACCACCAGGCAACCCCAGCCTTCCAGCAACGTGCGCATGCCGGCGCAAATGGCCGCGTCGTTGTCCAGCACCCACACCCGCGCCCCGCGCAGACGCTCCAGCATCGGCTCGCTCATCAGCAGGCTCGGCAGCGCCTTGGGGGCCGTGGCGCTCAACGGCACCTCGACCGAGAACATCGAGCCCTTGCCCGGCCACGAACGCACGTGAATCCGGTGCCCGAGAATCCCGGCAATCTTTTCGACAATCGCCAGCCCCAGCCCCAAACCACGGTCCTGGTCGGGACGCTGCACATCGCCGCGCTTGAACTCCTGGAAAATCTCTTCCAGGCGGTTTTCAGCAATGCCCATGCCGCTGTCCCACACCTGGATCGACAGCCGCTGGTGATGACGCCGGCAACCGAGCACCACCCGCCCACTGTAGGTGTAGCGAATGGCATTGCTCAGCAGATTGCGCAGGATCCGCGCCAGCAGTTGAATGTCGCTGCGCACCAACGCCGAACACCCGATGAAATGCAGTTCCAGACCTTCGCTGCGGGCGACCTGGGTGTATTCCGCCGCGAGGTTTTCCAGCAGCTCGCTCAGGGCGAACGGTGCAATGTCGGCCTTGATCACCCCGGCATCGAGCTTGGAAATATCCACCAGGGTACCCAGCAGGTTTTCCACGTCTTCCAGGGAATTGCTGACATTGCGCACCAGCACCGCGTTGGCCACCGGTTCGCGGCGCTCCAGCAGCGCACTGGTGAACAGCCGTGCGGCATTCAAAGGTTGCAACAGGTCGTGGCTGACGGCGGCCAGAAACTTGGTCTTCGACAGGTTGGCCTGTTCGGCTTCGAGCTTGGCCTCGCGCAGGCGTGACTCCACCCGCCGACGCTCGTCGATTTCCCGCAGCAACTGATCATTGAGGGTAGTCAATTCCGCCGTGCGTTCGCGCACCCGCAGTTCCAGATTCTGATAAGCCTGGTGCAAGGCTTCGGCGGTGCGCCGGCGTTCGGTGATGTCGCGGATCAGCACGAAGATCCCCACCACTTCGCCGCTGGCCAGGCGATTGGGCACGTAGGAGCGCAGCATGTAGCGCTCCTGATTATTGATGTTGATCTCGGCAAATTCGAAGGTCACGCTCTCACCGGCCAGCGCCCGGGCCACATAGGCTTCCAGGCGCTGGTAATGCTGCTCGCTGTGCACTTCGCGCAGGCTCTGCCCGAGCATCACGCCCCGGGGCCAGCAATACCATTCTTCGTAGACCTTGTTGGTGAACTCATACACCAGATCGGCATTGAGGTAAGCGATCAGCGCCGGCACATGGTCGGTGATCAGGCGAATCCAGCGCTCGCTTTCGCTGAGGGCTTCGGCATGCTGGTAGCGCTCGGTGATGTCGGTGAAGGTGTTGACGAAGCCACCGGTGGGCAACGGATGGGTGCGGATTTCCAGGACCCGGCCATCATAAAGGCGCTGCTCGCATTCCTGTACCGGGCGCCCGTTGCCATCGCGACTGGCCGGGGTCAGCAGGTTCAGCTCGCTGTCGGCAATCACTTCGGTGAACGGCCGATGAGCCGCCACCGGGGCCAGGCCGCTCAGCTCGAGAAAACGCCGGTTCCACAGCTCCAGGATGCCTTCGGCGTTGACCATGGCCACGCCCTGGGACAGGTTGTCGACCGCCCGTTGCAGCAGATGGGATTTCTGCGCCACGGCTTGTTCGCGGCGCACGGTCTCGCTGAGTTTGACGTCGGTGATGTCGGTGAACAGAATCACCCGCCCGCCTTCCTGGGTCGGCCGTTCGCTGACTTGCAGCCAACGGCCGTCCTGCAGGCGATAGAGCAGGTTTTCATCGGCATGGCCCCGGGGTTCTTCGGTGAACAGCCCGGTGACACTCATCAGCCGCTTGACCTCGGCCAGACGCATGCCGGCGTTGATCCGCACCCGGCTGTTGCCCCAGAACGCCTTGAAGCGGCTGTTGAACAGCACGATCCGCTGCTCGGCATCGAACAGCACGAAGGCGTCGGAAATGCTCTCGATGGCATCGATCAAATGCCGGTGCGCGGTTTCAGCCCGCAGGCGCGCTTCGCTGAGCAAGTGATTGCCCGACTTGAGTTCGGCCATGGCCTGGTTCAGGGCGTCGGTGCGCTCACGCACCTGTTCGGCCAGCACCACCGAATGCTGGAACGCCGCGTAGGGGTCGTTGCCTCGGGTGATACCGGACTCGATCCGTTCGATCAGCGCACTGTTGATCCGCTGCAACTTGTGGTTGTCATGCTGCAGGCTGGCGATTTGCGCCTGCAGCTCAGCGACGTCCAGGGGACCGGTCTCGGGCAATGGCAACCCCGGTGAAGGTCTGGTTGATGTGCATGCCATTGAACTGTTCTCCGTAGGTGTTGAAACCCATCACCCGCTGGTCACGCAAAAAGCCGCCGATCTGCTCCAGGTTTCCGCCGTCTTCCAGCTCCAGGCGCCTGAGAAAACAATCGCAGCCAATGGTCAGCAACAGCTCGCCGAGACGTTCCTGCAAGCCTTCGAACAGGTGTTGCAGATTGGGCAGCATCGGCCCCGGGGTCATGACCGTGAGAACGATGCCGTTTTCCACCGCGCAGTAGAAACTCAGGCTCAGGTCCGGATGAACCTGCTGGATCGCCCGCACGTAATACTGATCGTTGATCCGCACCGCCAGCGGGTGCGCGGCGAAGATCCGGTGATCGAGTTCGGCCACCGGGACGCCAATGTGCCGGGCGTACTCCTCGGCGGCAGGTTCGGCATTGAGCTCGAACACCCGGCGCGAGGCGCTGTCAGCCCCGGTGACCACCAGTTTCTCCGCCCGGGGCAGGATGTGGTGAGTGGTAAAGACCTCGAAGTCGAGCCAGGTATTGACCAGCACCACCACCGCCGCACCGCTGTGAAACTCGCCATTGAAATAGACGTGGGTGTGGGTCAGGTAGTTGTCATCACCGGCCGAGCCACCGAAATGCGGGATGTCGCCCAAGGCCGCGCTCAAGGCGGCGAGGACCATTTCTTCGCGGCTGGACAGGCCATCGAGCAAGGTCAGGGCAAAGCTGTTGCCCTTGATCGGCGCCAGGGTATTGCTGCGGCAGCCACTGACCAGGCGTTCGACCATCTGCTGGGCGTCGATCAGGCTGAAACGCTCCATCTCGCAGATCAGTTCGGCGTCGATCGAGAAATGTCGATGATCGAAGCCCACCGCGGTCACGCAGTTGCGACCGTAGCCCAGGGGGGTGATTTCCCCGGCGCTGGTGCAGCCCACCAGGCGAATGCCGCCGAAACTCTGCTCCAGGGCCTGGCCCAGCGCCTGCAAGTCGTACTCGGCGGAGCAGAAGAACAGCACGAAGCCCAGATGGGGATGCAACAACTGCCGCGCCAGCTCCTGGGCCACTTGCCCGGCATCGGTGGCCTGGGACATGGCACTGACCACACCTTCACTCTGGACCTGCTGCATCGTCGCCTCCCGCAGGTGCGTGTGTATGAGGGGTGAGTGTACGAAGGCTGTGGGGGGCGACCTATGCTACTTGGGTAGCGGTCTGGGGGTTCGATGGGATGAGAGAAGTGTCAAACGTCCCTGTGGGAGAGCAGTGTCAAATCCACAAAACACCACACATCCCTGTGGGAGCGAGCTTGCTCGCGATGGCGTAGTGTCAGTCAACATGGATGTTGAATGTTAATCCGCTATCGCGAGCAAGCTCGCTCCCACAGGGATTAGCGTTGGCCCAGCTGGGGTTACCAGGTCAGCACCGCCCCCACCGCAAAGGTATCGGTGTCTTCATTCTGCGCACTGCTGTCATACCCGTTGATTTCGAACTGGTTGTACTCGGCCACCAACTTGAGGTTGTCGTTGACGTCATGGAACAGCGCAACGCCGCGGGTCTCGTAATCCGCACCGCTGCCGACCACGCCATTGCCGTCGTCCTCGGTCTTGCCATACGACAGGGCCAGGCGGTTCTTGCCCAGTTTGTAGGAGCCTTGCAGCAGGTAGCCGTCGCTGTCGACATTGCGCAGGGTCGGCTCGCCGGCGTTGTTGGTGAAAAACGGATTGATACCCTTGGCCTGGAACCCGGAACCGGTCAGCGACAAGCCGCCCATCTTGGCCTGCACGCCATAGCCGACGCCTTTGGAGGTGATTGATTCAACGCTCGAGTCGGTATTGTCCGACGTCTGGTAGCTGCCGTTGACCCAGCTATAAATCTTGGCCCCGGCGAGGTCGAACTGATAGGTGATCTCGCTCTCGGTGCGCGGGTTCTCCTGGTACGCCTTGCCCGTCGGGCTGCTGTCGTTGGTGTCTACGGGGTCCATGATCCCCACGGCCACCCGCAGGCCGTCCATCACCGGCGTGCGGTAGGTGATCTGCGAAGTGGGGAACGGATACGGGTAACCGGTGCCGATGTTGCCGAACGACACCCCGCCACCGTCCACCAGCCCCAGGGTATCGCTGACCTGGCCATAACCGGCGAGCAATTCATCCAGCAATATGTTGGAACGGGCAAACAGACCGAAGTCCTTGCCGATCAGCACCTCGCCCCATTGCGGGTTGGCCACCGTGCCGTAGAACTGCCGCACATCGATGGCGGTGTCGGTGCCGTTGGTTTCGCTGTCGTTGATGGTGACCCAGAACGAGGCACGGGCGCCGAGCTTGAGGTCATCGACCTGCTTGCCCATGTTGAAGCCCAGGTAGTTGGGCAGAAAGCCCATCTTGACCCGCGACTGCCGCCGGTCGTACTGCTCGCCGGCGCGGTCGACATCGCTGTTGACGTAGAAGGCGTTGACGTAGCCGTCGGTGGAAAACGTAGTCTGGTCCTTGTCGTACAGCATGATCTCGGCCTCGGCCATGGCACTCAAACCGAGGGTCGACAGGCTGGCGAAAAAGGCAGGCAAGTAACGATGCTTGAAGTTCTTATTGTTGTGCATGGCGCGCTCCGCGACGGGGGACTTGATTTCGGAGGCGATTATCGAAAGTGGACCGGCGGCGTCATACGCTGCCTTGGCGCTGGTTTTGAGCTGCTTTGGAGTGGCGGGTACAGCGCGGCGAATTCGATGTAGGACCGCGCGCTGGCAAGGCTCGCCACTTAAGACGTACACCTGTGGATGCGACTGGCGTCCACAGGAACCGGTACCCCCTAGGCGCCCGCTCTGTAGAGCATGTAAGCGGCGACCATCACGCAGATGCTGGCGAAGCCGATCTGCAGGAGCCGGGCCGGGACGCGCGCGCAAAGCTTGCGGCCAATGACCATGCCGAGGATGCTGGCGACGATGAACACCACGCCCACACCGTCGATGCGTACCCCGGCGTGAAACGCACCGATGACGCCGATCGCCGAAATCAGGCTGATCACCATCAAGGAGGTGGCGACGATCCCGCGCATCTGCACGTCGGTCAGTTGCTTGAAGGCCGGGACAATCAGGAATCCGCCGCCCACCCCCAGCAACCCGGAGACGACCCCGGTCACCGCGCCGAGTGCCGCCAGGGTCGCGGTGCATTTGGCGGTCCAGGAAAAGCGCCCGGTCTGCTGGTCGAGCATGCAGTTCTTCTGGCCCCAGTTGGCGTGGCCATGGTCGCTCGGCCCTGGCTCCCGGCGCTCGCGGCGCAGCATGCGCCAGGCGACCATGACCATCAGCAGGCTGAACAGGATCATCAGGATTTTTTCCGGCAACTGGTGGGCGAAGAAAATGCCCACCGGCGAAAAAATCGCCCCGAGCAAGGCGATCAATAGCGCCGCGCGGTAGCGCACCAGCCCGTGACGCAAACCATCGATGGCGCCGACCGCCGCCGCACTGCCCACCGCAAACAGCGCAACCGGTGCCGCCTGGGTCATGGTCAGACCCAACCCCAGCACCAGGGCCGGCACCGCAAGAATCCCGCCACCGGCTCCGGTCAATCCAAGGACCAGGCCCATCACCACGCCAAAAAAACCTGCCAACAACATAAGGCACTCATGATCCGCAAAATAAAAGCCGGGAACGCCCGGTATCGTTTGAGTAACAGGATAGAGCCCGTTCAGCTTTTTTCATTAACTGAATCAATACGGGGGTGGTCAACCCGAGGGAAATGAAACTACCCTCAAGGTCTGTCCCCTCCAAAAAAAGCCACCATGCCCGCCTTGATTGAAGCCTTCCTCGACCCCGCCTCGTCCACTTACAGCTACGTCATCTACGAAGCCGACGGCGGTCAATGCGCGATCGTCGATCCGGTGCTCGATTACGACCCCGCCGCCGGACGCACCGGCACGACTCAGGCCGACAGGCTCATCGCCTTCGTCCGCCAGCATCAATTGCAGGTGCAATGGCTGCTGGAAACCCACGCCCACGCCGATCATCTGTCCGCCGCGCCCTACTTGCGCCGGCAACTGGGCGGCAGGATCGCGATAGGTGAGTCCATCGGCAAGGTTCAGGACGTGTTCAAGGCCCTGTTCAACCTGGAAGCGGAATTTGCCGTCGATGGTTCGCAGTTCGATCACCTGTTCGCGCCGGACGAGTCATTCATGATCGGCAACCTCAAGGCCACGGCCCTGCATGTGCCCGGCCACACCCCGGCGGACATGGCCTATCTGGTCGATGGCGAGCAGATTCTGGTGGGCGACACGCTGTTCATGCCGGACGTCGGTACCGCCCGTTGCGACTTCCCCGGTGGCAATGCCAGCCAGATGTTCACATCGATCCGCAAACTGCTGGCCTTCCCCGCCAGCGTCAGTCTTTACGTCTGCCACGATTACCCTACCGGGGGCCGCGAATCCCGGTGCATGACGACAGTGGGCGAGCAACGAAAAAGCAATATCCACGTCCATGACGGCATCGACGAAGCCGCGTTCGTAGCCATGCGCAATCAGCGCGACGCGGGATTGGGCATGCCGACGCTGTTGCTGCCGGCGATCCAGGTGAATGTGCGGGCGGGGAACTTGCCGCCCGCCGAAGGCAATGGCATGACCTACCTGAAAATCCCCCTTAACAAATTTTAAACGCACAACCTGTGGGAGCGAGCTTGCTCGCGAAGGGGCCGTACCAGTCGACATTGATGTTGCCTGACACACCGCCATCGCGAGCAAGCTCGCTCCCACAGGGTTTGCGTTTAGCTGCCGAGGGTCAGACCGTTGGCCGGCAACGGCAGCGCCGTCTTGTAGCGCACCTGCTTGAGCGCAAAGCTCGACCGGATGTTCGCCACCCCCGGGACCTTGGTCAGAAAATCCATCATGAAGCGCTCAAGTGACTGAATGGTCGGCACCAGCACCCGGATCAGGTAGTCCGGGTCGCCGGCCATCAGGTAGCACTCCATGACTTCCGGGCGATCCGAGATCGCCTCTTCGAAATGCTGCAAGGCCTCCTCCACCTGTTTCTCCAGGCTGACATGAATGAACACATTCACGTGCAGCCCCAACAGATCGGCATCCAGCAAGGTGACCTGTTCGCGAATCAGCCCCAGTTCTTCCATCGCCTTGACCCGGTTGAAACAGGGTGTCGGCGACAGGTTGACCGAGCGTGCGAGGTCGGCGTTTGTGATCCGCGCATTCTCCTGCAGGCTGTTCAAAATGCCGATATCGGTACGGTCCAGTTTGCGCATGAGACAAAAACACCTGTGATTTTATGTTTATGCAGATTTTTTATCCTCAAATGACTGCAAGTGCAACGAAAGACAGAGAAATATTCTCCTTGGCCCGGCCTATGATTGTTGTAGGACAAGAATTCTCCTACAGGAGAATGAAGGTCAGCTCACTACAAGAATTTCACAAAATCGAGCGTAGAAGCCATGAACCAAGCGTACGAACCGCTGCGCCTGCACGTTCCGGAACCTTCGGGCCGTCCAGGGTGCAAAACCGACTTCTCCTACCTGCGTCTGACCGATGCCGGGCTGGCGCGCAAACCCCCGATCGATGTCGAACCCGCCGAAACCGCCGACCTGGCCAAGGGCCTGATCCGCGTGCTCGACGACCAGGGCAACGCCCTCGGCGAATGGGCTGAAGGCGTGCCGTCGCAGATCCTGCGTAAAGGCATGCGCGCCATGCTCAAGACGCGGATCTATGACAACCGCATGGTGGTCGCCCAGCGTCAGAAAAAAATGTCGTTCTACATGCAGAGCCTCGGCGAAGAAGCCATCGGCAGCGGCCAGGCCCTGGCGTTGAACATCGACGACATGTGCTTCCCGACCTACCGCCAGCAAAGCATCCTGATGGCGCGGGACGTGCCGCTGGTGGACCTGATCTGCCAGTTGCTGTCCAACGAGCGCGATCCGCTCAAGGGCCGCCAGTTGCCGATCATGTATTCGGTCAAGGACGCCGGTTTCTTCACCATTTCCGGCAACCTCGCCACCCAGTTCATCCAAGGCGTGGGCTGGGGCATGGCCTCGGCGATCAAGGGCGACACCAAGATAGCCTCGGCCTGGATCGGCGACGGCGCCACCGCCGAATCGGACTTCCACACCGCCCTCACCTTTGCCCACGTCTACCGGGCGCCGGTGATCCTCAACGTGGTCAACAACCAGTGGGCGATTTCCACGTTCCAGGCGATTGCCGGTGGTGAAGCGACCACCTTTGCCGGTCGTGGCGTCGGCTGTGGCATTGCCTCCCTGCGGGTCGATGGCAACGACTTCGTCGCGGTCTACGCGGCTTCTGCCTGGGCTGCCGAACGCGCCCGGCGCAACCTGGGCCCGACCATGATCGAATGGGTCACCTACCGCGCCGGCCCGCACTCCACCTCTGATGATCCGTCCAAATACCGTCCTGCCGACGACTGGAGCTATTTCCCGTTGGGCGACCCGATTGCGCGCCTCAAGCAGCACCTGGTGAAAATCGGCCAGTGGTCCGAAGAGGAGCACCTCGCCGTCAGCGCCGAACTGGAAGCCGAAGTGATCGCCGCGCAGAAACAGGCAGAGCAGTACGGCACCCTCGCCGGTGGCCAGATCCCGAGCGCCGCGACCATGTTCGAAGACGTCTATAAAGAGATGCCGGAGCACTTGAAGCGCCAGCGTCAAGAGCTGGGGATCTGACATGAACGATCACAACAGCAATATTCAGTTGGATACCGCCATGACCACGACCACCATGACCATGATCCAGGCCCTGCGCTCGGCCATGGATGTGATGCTTGAGCGTGATGACAACGTCGTCGTATTCGGCCAGGACGTGGGCTACTTCGGCGGCGTGTTCCGTTGCACCGAAGGCCTGCAGACCAAGTACGGCACCTCCCGGGTGTTCGACGCGCCGATCTCCGAAAGCGGCATCGTCGGCGTCGCCGTGGGCATGGGCGCCTACGGTTTGCGGCCGGTTGCAGAAATCCAGTTCGCCGACTACGTCTACCCGGCTTCGGACCAGATCATTTCCGAAGCCGCCCGCCTGCGTTATCGCTCGGCCGGCGAGTTCACCGCGCCGATGACCCTGCGCATGCCTTGCGGCGGCGGCATCTATGGCGGCCAGACCCACAGCCAGAGCATCGAGGCGATGTTCACCCAGGTCTGCGGCCTGCGCACGGTCATGCCGTCCAACCCTTACGACGCCAAGGGCCTGCTGATCGCCTCCATCGAAAACGATGACCCGGTGATCTTCCTCGAGCCGAAGCGCTTGTACAACGGTCCGTTCGACGGTCACCACGATCGTCCGGTGACCCCGTGGTCGAAACACCCCGCCGCACAAGTGCCGGACGGTTACTACACCGTGCCGCTGGACGTTGCCGCCATCACCCGTCCGGGCAAGGCGGTGACCATCCTGACGTACGGCACCACCGTCTACGTGTCGCAAGTCGCCGCCGAAGAAACCGGCATCGACGCCGAAGTCATCGACCTGCGCAGCCTGTGGCCGCTGGACCTGGACACCATCGTCAAGTCGGTGAAGAAAACCGGACGCTGCGTCATCGTTCACGAAGCGACCCGCACCTGCGGTTTCGGCGCCGAACTGGTGGCCCTGGTGCAGGAACACTGCTTCCACTACCTGGAAGCGCCAATCGAGCGCGTCACCGGCTGGGACACCCCCTACCCGCACGCGCAAGAGTGGGCGTATTTCCCAGGGCCGTCCCGAGTGGGCGCGGCGTTGAAACGGGTCATGGAGGTCTGAATGGGCACGCACGTTATTAAAATGCCGGACATTGGTGAAGGCATTGCAGAAGTTGAATTGTCGGTATGGCACGTCAAGGTTGGCGACATGGTTGTCGAGGATCAGGTGCTGGCCGATGTCATGACCGACAAGGCGATGGTCGACATCCCGTCCCCGGTGCATGGCAAGGTGATTGCGCTGGGTGGACAGCCGGGCGAAGTCATGGCCGTGGGCAGCATCCTGATCAGCATTGAAGTCGAAGGCGCGGGCAACGTTAAAGAATCGGCCCAGCCAACGGTTGCTGCCGTGAAAGAAGTGCCGGTCGTAGCGCCGAAAGTTGCCGCGGCGGTTGAGAGCAAACCGGTTGCGGCACCACGTCCAGCCGCCGTTTGCCAGGGCCCGATGGTGGCTCGCGAAGCCGATGAGCGCCCGCTGGCTTCCCCGGCCGTGCGCAAACATGCGCTGGACCTGGGCATTCAGTTGCGCCTGGTGCGTGGCACCGGCCCTGCCGGTCGCGTGTTGCACGAAGACCTCGAGACCTATCTGGCCCAAGGTCAGCAACCACAGTCGTCCGCGGCTGCCGCTTACGCCCAGCGTAACGATGAAGAACAGATCCCGGTGATCGGCATGCGCCGCAAGATCGCCCAGCGCATGCAGGATGCCACCCAGCGCGCTGCCCACTTCAGTTATGTCGAGGAAATCGACGTCACCGCCGTGGAAGAGTTGCGCGCGCATTTGAACGAAAAACACGGTGCGACCCGTGGCAAGCTGACCTTGCTGCCGTTCCTGGTCCGCGCCCTGGTCGTCGCCCTGCGCGATTTCCCGCAGATCAACGCCCGTTACGACGACGAAGCCCAGGTCATCACCCGCCTCGGCGCGGTGCACGTGGGCATCGCCACCCAGGCCGACATCGGCTTGATGGTACCGGTGGTGCGTCACGCCGAAGCCCGCAGCCTGTGGGACAGCGCCACGGAAATCTCGCGCCTGGCCACCGCTGCGCGCACCGGCAAGGCCAGCCGCGATGAACTGTCCGGGTCGAGCATCACCCTGACCAGCCTCGGCGCGTTGGGCGGCATCGTCAGCACCCCGGTGCTGAACCTGCCGGAAGTGGCGATCGTCGGCGTGAACAAAATCGTCGAACGCCCGATGGTGGTCAAAGGCCAGATCGTTATTCGCAAGATGATGAACCTTTCCAGCTCCTTCGATCACCGCGTGGTCGACGGCATGGACGCGGCGCAATTCATCCAGGCGGTTCGTGGCTTGCTCGAACAACCCGCCACCTTGTTCGTGGAGTAAGACATGCAGAATTTGAACACCACGCTGCTGATCATCGGCGGCGGCCCTGGCGGTTATGTGACGGCGATCCGTGCCGGACAGCTGGGCATCCCGACCATTCTGGTGGAAGGCGAATCGTTGGGCGGTACTTGCCTGAACATTGGCTGTATTCCGTCGAAAGCGTTGATCCACGTGGCCGAACAGTTCCACCAGACGCAGCACCACAGCCAGCACTCGGCGCTGGGCATCAGCGTTTCGGCGCCGACCCTGGACATCGGCAAGAGCGTCGAATGGAAGGACGGCATCGTCGATCGCCTGACCACTGGCGTCTCGGCGCTGCTGAAGAAGCACAAGATTCAGGTGATCCTGGGCTGGGCCAAGGTCATCGACGGCAAGACCGTTGAAGTCGGCGACACGCGGATCCAGTGCGAGCACCTGGTGCTGGCCACCGGTTCGAAAAGCGTGAACCTGCCGATGCTGCCGATTGGCGGACCGATCATCTCCTCTACCGAAGCCCTGGCGCCGACTTCCGTGCCAAAACGTCTGGTGGTGGTGGGTGGCGGTTACATCGGTCTGGAGCTGGGGATTGCCTATCGCAAGCTCGGTGCCGACGTCAGCGTGGTCGAGGCGCAAGAGCGGATCCTGCCAGCCTACGACGCCGAACTGACCCAGCCCGTGCATGACGAGCTGAAAAAACTTGGCATCAGGCTTTACTTGAAACACAGCGTGCAAGGCTTTGATTCACAAAGTAATACGCTGCAGGTTAGTGACCCGAATGGTGACACACTGAATCTGGAAACCGATCAGGTACTGGTCGCCGTCGGACGTAAACCCAACACCCAGGGCTGGAACCTCGAAGCGCTGAACCTGGATATGAACGGCTCGTCGATCAAAATCGACAACCGCTGCCAGACCAGCATGCGCAACGTGTACGCCATCGGCGACCTGAGCGGCGAACCGATGCTCGCGCACCGGGCCATGGCCCAGGGCGAGATGGTTGCCGAATTGATCAGCGGTAAATCCCGCGAATTCAACCCGACCGCCATCGCTGCCGTGTGCTTTACCGACCCGGAACTGGTGGTGGTCGGTAAGACCCCGGACGAAGCCAAGGCTGCGGGGCTGGACTGCATTGTGTCGAGCTTTCCGTTTGCGGCCAATGGCCGGGCGATGACCCTGGAATCGAAAAGCGGCTTCGTGCGGGTCGTGGCGCGGCGTGACAATCATGTGATTGTCGGTTGGCAGGCGGTGGGTGTGGGCGTGTCGGAGTTGTCGACTGCATTTGGCCAGAGCCTGGAAATGGGTGCGCGGCTGGAAGACATCGCCGGGACGATCCATGCGCATCCGACCTTGGGCGAAGCGGTGCAGGAAGCGGCGTTGCGGGCCCTCGGCCACGCACTGCACCTATAAACCGGACCTGTAGGAGCGAGGCTTGCCCGCGAACAAGACACCACGGTGTATCTGAACCACAGCGTTATCGTTGTTCGCGGGCAAGCCTCGCTCCTACAAAGGATCGCATTCCGGGCTGCGAAAAGGGCCCGGAATGAAGTATTGTTGTCCCCATCCAGAAAAAACGTCAGAAGCCTTGAACCGTTTCGGCGGTTGTTAAGCGATAGAGGGTGTCATGGGTAACGAAAGCATCAATTGGGACAAGTTGGGTTTTGACTACATCAAGACAGACAAGCGCTATTTGTCGCACTGGCGTAATGGCGAGTGGGACGCAGGCACCCTGACCGAAGACAATGTGCTGCACATCAGCGAAGGCTCCACTGCCCTTCACTATGGCCAGCAATGCTTCGAAGGCCTGAAGGCCTATCGGTGCAAGGACGGCTCGATCAACCTGTTCCGCCCGGACCAGAACGCCGCCCGCATGCAGCGCAGCTGCGCTCGCCTGCTGATGCCGCAGGTGTCCACCGAGCAGTTCATCGAAGCCTGCAAGGACGTGGTCCGCGCCAACGAGCGTTTCATCCCGCCTTACGGCACCGGCGGCGCGCTGTACCTGCGTCCGTTCGTGATCGGCGTGGGTGACAACATCGGCGTGCGTACCGCCCCCGAGTTCATCTTCTCGATCTTCTGCATCCCGGTCGGCGCCTACTTCAAGGGTGGCCTGACCCCGCACAATTTCCTGATCTCAAGCTACGACCGCGCAGCCCCACAAGGCACCGGTGCGGCCAAGGTCGGTGGCAACTACGCCGCCAGCCTGATGCCGAACTCCCTGGCCAAGAAGGCGCACTTTGCCGACTGCATCTACCTGGACCCGATGACCCACACCAAAATCGAGGAAGTCGGTTCGGCCAACTTCTTCGGGATCACCCACGACAACAAGTTCGTCACCCCGAACTCGCCGTCGGTGCTGCCGGGCATCACCCGCCTGTCGTTGATCGAACTGGCCAAGTCCCGTCTGGGCCTGGAAGTGATCGAAGGCGACGTGTTCATCGACAAACTGTCCGATTTCAAGGAAGCCGGCGCCTGTGGGACTGCCGCGGTGATCACGCCGATCGGCGGCATCAGCTACAACGACAAGTTGCACGTGTTCCACAGCGAAACCGACGTCGGCCCGATCACCCAGAAGCTCTACAAAGAGCTGACGGGCGTGCAGACCGGTGACGTCGAGGCGCCAGCAGGCTGGATCGTCAAGGTTTGATCTGACGACACAGTTCCTTTGCGCAAAAAAAGCCCGGCCATCGGTTTGATGGCCGGGCTTTTTTATGGTTGCCCAATTACAGGGCGACTGGGCGGGCGCCATCGCGAGCAAGCTCGCTCCCACATTTGATGTGTGAACGCCGCAGATCCGTGTGGGAGCGAGCTTGCTCGCGATGGCGATTTGATGAACGACACATCAGGCGAGAGAATCAGGCAGGCGTCGGCAACCACAATCTGAACCGGGCCCCGCCCAGCGGCGACGCCTCGACGGTCAGCGTTCCGCCCTGGGCCTCCAGTGCCCGGCGACTGATCGCCAATCCCAGGCCAAAACCGCCCGTGGCGCGATCCCGGCTGCGGTCCAGGCGATAGAACGGCTCGAAAATCCGCTCACGTTCATCGTCGGGAATACCGATGCCATCGTCGTCGACCCAGATCTCACATCCCTTGGGGCCAACCTGTACACCGATCTGAATCCGTTTTTCGCAGTAGCGCATGGCATTGCGCAGCAGGTTCTGCAAGGCGCGGGCGGTCAGGCGCGGGTCGAGGCTGAAGCGTTCGAGCTGGCCGTGGAGCAATACATCGATGACGATGTTCGGCGATTCCAGCTCTTCGTCGACGCTGCCAAGGATGCTGTCGATGAATTCATCCAGCGAGACGTCAACCCGCTCTGGCAGCCGCGCCGGGTTTTGCAGGCGGCTGTAGGACAGCAACTCCAGCACCAGCTCATCGAGTTCACGGATGTGATCCACCAGGCCTTGCAGGCGCTCGCGGCTGGCGGCCGGCAGGTCATCAGACAGCGCCAGGGCCAGGCCGAAATCCAGGCGCGTCAGGGGCGTGCGCAGTTCGTGGGAGACGGCATTGAGCAAGTCCCGCTGCTGGTTGAGCAGGTTCTCGATGTCGCCGGCCATGGTGTCGAACACATTGGCCAGGCTGCCGATGTTGGAGCTGGCGGAGATCTGCGTGCGCTCGCTCAACTGCCCCTTGCCGAAGCGTTCCGCCGTGCCCTTGAGGCGTTCCAGGTCGCGCCAGTGCGGGCGCAGCCACAGCAACAGACAGGCAAGCATGGTCGCGCCGATCAGCACGTTGATGCTCCAGTACAGCAAACTGACGTCCGTCGGGTCCGGCGGCACCACCATTTTCACCACCGTGCGCTCGTTCAGCGGCGACACCGCCAGGGTGCGCCAGCCCCAGTCGCCAATACGGACGATGTTCTCGCCGCGCTGTAGACGTTGCCGTTCATCGGGGGTGAAGTCGGCGTCGTCGTTGCCACTCAACACGATGTGCAGCGGCTGGAATTCCTTGTCCATCTCCGCCGCCAGGGCCGGCCATTGCGCCGGGGGCACGGAATGGAACTGTTTGACGATGAGGGTCTGCAGGCCTCGGGAATAGTCGAGGTTGTAGGTGAGAAAACGCTCGTGAAAGACTTTGATCACCAGGTCCGGCACCAGGTAGATCGCCGCGCTGAACGAGACGATGGTCACCAGGTACAGGCGAAAGAGGATTCTGAACATCGGCTCAGCATTCCCACTCGGAACGGCTGAACAGGTAGCCCTTGCCCCAGACCGTCTTGATCTTGCGCGCCTCGCCGGCGCAATCGCCGAACTTGCGCCGCAACTTGGAAATGGCCACGTCCACCGAGCGGTCGGTGCCGTTGAACTCGATGCCGCGCAGGCGTTGCAGGATCTGGTCGCGGCTGAGCACTTCGCCGGCATGCCGGGCCAGCACCACCAGCAGGTTGTATTCGCCGCTGGACAGTTCGACCGGTTGCTCGCGCCAGGTCACGGTGCGTTCGGACAGGTCGATGCACAGATTGCCCATGAGGATTCGGTCGTTGACGGCCTGGGGTTCGCCGAGGCTGCTGCGCCGCAGCAACGTCCGCACCCGGGCCAGCAGCACCCGTGGCTCGCAAGGTTTGGTGACGTAGTCGTCGGCGCCCATCTCCAGGCCCAGCACCTGGTCGTGGCTGTCGTCGCGGGCGGTGAGCATCAGGATCGGCAGCATGGCCGAATCGGCGCGCAGCAATCGACAGACTTGCAGGCCGTCCAGCCCGGGCAGCATCAGGTCGAGGATCACCAGGTCCGGCGGATCGACCCGGGCCCGTTCGCGCACATGGTCGCCGCGGCCGATCACGCTGACGCAGTAGCCGTTGCGTTCCAGGTAGCTGGCGATCAGTTCGGCGAGGGCGGTGTCGTCTTCGACCAGGAGGATGTTGGGCATGGGGTGTTTCCAGAAAGTGCTGTGGTTACTGTTCCGGCCTCTTCGCGGGCAAGCCTCGCTCCTACAGGTTTGGCGATATTGCAGACTGGCGCATGGCCTGTAGGAGCGAGGCTTGCCCGCGAACGAGCGCGAAGCGGTCGCCAAGGATATACGCCCTCACCCACACCTGAGTAAAACCCTTACACAATTTCACACAGCACCTACAAAGCTTAACCGATACCTTCCCCGCCTCCCCGTAGGATGGCGGGGTCATTATTGGGGTATTTACATGTCAAACAACCTGCTTGCCAGGCTCAGCCTGATCGCACTGGCCTTGACGCTGAGCGCTTGCGACAAGGCCCCGACTGCCGAAGAGCAGGCGCCACTGGCCACGGTTCGTATCGAAACCCTATCGACCCGGCCACTGTCGATCAGCAGCGAACTGAGCGGGCGCATTGCCGCGCCGCGCATCGCCGAAGTCCGCGCCCGGGTGGCCGGCGTGGTGCTGCAACGGACCTTCCGTGAAGGCAGCGACGTGAAACAGGGCGACGTGCTGTTTCGCATCGACCCGGCACCGTTCAAGGCTGACCTGGACAGCGCCGAGGCCGCGTTGCGCAAGGCCGAGGCCAATGCCTTCCAGGCGCGCTTGCAAGAGCAGCGCTATGCCCAGTTGATCGAAGGCAATGCCATCAGCGGCCAGGACTACGACAACGCCCGGGCGGCGGTACGCCAAACAGCCGCCGACGTCGCCGCCAACCAGGCCGCGGTGCAGCGGGCGAAACTGAACCTGGGTTACGCCACCGTCACCGCGCCGATTTCCGGGCGCATCGGCCGCGCGCTGGTCACCGAAGGCGCGCTGGTCGGGCAGAACGAAACCACGCCGCTGGCCTTGATCCAGCAGTTGAACCCGATTCACGCCGACCTCACCCAGTCGACCCGTGAACTCAACGAACTGCGCCGCGCCTTCCGATCCGGTCAATTGCAGCAGGTAGGCCAGGGCCAGGCCAAGGCCACGCTGATCCAGGACGACGGCAGCCTCTATCCGTTGCCGGGCAAGTTGCTGTTCACCGACATCACGGTCGACCCGGGCACCGGCCAGATCATCCTGCGCAGCGAGTTCCCCAACCCGGACCTCGATTTGCTGCCGGGCAGTTTCGTTCGCGTGCGACTGGAACAAGCGGTCAATGAGCAGGGTATCAGCGTGCCGCAACGGGCCATTCAGCGCGACAGCGCCGGCATCCCCCAGGTGCTGTTGCTCGACGCCGAACAACGGGTCGGCCAACAGCAGGTGGAACTGGGCCCCGTGCAGAACGATCGCTGGATCGTCACCGGCGGCCTCAAGGCCGGCGACCGCATCGTCGTCGAAGGCCTGCAACACGCCAAGCCCGGCGAGAAAGTGCAGATCGACGACTCCCCTCTTCCCCTTGCCCAGGCTTCTGGTCAGTAAGCAGGACGCTTTTTTATGCCGCAGTTCTTTATCGATCGCCCGGTGTTCGCCTGGGTGGTCGCCCTGTTCATTCTGCTGGCCGGTGCCTTGGCCATTACACAGTTGCCGGTGGCGCAGTACCCCGACGTCGCCCCGCCGCAGATCGAAATCTATGCCGTGTACCCGGGCGCGTCGGCGCAGACCGTGGACGAGAGTGTGGTCAGCCTGATCGAGGAAGAGCTCAACGGCGCCGATCACCTGCTGTATTTCGAGTCGCAAAGCAGCCTCGGCAGCGCGACGATCAAGGCCACTTTTCAGCCGGGCACCAATCCGGAGATGGCCCAGGTCGATGTGCAGAACCGCCTGAAAGTCGTCGAATCGCGCCTGCCGCAGGCGGTCACCCAGCAGGGTTTGCAGGTTGAGAAAGTCTCGGCCGGTTTCCTGCTGCTGATCACCCTGACCTCCAGCGACGGCAAACTCGACGAGGTGGCGCTCAGCGATTACCTGGCGCGCAACGTGATGAACGAGATCAAGCGCCTGGACGGCGTCGGCAAGGCCCAGTTGTACGGCGCGGAACGGGCGATGCGGATCTGGATCGACCCGCGCAAACTCATCGGATTCAACCTGACCCCGGCCGACGTCAACGCCGCCATCGTCGCGCAGAACGCCCAGGTCTCGGCTGGCAGCATTGGCGACTTGCCGACCCGCAGCACCCAGGAAATCACCGCGACCATCCTGGTCAAAGGTCAGTTGTCGACCCCGGAGGAGTTCGCCGACATCGTGCTCAAGGCCAACCCCGACGGTTCCACCGTGCGCATCGGCGACGTGGCGCGGGTCGAGATCGGCAGTCAGGAATATCAGTTCGGCACCCGCCTGAACGGCAAGCCATCGACTGCGGTCAGCGTGCAATTGGCCCCCGGCGCTAATGCCCTGAGCACCGCGACCCTGGTGCGGGCGAAGATGGATGAACTGGCGCGCTACTTCCCCTCCAATGTGGAATACAAGATCCCGTACGACACCTCGCCTTTCGTCAAGGTATCGATCACCAAGGTGGTCTACACCCTGATCGAGGCAATGGTGCTGGTGTTTGCGGTGATGTTCCTGTTCCTGCAAAACATCCGCTACACGCTGATTCCGACCCTGGTGGTGCCGGTGGCGCTGATGGGGACCTTCGCCACCATGTTGGCCCTGGGTTTCTCGATCAACGTGCTGACCATGTTCGGCATGGTGCTGGCTATCGGCATCCTGGTCGACGACGCGATTGTGGTGGTGGAAAACGTCGAACGGATCATGGTCAGCGAAGGCCTGTCGCCCAAGGAAGCGACGCGCAAGGCGATGCAGCAGATCACCGGCGCGATCATCGGCATCACCCTGGTGCTGGTGGCGGTGTTCATTCCCATGGCGTTCATGCAGGGCTCGGTCGGGGTGATCTACCGGCAGTTCTCCTTGTCGATGGCCACCTCGATCCTGTTCTCCGCGTTCCTCGCCCTGACCTTGACCCCGGCACTGTGCGCAACCTTGCTCAAGCCGATCGCGAAAGGCGAGCATCATGAAAAACGTGGGTTCTTCGGCTGGTTCAACCGGCGTTTTGAACAATTGACCGTGCGCTATCAGGGCTGGGTTGCCTATGCGTTGAAGCGCACGGGCCGCTACCTGTTGATCTACGGCGTGCTGTTGATCGGCCTGGGTATTTGCTTCAGTCGCCTGCCCTCCTCGTTCCTGCCGGTGGAAGACCAGGGCTACACCATCACCGACGTGCAACTGCCGCCGGGCGCGAGCAAGAACCGCACGGTGCAGGTGGTCGAACAGATCGAAGCGCACAACGCCACTGAACCCGGGGTTGGCGACAGCACGGTGATCCTTGGCTTCAGTTTTTCCGGCAGCGGCCAGAACGCGGCGCTGGCGTTCACCACGCTCAAGGATTGGTCCGATCGCGGCAGCGACGACTCGGCCAGTTCGATAGCCGACCGCGCCAATATCGCCCTCAGCCAGATCAAGGACGCCGTGGCCTTCGCCGTCCTGCCGCCACCCGTGGACGGTCTCGGCACCTCCAGCGGTTTCGAGTTCCGCCTGCAGGATCGGGGCGGCCTCGGCCATGCCACGCTGATGCAGGCGCGCACCGAGCTGCTCGAGGCCGCCGAGAAAAGCCCGATCCTGATGAACGTCCGCGAAAGCGCCCTGGCCGAAGCGCCGCAAGTGCAACTGATCGTGGACCGTAAACAGGCGAACGCGCTGGGCGTCTCGTTTGCCGACATTGGCAGCGTGCTGTCCACCGCCGTCGGGTCGGCCTACATCAACGACTTCCCCAACCAAGGGCGGATGCAACGGGTGGTGGTCCAGGCCGAAGGCGATCAACGCAGTCAGGTCGCCGATCTGCTGAAGATCCATGTACGCAACAGTAGCGGGAACATGGTGCCGTTGTCGGCCTTTGTCCAGGCCAATTGGACCCAGGGCCCGGCGCAGTTGACCCGTTACAACGGCTACCCGGCGATCAGCATTTCCGGCGAACCGAAACCCGGCCACAGCACTGGTGAAGCCATGGCCGAAATCGAACGACTGGTGGCGCAAGGGCCCGCAGGCCTGGGCCAGGAATGGACCGGCCTGTCGCTGCAGGAACGCCTGTCCGGCAGTCAGGCGCCGATCCTGCTCGGGTTGTCGCTGTTGATTGTGTTCCTGTGCCTGGCGGCACTGTACGAAAGCTGGTCGATCCCGACCTCTGTGTTGCTGGTGGTGCCGCTCGGGGTGCTCGGTGCGGTCCTGGCCGTGACCCTGCGCGGGATGCCCAACGACGTGTTCTTCAAGGTCGGGCTGATCACCATCATCGGCTTGTCGGCAAAAAACGCGATCCTGATCATCGAGTTCGCCAAGAGCCTGTACGACGAAGGCCACGACCTGATCGACGCCACGCTCCAGGCCGCCGGCTTGCGCCTGCGGCCGATCGTCATGACGTCGCTCGCCTTCATCCTCGGTGTAGTGCCGCTGGCGCTTGCCACCGGAGCCAGCTCGGCGAGCCAGCAAGCCATCGGCACCGGGGTGATCGGCGGGATGATCACCGCAACGTTGGCGGTGGTGTTTGTACCTGTGTTTTTTGTGGTGGTGATGAAACGCGTACGCAAGCGACCATCACAACACCACGAATCCGGATCATGATCCCGATAAATTGATTAAAGCCGGGATCGAACAATTTCCAGCAGCATCCCTGGCACGCACCTCGAATACTTCGGCGATGCCATGCGTCAAACCGGTGACCGGGTAGCGGGTTCGGCGGTCCTGGCTCACCGGCTCCCAGGCTCCCCCATTGCGGCGGATTTCATAACCGGTCACATCTACATTGTCATCAGAGGGATGCCAGCTCAGCCTTGCATTTCCCTCTGTCAGTGCCATGGACTGCAGCCCTCGCGGCGATGTGGGGGGCACTCGATCATGGGTCACTACACTGATCGACGCCGGTAATGCCGGGACGGGCCCTTCAGGTCTACGGGGCTGGACTTTGAACAGATATTCCTTCTCGGGGGTCAACCCCGTGGCGATGAATTCGAGCGCCGTGGTTCGTACCGGTTCTCGACCCGGGCAGGTGATTTCATAGTCAATCAAATAGGAGTGATCCTCAGGCCTGTCCCACTTCACCCACGCCTCGCAGAAGGTTCGACCAGGCGTGCGCAGGTTGCGCGGTTGCGTCCTGTCGGGACCGATCGTGATCGAGGTGCGTGAGGGCTCCGAGTGGCCACTGGCATTGAAGGCACGAACTTCGATGAAGTATCGGGCGTCAGGGACAAGATATTTGATGCCAGCCGTTAAATGTTCAGTGGTCAGCGTGTCGATGACTTCGGGATATTTATCTTCCAGGCCATAGGTCAATTCATAGCCGGGTTCCTTGGGGGTTCCCGCCCAACTGACAGCCACCCTGTCGTAGGTGACGATCAGGTGCAAAACACCTGGATGCGAGGGTATGGGGGGGCCGTCCAGGGTCTTTTCCGTGATGGTTGCGGGCAAGGAGTCGCCATTGGTATTGGCGGCACTCACTTCGATAAAGTACGACGTATTTTTACTCAGGCCTGTCAACTCATGGTTCGGGTTGCTCGTCACCAGGGTCTGAGGGGCACCGCCAGGCTCGACACGATAGTGGACGACATATTCGATAGCCCCCGGGGACGGGGACCATGTCAGATTCATCTTGCTGCTGCCTGGGGTTACGTGCAGGTCCGCTGGCGGCGCGGGCACCTGCAATGTCTGTTTAACGATGCGGGCTGGAGCCGAATCACCGTTGCTGTTGGACGAGCGAACATCAATGTAATAGTTGGTATTAGACAGCAGCCCAACGATCGTACAGGCAGGGTCAAGCGAGGTGGTATCAGTCGCCGGACCACTGGGCGCAACGCCGTAACTGATCTTGTAGCAAGTCACATTGGCGGGACCGGACCACGTCAATGCCATGCTATCCCTGGTTGGCACAGCGTTCAGATTCGTCGGGGCGGCAGGCGGAGAAGTGGCCAGGCTGGTCGCTGCCTCCACCCACATGGGAGATGACGCTTCCTCGGTGTTGATGCCATAGACGTGGATGTAATATCGGGTCCCGGGAGCAAGCCCGGTGATCTCGAATTTCTTTTGAGGCAACGGCAAGTCTATTTGGTCGATGAAGTTGTCCTCCGACCGTTCGCGCCCCCATTTCACCCGGGTTCCGGTTTGCCCTCCACCAGCACCATAGCCCCAGCTGATTTTCACGGACGACTCTGAAGTGCTCGTCACGACCAGACCTGCCGGTGAACTGAGTCGTGACGATCCGGAAGAGTGGGACGTTGATAACAGAGAATGTCTTTTCACTTGTGTTCATCCTGAAACATTGCCAACGAAGGTGGCGATGCTTGCATTAAAGTCGTTCGCGCCGGCAACGCCACTAACAGACCTGTTAGTGGCGCGGCGCTAGCTTTATGCCAATGCCCGGCATCACTCCTCGTCAGATCAAAAGATCGCAGCCTTCGGCAGTGCCTACAAAACCCCGGTGACCTGGTCTATGGTGGGAGCAATCCTGCTTGCCGTGAGCTCACATGCCCTACCTCGCCCGCACCCACCCACGCCTGTCCGCCGCCGCCACGCTCGGCATCGCGGTAGGCATTCTCGCTCCTGCCGATTCGATCATCAGCAAAATCCTTTTCGGCTGGAATGCCGGGGTCTGGACGTACCTGATCCTGATGGTTTGGCTCACCGTGCGGGCCAAAGCGCCGGACGTGAAGCGCATTGCCGAGGTCGAAGATGAGAACGCCGGGCTGGTGCTATTTGTGGTGTGCAGCGCTGCGATTGCGAGCCTGGCGACCATCGCCTTCGAACTGGCCGGCAGCCGGGACCTGGAAACGACCCGCAAGATGCTGCACTACGGCTTTACTGCGTTGACCGTGATCGGGTCCTGGCTGCTGATCGGGGTCATTTTCAGCGTGCATTATGCTCGGCTGTTCTACACCTGGGACGGCAAGGACCCGGCGCTGCGTTTTGCTGAAGGCCTGACAACGCCCAATTACTGGGACTTCCTGTACTTCTCGTTCACCATCGGGGTAGCCGTGCAGACCTCGGATGTCGGTGTAGCGACACGGGATTTGCGCAAGATCGTGCTGGCGCAGTCGTTGATCGGCTTCCTGTTCAATACCGCCATTCTCGGCTTCTCGATCAACATCGCGGCAGGCCTGTTCAACTGACTCGTGCACAAACGTTCTAGGCATCGACCACGATTCCGGCGCTAAATAGGCCGGCAATCCGTCCCACAGGTGCAGCATGCCCCCTCACAACTGGATCGACCTGGCCCAGGACGCCGACACCGGCATCGAGACGCTGCGCGCGCATTTCGAGGGCCACGCCTACGACCCGCACTGGCATGACAGCTATCTGGTGGGCGTCACCGAGCAAGGGGTCCAGCAGTTCAACTGTCGGCGGGCCAGGCATCAAAGTACGCCGGGCAAGGTGTTTCTGCTCGAACCGGGCGACATCCACGATGGCGAAGCGCCGACCGAGGACGGTTTCACCTACCGCATGCTGTACCTCGATCCGCAGTGGCTCACACGTGAACTCAGTGCAGTATTCGACAATGCTCCCGATAATAGTCAGTTGAGTTTCGCCAATACCCTGACCACCGACGTGCGTCTGGCCCACGCCACCAGCCTGGCGTTTCAAGCACTGCATCAGGGTGAGCTCAAGATCGTGCGCCAGACCGCTCTCGACGGTTTGCTCGAACGTCTCACCCGCCATTTGCACTGGCGGGCTGGTTATGGCGACGATCCGCGCCTGCCGTCGGTGGCGAAGAAGGCGCGGGAGTACCTGCACGCCAATGCTCAATACGACATCGGCCTCGACCAAGTGGCCGCAGCAACGGGCGTCGATCGATTCCGCCTGACCCGCGCCTTCAAGGCCGCCTACGGCATGGCCCCTCACGCTTATCTGGTGCAGTTGCGCCTGGCCACGGCCCGTCGGATGCTGGCCCGTGGCGAGCAACCGGCCACGGTGGCCATGGCGTTGGGGTTTGCCGACCAGAGCCACCTGGGGCGCTGGTTCGTGCGCGCCTACGGCCTGACGCCCGCGCTGTATCGCAAGCGCTGCTCAAATCTTCCAGACAGCCAAGCTCGGGAGCGTGAAGATCGGGTTCAATGATCTTCACCGGAGTTGCCCGCGATGTTGCCTTCTTTCCCGACGTTTTTGCCGTTCCTGCTATTTGCTTTCGTGGCGTCGATCACACCCGGCCCGACCAACATCCTGGCGTTGAGCAACAGCGCTCGATATGGATTGGCGGCCGCCGTGCCGATCATCTTCGGTGCCTGTGCCAGTGCCGCGACCATTGTGCTGCTGGTCGGCACCGGTGCCGGTTCATCGCTGACCACGCTACCCGTCGTTCAAACCGCAATGCAGTGGACAGGCGTGGCCTGGCTGAGTTTTTTGGCGTGGCAGATTTTCAGCGCTCCCGCCGAGGCCCTTGTCACTGAACAGTCCACTGCCCGCCTGGGGCTGGTGGGCGCAGCCAGCCTGCAATTGATCAACCCGAAAACCTGGATGATGGCGCTGGCTGTTGTGAGCGTGTTCGCCGGAAGCGGCGAGCAGCGCCTTGGTCACGTGCTGTATTTGTCCCTGGCTTTTTTCCTGATATCCCTGCCATGCCTCGGCGTCTGGGCATTGCTCGGCGCGGGCTCGACGCGGTGGTTGCGCTCGCCGCGAGCGATGCAGCGTTTCAACCGCTGCATGGCCCTGTTGCTGCTGGGATCGGCCTGGTTGAGTGTGTTGGCCTGAAGCCGCCTTCGCTGCGGTACGGCAAGCCGACAAACCAGCGCCTACCGCGTCAACGCCCCCCCCTTGTAGGAGCCGGCTTGCTGGCGAAGGCGTCCGCATGGCCACTACAAGGCTGACTGCCACCCGTCGGCATTTTTTGCTCCTCGATCAATCAGGCACTTGACGGCGGATTCGTTTTTAGTGTCTTCTGAAACCGGTTTCAGCGCTGTCTCACACAGCACAAAACTTATAAATCCAATAATAAGGTTTCAGACCGTGAACGATTTCTCCGCCGCCCAGCGCAGCCGCGTGACCATGCTCGATGTGGCCGAACACGCCAAGGTCTCCAAGGCCAGCGTCTCGCGCTTCATCGGCGATGACCGCGCCCTGCTCTCCGAGGCGATTGCCTTGCGCATCGAGCAGGCGATTGCCGAATTGGGCTACCGCCCGAACCAGATGGCCCGCGGCCTGAAACGCGGCCGCACCCGCCTGATCGGCATGCTGGTGGCCGATATCCGCAACCCTTATTCGATTGCCGTGATGCACGGGGTGGAAACCGCCTGCCGTCGACACGGCTACAGCCTGGTGGTGTGCAACACCGACCGCGATGACGAGCAGGAACGCCAGCACCTGGCCCTGCTGCGCTCCTACAACATCGAAGGCCTGATCGTGAACACCCTCGGCCACCATCGCGATGAATTGCGCGAGTTGCACCGGGAAATGCCGCTGGTGCTGGTGGACCGTAAGGTCGAGCAGCTCGACAGCGATCTGGTCGGGCTGGACAACCCGGCGGCGGTCGAGATGGCCCTCGCCCATCTTGAAGCACAGGGTTACCGAGATGTGCTGCTGGTCACCGAACCTTATGACGGCACCAGCTCGCGAATCGAGCGGGTCAGCAGTTTCAAGGCGCAGATTGCCCTGCGTCCGGCGCTTTGCGGCACCCTCATCGAAACCGGCAGCGAACTGACTGCCCAGCTGAAAACCTTCCTTGATTCGCCTGGTCCCGGCCCGAAAGCACTGTTCTGCGCGAACGGTATTGCAGCGCTGGCCAGCACCCATGCCTTGCGGGAGTTGCACTGCAATCTGTTCGAGGATGTCGGCCTGATCGCCCTCGATGACCTGGATTGGTACCCGCTGGTGGGCAGCGGCATCACTGCCCTCGCCCAGCCCACGGCGGAGATTGGTGCCAGTGCGTTTGAGTGTTTGCTCAAGCGTTTGCGAGGAGATGACGGGCCGGTGCGGACGGTGGATTTTTCAGCGCGGTTGATTGCAAGAGGTTCAACCCTTGGAAATTCTCGGTGAATGTTCCGGCCTCTTCGCGGGCAAGCCCGCTCCCACAGTGAGCTATGTCGTACACCAATCTGTGTCCACCGAAGATCCCTGTGGGAGCGGCGGTGCGGCGATCCGACTTGCCCGCGAAGAGGCCCTGAAAAACACTGCAAGACTCACTTAGCCCATTCTTCTTCGAACAAAAATGAAACCGGTTTCAGAGGTCAATAACAATGAATAAGCCACCCGTCTCCATCAGCCTGTCCAGTTACGGCGCCGACCTGGTACGCCAGCGCGGCCAGGGCAGTTTCATCGACATCCTGGCCGCCGCCGGCGCTACGCGCATCGAATGGCGCGAAGAACTGCTGACCGCAGAAGACCCGAGACAACTGGCCGACGCCACCCGTGCCCAAGGCCTGGAAAGTGTGTATTCCTCGCCAATGGAACTGTGGCTCGCAGGCCAGTCGAAGCCCAATCCGGAGCTGATCATCGCCCTGCAACGCGCCCATGCGTTCGGTGCCAGATGGCTGAAGGTTTCCCTGGGCTATTTCACCGACACCTGCGACCTCCAGGCCCTGAATCAGGTCCTTGGCAAAAGCACCGTGCAACTGCTGGTGGAAAACGACCAGACCCTGCACGGTGGGCGCATCGAACCCTTCCAGCGTTTTTTCGCCGCCGTCGAGCAACACCACCTGCCCATCAAGATGACCTTCGACATCGGCAACTGGCACTGGCAGGACCAGTCGGCCGCCAACGCCGCGCGGTTGCTCGGTCGTCACGTCGGCTATGTGCATTGCAAAGCCGTGTCGCGCCGCGCCGACGGCAAACTGGTCGCCCTGCCACCCACCGCCAGTGACCTGCACCTGTGGGAACAACTGCTGCGGCACATGACCCAAGGCGTGATGCGGGCGGCGGAATATCCGCTGCAAGGCGAAGACCTGCTGCAACTGACCACCGAACACGTCGCCGCACTCGCCCGCCTCGGCCAACCCCGCCTGGAGAATGCGCATGTCTGAGTTCGATATTCTCTCGTTTGGCGAAACCATGGCAATGTTCGTCGCCGAACAGAACGGCGAGCTGGCCGAGGTCGGTCATTTCCACAAACGCATTGCCGGCGCCGACAACAACGTCGCCATCGGCCTGTCGCGGCTAGGGTTCAAGGTGGCGTGGTTGAGCCGGGTCGGCGCCGATTCCCTGGGCCGCTTCGTCATCGACACCCTGGAGAAGGAGGGCCTGGACTGCAGCAACGTTGCCATCGACGCTGCACACCCGACCGGTTTTCAGCTCAAGTCCCGCACTGACGACGGCGGCGATCCTGTGGTCGAGTACTTCCGGCGCGGTTCGGCGGCGAGTCATCTGTCGCCAGCGTCGATCGTGCCCGAATTGCTCGAGGCGCGGCATTTGCACGCCACCGGCATTCCCCCGGCGCTGTCTGCCACGGCGAGGGAAATGTCCTTCGAATTGATGACCCGCATGCGCGAGGCCGGGCGTAGCGTGTCGTTCGACCCGAACCTGCGCCCGAGCCTGTGGGCCAGTTCGCAACAGATGATCACTGAAATCAACCGCCTCGCCGCCCTGGCCCATTGGGTGCTGCCGGGGTTGAGCGAAGGCCGGCTGCTGACCGGTTTCGAGGATCCCGCCGACATCGCGGCGTTTTATCTGGACCAGGGTGCCGAAGCCGTCGCGATCAAGCTCGGATCGCATGGGGCGTACTACCGCACCCATCAGGATCAGGGATTTGTCGCCGGCGTACCGGTGCAAACCGTGGTCGACACCGTCGGTGCCGGCGACGGGTTTGCCGTCGGGATGATCAGCGCATTGCTGGAAAACTACAGCTTCGCCGATGCGGTGAAGCGCGCCAACTGGATTGGCAGCCGTGCGGTGCAGAGTCGGGGGGATATGGAGGGGTTGCCTACTCGGCTTGAGATGTCTGCCGAGTTTGAGGCCGCCATCGCGGGCAAGCCCGCTCCCACAGGGGGTTGTGGTGGACCACAGATTTATGATCGTCACGCAAATCCTGTGGGACCGGCGGTGCGGCGATCCGACTTGCCCGCGATGAGGTCCGCACAGTCACTGAACATCTAAAACCGTTACCTGCTGCGACAAAAACAACAAGCTCAGGAGCACCACCATGAAAACCGCAACCCTCGCCGCCCGCCGCTGGTGGTACATCATGCCCATCGTGTTCATCACCTACAGCCTGGCGTACCTCGACCGCGCCAACTACGGATTCGCCGCCGCCTCCGGCATGGCGGCGGACCTGATGATCACACCGGGCCTGTCATCGATGCTCGGCGCCCTGTTCTTCCTCGGCTACTTTTTCTTCCAGGTGCCGGGGGCGATCTACGCGCAGAAACACAGCGTGAAAAAGCTGATCTTCGTCAGCCTGATTCTCTGGGGCAGCCTGGCCACCTTGACCGGGATTGTCTCCAACGCCTATTGGCTGATCGTCATCCGCTTCATGCTCGGCGTGGTCGAAGCCGCGGTCATGCCGGCGATGCTGGTGTACCTGTGCCACTGGTTCACCCGCGCGGAACGCTCGCGCGCCAATACCTTCCTGATCCTCGGCAACCCGGTGACCATGCTCTGGATGTCAGTGGTGTCGGGCTATCTGGTGCAGCATTACAGCTGGCGCTGGATGTTCATCATCGAAGGCTTGCCGGCAGTGCTCTGGGCGTTTATCTGGTGGCGCCTGGCCGATGACCGTCCGGCCCAGGCCAAGTGGCTCAGCGACCAGGAAAAACACGACCTGGAAAGCGCCCTGGCCGCCGAACAAGTGGGCATCAAGGCGGTGAAAAACTACGCCGAAGCCTTCCGCTCGCCCACCGTGATCATCCTGGCCCTGCAGTTTTTCTGCTGGAGCATTGGCGTCTACGGCTTCGTGCTGTGGCTGCCGTCGATCCTCAAGGCCGGTGCGCAAATGGACATGATCGAAGCGGGTTGGCTCTCGGCGCTGCCGTACCTGGCCGCCGTCATCGGCATGCTGCTGGTGTCCTGGGGGTCGGACAAATTGCAAAAACGTAAACGCTTCGTGTGGCCGCCGCTGTTGATCGCTTCGATTGCCTTCTACGGTTCCTACGCCCTGGGCGCCGAACACTTCTGGTGGTCCTACACCTTGCTGGTGATTGCCGGCGCTTGCATGTACGCGCCTTACGGGCCGTTTTTCGCCATCGTCCCGGAGATCCTTCCGGCCAACGTGGCGGGCGGCGCCATGGCGTTGATCAACAGCATGGGCGCCCTCGGTTCGTTCGGCGGTTCCTATCTGGTCGGCTACCTGAACAGCTCCACCGGGTCGCCCGGCGCGTCGTATCTGTTGATGAGCGGCGCACTGATGCTGTCGGTGGTGTTGACGATGTGCCTCAAGCCCGGCGCCAGCGACCGGGCCGTGACCCAGGTTGCCGCGCAACGGCCAGTGGCTACTCACCCTTGAATTGATGTTGAGATGACGACAATGAAAAAGCAGGTTGTGCTGTACAAGAAACTCTCGCCGACGCTGATGGCTCGCCTGCAAGCGCAGGCCGAGGTGACGCTGATCGACACCCTCGACAGCGAAGGCCTGGCCAGGCTGCGCGCCGCCCTGCCCCGCGCCCATGGCTTGCTCGGCGCCAGCCTGAAACTGGATGCCGGACTGCTCGACCTGGCGCCGGATCTTCAAGCCATCGCCAGCGTTTCCGTGGGCGTCGACAACTACGACATTGATTACCTGACCGAACGACGGATCCTGCTGAGCAACACCCCCGATGTGTTGACCGAAACCACCGCCGACACCGGGTTCGCGCTGATCCTGGCCACTGCCCGGCGCGTGGTGGAACTGGCCAACGTGGTTCGCGCCGGCGAGTGGACGCGCAATGTCGGCCCTGCACAGTTCGGCACCGACGTGCATGGCAAGACCCTGGGCATCATCGGCATGGGGCGGATCGGCGAAGCGCTGGCCCAGCGCGGGCATTTCGGCTTTGGCATGCCGGTGATCTACCACAGCCAAACGCCGAAGCCGGCAGTGGAACAGCGATTCGATGCGCAGTACAGGAGCCTGCCACATTTGTTGCAGGAGGCTGATTTCGTCTGCCTCACACTGCCACTGACAGCTGCAACCGAAGGGCTGATTGGCGCTCGGGAGTTCGCCCTGATGGGGCCTGAAACGATCTTCATCAACATCTCCCGGGGCAAGGTGGTGGATGAAGCGGCCATGATCGAGGCATTGCGCGACGGGCAGATTCGGGCGGCGGGGCTGGATGTGTTCGAGCGTGAGCCGTTGAACCCGGACTCGCCGTTGTTGCGGTTGAACAATGTCGTGGCGACGCCGCACATTGGCTCGGCGACCCATGAGACGCGCGAGGCCATGGCCCGGTGCGCGGTGGATAATCTACTGGCGGCGTTGGGGGGTGAGCGGCCGAAGAATCTGGTGAATGTTCAAGCGTGGAAGGCCTGATGGATCTGGCGTTCATGAGATAGCCCTCGCGGGCAAGCCCGCTCCCACAGGGATGTTCAGCGCACTCAATATCTGTGTACGGCGCAGAGACTGTGGGAGCGAGACCGGCTTGCCGGCGAAGGCGGCGTATCAGTCGCCATCAATGTTGAATGAAATGGCAGTGGGCACACCGCTAAGCCCTTTGGAAGACTGGTTGAAACACTGCCAGTGTGCACACCGCTAAGCCCTGTGGGAGCGGGCTTGCCCGCGAAGGGGCCAGCAAAACCTGCACAAAACCCTCAGGCCCGCCGCGCCTCCAAAAGCTCCGACGCACACGACGCAATCCGCTGACATGCATCGGCCAGCTTGCGCCTGTCCACCACCAGCCCGATCCGGATATGCCCTGCCGCACTCGGCCCGAACGCTTCGCCGGCCAGCACCGAGACGCCATAACCGTCCAGCAGTCGCTCGGCAAAGCGCTGGGCCGACAGGCCGGTCTCGCGCACATCGACCATCACGAACATCCCGCCATCCGGCCGTATCGGCCGCAGGCCCGCGCAGCCGTGCAGGCTCGCGCACACCAGGTCGCGGCGCTGGCGGTACTCCTCGCGCATCAACGCCACTTCGGGCAATTCCTCCTGCAGGGCCCGTTGCGCTGCCCTCTGCACGAACTCCGGAATACCGAACAGCATGCACAACGACAGATGCTCCAGATGATCGGCCAAGGGCTTGGGCCCAATCACCCAGCCCACCCGCCAGCCACTCATGGCGTGGGACTTGGACAGGCTGTTGATGGTCGCGGTGCGTTCGGCCATGCTCGGCAGGCTGGCCGGGCTGATGTGATCGCCTTCGTACAGCAGATCGCTGTACACCTCGTCACTGATCAGCCACACGTCATGCCGAATGCACAACGCAGCCAATGCCTGCCAGATCTTCAGGGACAGGCTCGCACCTGAAGGGTTGTTTGGGCTGTTGAGCAACATGGCCCGGGTTCGTGGCGTGATCAGCGCCGCGACATCCCCGGGATCGACCCGGAAGCCGTTCTCCGGGCGCACCGCAACAGGCACGACTTTCGCGCCAATGGCGCCGAACACGCCCTCATAAGTCACGTACATCGGTTCGGCCACTATCACCTCGTCCCCCGGATCGAGCAGGCATTGCGCCACCGAATACACCGCACACTGGGCACCGGGCATGACGATCACATGGTCGGCATCCACCGCCTGCCCGCTCTGTCGCTGATGCCGACGGGCGATGCTGTCGCGTAACCGGCGGTTGCCGCGGACTTCCGAGTAATGGGTGTCACCCGCCAACAAGCTGTCTATAGCGGCGAGAACGATAGGTTGCGGGGTATCGAAATCCGGGTCGCCGACTGACAGCAGCAGTATATCGACGCCCTGTTCGCGCAATTGCAGTGCGCGATTGTGTATCTGCCAGGCCGCGGCGCCTTCACCGGCGATGCGTTGGGTCAAGCCTGAATAGCGCATGTAGTTCTCCAGTCGCGCAGGTTCCTGAGTCAACCCTATCTCAATTCACCAAACGCGCCACCCTGGCATTTCAATCGCTGGTTGCAGGCACTCCGTTTATCGGGTGGCGGGCTGTTGCCCATGCTGGGTCATTCACGGTGGAAATTTTCCGGGGACGATTGTTCGGCCGGCTGGCCTTCCCTACAAAAAACACATTAAATCAATGACTTATTTATAAAAATACACGACTGAAGAATGAAGCGAATACTCCTACAGATGTAGGTCGCATTAGCTGACAGCGTTTTCCCTGTGAGCTGATTAAAGTCGCCTACCTGTAATTTGTGACAGGTTCCAAGGCGGATTAATCGCGCTATAAGGAGAACGTGCCTACAGCCTTATTCAGGTGGCTGAAGGACGGCCGCGCGAACCATCCCTTTTTGAAGTAGGAAGATTCTGCCGCGCCCACGCCGTCAATGATGATGAATGGGAGATTCAGTTATGTACCGTTCCACGACCGCCTCAGTCCAAGCATCGCCCGCCCAGGTCAGTTTCCAGCCACAGGAGTGCAAGCAACCCCGCGCGATCAAGCTCACTGCCAGGGAAAAGGAAGTCTTGCAATGGAGCGCCATTGGCAAGTCGTCCTGGGAGATCGCCCAGATTGTCGAGTGCACCGAGGCCGGTGTGAATTACCACTTTTGTAACATTCGCCGAAAATTCGGCGTGAGATCGCGCTGGATCGCTATGGTCATGGCGCTGGAACAAGGTTTGATTCAAACGCCTTGAACCGGTTCCTCCGCGGCGGTCAGCCTGAGAATGACCCTGTTGAGGTACTGCATGAATCTGCAACACAGCCAACGGCTTGACCCCTCCCGCGCCAATGCCTGTGACGATACGCCGGTATCGCACAGGCCTCCTTCGAACAACGTGCTGCGCATTATCCTTGCCGACGATCACCCCGTGGTTTTGTTGGGTGCCGAAATGGCCCTCGGCGACTCGTTCTCGATCGTTGCCCAGGCGCAGGACGCCGATGAGTTGATCCACCATTTGCAGTGCACCCCCTGTGATCTGTTGATCAGTGATTACTCGATGCCCTATGGGCATTTTCCCGATGGCCTGGCGTTGATGGGTTACCTCAGGCGGCACTTCAGCCACCTGCCTCTGATCGTGATGACCATGTTGCGCAATCCTTCACTGCTGCAGGCATTGCTCAACCATGGCGTAAACGCGCTGTTTGACAAACGCAGCCCTTTGCGAGAATTGAGACAGGCCGTGCACAGCGTCACTAAAGGACGCCGCTACCTGTGCCCGACGTTTGCGGGGATTCTGGATGCCCGGGCCTTGCCCTCCTCCGGCACGTGCACGCCATTGGCCAGCCTTTCCCAAAGGGAACTGGAAGTGGTGCGGCTGTTCGTCCAGGGCCTGTCCGGCCGGCAGATCGCCGCCCAGCTCAACCGCAGCGAAAAAACCATCAGCCGACAAAAACGCACCGCCATGGACAAGTTGGGACTTGGCCATGACGGTGGGTTGGTGGAGTTTGCGAGGGTAAGCGGGTTGAAATTTTAGGTGCCTAGCCTTTCATTGAAACTGACCCTCCCCAAAACGATCAAAGAAAAGCTTGCACCCTGTAAGCACCCGGGCATGGCTTACTTCACAAAACAGCAAAAACGGCGCTACCGTGAATAGCTTCAAAGCACGCGAAAGCGGGTGCAACTTGAACAATTGAACAGTGGGCATAAAGGCACCTTTGACGAGCGAAGGAAGAAAGCGGGGCAGGCTATAGGACCAGGTGTCACTCGGATGTAGGACTTATCCGAAGTACTCGTCCTACACGTCAGTGCAGCCCATAGGAAACGTGCGCCGTTGCGACCGCGCTTCCTATGGCGTTACTGCGTCACCCCATGTTCAAGGGTTGGGTGGTGGTGGAACGTTGCAGGTGCCTTCGCCCACAAACATGCCCACCTCAGTATTGGTAGGCACTGATGAAGCGGGTTTTCCCGTAATTGCGTAAGTCACTTCGCCTTTGCCTATCGGCGCTGACTTCGTATAGGTGGGAAGGATGTGATCAACGTAGGGTTCAATGAGCCAGACAATGCCGTTTTCAGCCTGTTCTTTGGATATATTGGTGAACGTTGCTGATTTCCTCGCGGAGGGTACCTCCACCGGATTGTCAAAGTCCGTGTAGGCTTTCCACGTCACGGTGACTTCATCGCCTTCGTTCAAGTGCTTGCTCGGAGGAATTCTGTATTCGACTCCAAATTTTGTAGCCGTTGAATCCCAGCGCAAAGAGTTGCACCACAAAATCCCTGCTGGATTGGTCCACAATGGTTCGGCATCCGGCAATTTCAAAATCAAAAATTCGATCTTCACGGGAGTACGGTCCTTGGGCTCCTCCGGGTTTTCGTGGGCCGCGTTTGTCAGCTCATACCATACCGGCATTGTTGAGCTGGGACCGGCGTCCCGGATGATGTCCCAGTCGTCCAGTAGACTGATTTCAATAAAATTACCCACGGTGTCTTTCGCTACATCAATCTCATAAGGAACGCCGATAGGTGTTCCATTCCACATGACCTGATAGGTGTCGCGGTCTACCAGCGGGTCAACCAATTCTATTCTGGCTACAACTTCCTGGTCTTCATCCGAATCGATCAACTCATCAGGCTTGGCTGATTCGCCCGTGATCGTCACTTTCTTCAGGCCCGGGTTGCCAGGCTCGGGGTCTGGCAGCGGATTGACCGGCCCCGGGGCGGACAGGTTGCATTTGACGGTTTCGATATCCGATGGAAACGGTTCCACGCCGCGAAATACCTTGTAAGCCACTTCCGTCTCCACCACCCCTACCGTGTCACTCCCATACTCTTTCCAGATGGTGGCCCAGGGTACGGGGATGTTGATGCCGCCGGATGGATTAGCGCCAACAGGTGTTGGAGACTCTAGCTGTTCTACGCCCCAGCGCACCACGATTTGGTCGGTAGATTTGCCGTTGGTAATGTGGGGAATATTAACCATCACGCCGCCATCGACGATATCCGAGCGAAGCAGCTCACCGCCGGTGCCGTCCGTCACCTTGGGTGTATCCAGTAATGGGACGGGCCATGGGCCGAGCGCCACTGACATGAGCTCGTATCTGGAGAGAATTGCATTACCGGCCTTGTCAACCAGGATGTAACCACCGCAACGCAGACCATCGCCCGTTTCTATTATTTTCGCTTTCGGGATCCTTACCGTTTGACCGGGTGACACAGGGATTGGCCCCTCTATCACATCCATGTCTTCCGGCTTTTCCGGCAACTTGTCCTTCATCCAGCCGTAGTACATTTGAACGTCGGGTTTATCTCCGTCCCACGTAGGAATTGTGGCTTCAAGATAATCGTTTACGCCGAAGGATGTATCGACGATAGGAGGCTTGACCGTAAACACCATAGGTTTTGGATTTATTCCCAGGTTGGGAGGAATTTTGTCGATATAGATGGGGACTCTATTGGACCAATCTTTTGCAGTAAGCTGATTTTCATGCTCGTATCTGAGCTCGAAAGCGCCTTCGTTTTCAGCGTCCAGCAAGAATTCTTTCGGGATGATGAAATTCAGCGGTACCCAGACAGGGTTAGCGCGACCTGCATAGGGATGTTCTTGAAGCAGGGTCCATTCATTACTGCCCGCACGGGCTACCTGCAACCTGAAATATTCAGTTCTTGCAGGGTTGGTGGGAAGACTTCCGCCCCATGTTGCTATCGTTGTTTTTTGATCTGTATTGAGCGTTGCCCGAAGGATCAATCCCAGGGGATCATCCTTTATTACAAAAGCAGAAACGTCCGGGTCCTGGACCACCAGTGGCGCCGCCCCGCCTGATGCGAATTCGTCTGACGCAAGTTTCTGCTCTTTTTTATCTGAACCTGCCATGTTGTCGCTCTCCATATTCACCATCAGGCGCCCTGGACGTTCCATGGCGCTTCTGCGAGAAAAGCAGACCGAATATTGCGGGCACTACCCAAACGCTTCCCGTCGTTCTGCGCGTGGGAGCAGTAAAGCGTTTTTTATGGAACTGCGTAACTGTCAAAGTTGACAGGTACCTGCATAGTTTCGGCTTTTTTCAAGGCACGATGACCCAAGGCGCCTCAAGAGGGGTGGCGCGCTACGCCCCGCAGGCCCGCCGCAGTAGTGGCCTTGCCAAGGAGGGGTCAGACCTTGCGCGCAGCCATCCGCCAGACCCGCGCTATATCGCTCGCCCGTTCACGCAACAGGCGCGGCGCTTCGCTGCAGGCTTGCGCCAGTGTCATCGGGCCGCTCGCCAGGGCAAACGCGGCATCGATGCCGTGGGCATACAGCGCTTGATAGCCTTCACCCAAGGTACCGGCGATGACGATGACTGGCACGCCGTGCTCGCGAGCAATGCGCGCGACACCGAACGGCGTTTTGCCGCGCAAGGTCTGGGCATCGAAACGACCCTCGCCGGTGATCACCAGGTCGGCATTTTTTACCGCTTCGGCCAGGCCGACCAGTTCGGCCACCACTTCAACGCCGGCTTGGAATTGCGCGTCGAGAAAGGCCTTGGCGGCAAACCCCAGGCCGCCTGCCGCGCCACTGCCCGGTTCGTCGCGTACGTCTTTGTGCAGGGCTTGGGCGCAGAGTTCGGCGAAGTGGTCGAGGGCCTGATCCAGTTGCTGGACCTGCTCGGGCGAAGCGCCTTTTTGCGGGCCGAAAATGGCTGAGGCGCCGTGGGGCCCGCACAGTGGATTGTCGACGTCGGCGGCAATGTCGAAGCGCACTGTTGCCAGACGGGGGTCGATGTCGCCCAGTTCGATGCAGGCCAGTTGTTGGAGCGCCAAACCACCGGGCTCAAGTGCCTTGCCCTGTGCGTCGAGCAGCTTCACTCCCAAGGCTTGCATTGCTCCGGCACCGCCGTCATTGGTGGCGCTGCCGCCAATGGCCAGGATCACCCGTTGCGCGCCGGCATCCAGTGCGGCGCGGATTAATTGGCCGGTGCCGAAGGTGCTGCTGATGCAGGCGTCGCGCTGATTGAGCGGTACCAACTGCAGACCGCTGGCTTCGGCCATTTCGATGATCGCGGTGTGGCTGTGGGGCAACCAGCCCCAGGCGGCGTTGACCGTTGCGCCCAGTGGGCCGCGAACGTCAGCGTGGCGCAGTTGGCCATTGCAGGCTGCCAGGACGGACTCAACCGTGCCCTCCCCGCCATCGGCCATCGGGCATTTGATCAACTGGGCATCAGGCCAGACCTCAGCCAGGCCGATGGCAATGGCGTCGGCCACGCCCTGGGCGCTGAGGCTGTCCTTGAACGAATCGGGGGCGATGACGATTTTCATGGGAATTCTCCTGGTCCAATGCCCTTATGCTGCCAGTTGGCATCAACAATGACGCCAGTCCACGGCACAAATTACGATCAGGTTTGTTGTTCATTGTCACAAAACCCGTGCCCCCCCTGTAGGAGCAAGCTCGCTCCTACAGGGGATGTGTCGTTTACGGCTTTGCGTCGGTGTCAGGCAATAGCTGAACACCCAGATACAGCGCGAGCATGCCCTCCAGGCGCAATGGATCGACGCCACTGAGTTCGGCGATGCGTTCCATCCTATAGCGCAAACTATTGCGATGGATGCCCAGTGCATCGGCGCAAGCCTGGCTCTGGCCGTCGTGATCGCACCAGCTGCGCAAGGTCGCCAGCAATTGGCCGTTGCCGTCCTTGGCGATGACTTTACGTAACGGTTTGAGCAACTCATCCAGGGCGTCGTCGTTGCGATGACGCCAGAGCATCACCGGCAGTCGATAGCGGCTCAACGTCAGCAAACGGGTTCGCGGCACGACGTCGCGTCCATAGGCCAGCAAGTCCCCGACCTGCCGATTGCAACGACGCAGCCCCGACAGCCCGTCGGCCTGCTCGCCCACCGCAATGCGCAGGATGTTCCAGCCCAGGCCGTCGAGCTTTTCCAGCAGGCGTTCGTGCTCGACCGCCTGGCTGGCCGGTCGGCACCACAGCAACGAGGACTTGGCCGAGCTGATGCACCAACTGTCCGGATGGCGCGAGGTCAGCCAGGCGCCGAGCGCTTCGACGGTTTGCCCCGGCCCCTGCTCCATACCCAGCTCGAACAGATACGGCACCCGGTTCATCCGTGGCTTGAGCCCCAGTTGTTGTGCTTCGTCGATCAGCCGCGGTGAATCACCGGCGTCGCTGAGCAGCAACGCCAGCAGGTCATCACACCGCTGGCGTCGCCATTGTTGCTCGGCCTGTTGATTACGCTGGGCCACCAGCATTTCGGCGGTCATGCGCACCAGTTCGGCGTAGGTGCGCAATTGCTCCGGTTCGCCGGTGATGCCGAGCACGCCGATCAGGCGCTGGTCGAGCAGCAGCGGCAGGTTGATGCCCGGCTGCACGCCTTTGAGATGGATCGCGGTCTGGGCGTCGATCTCCACCACCCGGGCATTGGCCAGCACCAGTTGCGCGCCTTCATGCCGGGTGTTGACCCGCTCCGGTTCGCCGCTGCCGAGGATCAGCCCCTGGCTGTCCATGACGTTGACGTTGTACGGCAGGATGGCCATCGCCCGGTCGACGATGTCCTGCGCCAGGTCGTGATCGAGTTCGAACATAGGGGGGTCCTTGAATGCGGGGGAAGGCTGGCCGGGATTCACTTGGCGATCAACGTTACCCTCGCTTGGCGAAAAATCATAATAAAGCGCACCTGCCTACGATGTTGTATCTGCGCCCCCCCCTGTAGGAGCCGGCTTGCCGGCGAAGGCGTCTTCACAGTCGATAAAGTTGTCGCCAGATACGCCGTCTTCGCTGGCAAGCCAGCTCCTACAGTTTTGATCTGCGTTGTTTGATTATTGTGTTTGATCCCGGCCGTTGTTCTGGTATTTGATTGTGCCTTTCCCACTGGTAAAAGGATTTCGTCATGAGCTACCGCACGCTGGGTCATTCGGGTCTGCAGGTGTCGACCCTGACCCTGGGCACCATGATGTTCGGCGAACAGACCAGCCCCGAAGATTCCCTGCGGATCATCGACAAGGCCTGGGACCAGGGCATCAATTTCATCGACACTGCCGACGTCTACACCAACGGCCGCTCCGAGGAAATCGTCGGCGAAGCGATTGCCGGCAATCGCCACGAATGGGTGCTGGCGACCAAGGTCGGTTTCGGTCCGGTGGACGGCGTGCCCAACCGCAGCGGCCTGAGCCGCAAGCACCTGTTCAATGGCATCGACGCCAGCCTGACGCGCCTGGGCACCGACTATCTGGACATTTATTACCTGCACCGCGAGGACCACAACACACCGCTGGAGGTCACGGTGTCGGCCATCGGCGACCTGATTCGCCAGGGCAAGATCCGCTACTGGGGTTTGTCGAACTACCGCGGCTGGCGCATTGCCGAAGTGATTCGCGTGGCGGACACACTGGGCGTCGACCGGCCGGTGATCAGTCAGCCGCTGTATAACATCGTCAACCGCCAGGCCGAAACCGAGCAGATCACTGCTGCACAGGCCTATGGCCTGGGCGTGGTGCCTTACAGCCCGTTGGCGCGCGGGGTGCTCAGCGGCAAGTACGCGCCGGATGTGCAACCTGACGCCAACAGCCGTGCCGGACGCGCAGATAAACGCATTCTGGAAACCGAGTGGCGGGTTGAATCCCTGCGCATTGCGCAGCAGATCCAGGCGTACACCCAGGGCCGCGGGGTGGGTATTGTCGAGTTCGCGATTGCCTGGGTATTGAACAACAGCGCGGTGACCTCGGCGATTGTCGGCCCGCGGACCGAGGAACAATGGGATGCCTACACCAAGGCCCAGGCGGTGAAAATCACGGCTGAGGATGAAGCGTTCATCGATTCGCTGGTGACACCGGGGCATGCGTCGACGCCGGGGTTCAATGATGTGAGCCATTTCGTGTCCGGGCGTAAGCCCCTGCCCTTGTAGGAGCGAGGCTTGCCCGCGAAGCATGCGGCACGGTTTTGCAGGCACACCGCATCATCGTTCTTCGCGGGCAAGCCTCGCTCCTACACTGATCGGGCCGGTGTTGATTGATCGGTCAATATTCGGCTCGAAAACCACGTATCCTCTGCGCCCCGTTTCACGTTCAACCTCGCGAGGGCAGTTTGTCTAAAGGTATCGCTTTATCGGTCTCGGCCTCGGTGCTGTTTGCCGTCATGTATTACTTCACCTCGCTGCTCTCCCCCCTGAGCGGCGTGGAAATCTTCGGCTGGCGCATGCTGCTGACACTGCCCTGCATGACCGTGTTCATGGTGGTCTCCGGCGAATGGAAGCGGGTGATCGCCCTGTTTCGGCGGCTGGCCAGCCAACCCAAACTGCTCGCCGGCATTGCCCTTTCCGCAACGCTGCTCGGCCTGCAACTCTGGCTGTTCATGTGGGCTCCGCTCAACGGCTATAGCCTCGATGTGTCCCTGGGCTATTTCCTGTTACCGCTGTCCATGGTCCTGACCGGGCGGGTCGCCTATGGCGAGCGTCTGTCCTACCTGCAAAAGGTGGCGGTGTTCTTTGCTTCCCTCGGCGTGCTCAACGAGCTGTATCAGGTGGGTGGTTTTTCCTGGGCGACCTTGTTGGTCGTCATCGGTTATCCACTGTACTTCATCCTGCGCAAGCGCCTGGCGACCGACAACCTCGGCGGTCTGTGGATGGACATGGCCATGATGGTGCCGGTGGCGCTGTGGTTCGTTCAAGGGGGCGAACAAGGCTTCGGCGTATTCAACCAGCATCCATGGCTGTCGCTGCTGATCCCGCTGCTCGGGGTGATCAGTGCTTCGGCGCTGGTGGTCTACATCATCGCCAGCCGGTTGTTGCCGTTCAGCCTGTTCGGCTTGTTGAGCTACGTCGAACCGGTGCTGTTGCTCGGGGTGGCGTTGTTGCTGGGGGAAAGCATCAAGCCTGGGGAATGGCTGACCTACATTCCGATCTGGATGGCGGTGGTGGTGCTGGTGTTTGAAGGGTTCAAGCACATGGTCCGTAACCGCAGACCTTAACCACACACAAAACAAATGTGGGAGCGAGCTTGCTCGCGATGGCGTCTTCAGTTTCAACATTGATGTTGGCTGACAGACCGCTATCGCGAGCAAGCTCGCTCCCACAGTTTTACCGCAGTAGCAGTTTAGTCGGTAGAAAGCACACCACGACGAACCTGATCACGCTCGATCGATTCGAACAGCGCCTTGAAGTTGCCTTCACCAAAGCCATCGTCGCCTTTGCGCTGGATGAACTCGAAGAACACCGGCCCCATAAGGGTTTCCGAGAAGATCTGCAGCAGCAAACGCTTGTCGCCCGACTCGGACGAACCGTCCAGCAAAATGCCCCGCGCCTGCAGTTCGTCGACCGGTTCGCCGTGGTTCGGCAAACGGCCTTCGAGCATCTCGTAGTAGGTTTCCGGCGGCGCAGTCATGAAGCGCATGCCAATGCTTTTCAGGTGATCCCAGGTCTTGATCAGGTCATCGCTGAGGAAGGCCACGTGCTGGATGCCCTCGCCGTTGAACTGCATCAGGAACTCTTCGATCTGCCCGGCGCCCTTGGACGACTCCTCGTTCAACGGGATACGGATCATGCCGTCCGGTGCGGTCATCGCCTTGGACGTCAGGCCGGTGTACTCGCCCTTGATGTCGAAGTAGCGGATCTCGCGGAAGTTGAACAGTTTCTCGTAGAAGTTGGCCCAATAGGCCATGCGTCCGCGATAAACGTTGTGGGTCAGGTGATCGATGATCTTCAGGCCAGCCCCGACCGGGTTGCGGTCAACGCCTTCGATGAACACGAAGTCGATGTCGTAGATCGAGCTGCCTTCGCCGAAACGGTCGATCAGGTACAGCGGCGCACCGCCGATGCCTTTGATCGCCGGCAGGTGCAGCTCCATCGGACCGGTCTCGATGTGGATCGGCTGGGCGCCGAGTTCCAGGGCACGCTTGTAGGCCTTTTGCGAATCCTTGACCCGAAAGGCCATGCCGCACACCGACGGGCCGTGTTCGGCTGCGAAGTAGGACGCGACACTGTTGGGTTCGTTGTTGAGGATCAGGTTGATCGCGCCCTGGCGATACAGGTGCACGTCTTTGGAACGATGGGTCGCGACCTTGGTGAAGCCCATGATCTGGAAGATCGGCTCCAGGGTGTTGGGGGTTGGCGATGCGAATTCGATGAATTCAAAGCCCATCAGGCCCATTGGGTTTTCGTATAAATCTGCCATTTTGGCGCCTCATCATTTTATCAAGTAACGGATTCGTTAGTTGCTGGCAATGCTGAGACTGGCGGGTGGCGCGCAGGAGATGCCCCGAACGCTGCGGGCGAGGAAGTCACCGTAGATCAATTGAAACCCAAATATCTTCATTGTCGACCCAAGGCTATGACGGGCGAGGCTTCTGCTGCCAGAAGACGATTATTCTTATATGCGTAACCCGATTCTACACAGCGTAAATCAATTTGTCCGCCTTCTGTATCAAATCCCCTTTTTCCCTGCGCGCGCAAGGGGTTTGTTACACAGGAAAATCCCCGCCAGGGGCATTGGCTTGTTTCCAATCAGCCACGAGCCTGTAGTACCGTTGATCGGCAAAAGCCCCCAAGTCGATCTATCATGCCCGTTACTCGAACTCTTTTTGGGAGGCCTGTTGTCGTCCTGCCTGCATTTGAGAGCCCTCTTTCCCCGTAACAGGTTCCACGAATGCCATTGAACGTCAAAAACCGCCGCAAACGCGGGATCAGGATTGCCGTGACCGTCTTGAGCGGTTTACTCCCGGTACTGCTGGGGTTCGCCATTCTCTGTATGCAGGCAGAACGCACGCTGCAACAAAGTACCCGGCTGACGGCGGAGGAAGCCGTGCACCAGTTCGAATTGATGTTCGACAACACCGCCGAGGCCGCGCGCGAGTTGCTGCCGCTGGCGGGCCAACGCTGCAACGATGTCAAGCTGGCCTTGCGCGAACAGGTCACCCGCCGTCCCTTCGTGCGCTCGACCAATCTGGTGTGGGATGACAGCATTTACTGCAGTTCCCTGTTCGGTGACTATCAGGAAAAGATCAATGCCGGCGACTACAACCAAGGCCAGTTGTTGTTGATGAAGGGCAATCCGGTCACGCCCGATAGCGCGCTGCTGGTGTATCGACTCAGTGATGGGCTACGAGGCGCCTTGAGCGCTCTGGACGGTTATCACCTGAGCAATGTATTGCGTCTGATCGACCGAAAGACCTTGCTGGTATTGCAAGTGGGCCCGAATTGGCTGTCCGCCGATGGCAGGTTCCATGACGGTGCCCTGCCCCTCTTTGCGGTAGCGCAAAACGAACTGGCCTCCTCGCGCTACGCTTTTACCGTGGCAGCCGGTTTCCCGGAGGGCGAAACCTGGCGTTATATGAAAAGCGAATACCCGCCACTGTTCAGCTTGCTGATGTTTTTCGGCGTGGTATCCGGCTCGATCGGGCATGTCCTGCAAAAGCGCGCCATGTCACCCAGGCATGAAATGCAGCGCGCGATGGAAGCCGCTGAGTTCATTCCCTACTTCCAGCCGGTGGTCCATGGCGACAGCAAGCAGTGGTCCGGTTGCGAGGTGCTGATGCGCTGGAATCATCCGAAGGAAGGTTTGGTGCGCCCGGATCTGTTCATCCCGTTTGCCGAATATTCCGGGCTGATCGTGCCGATGACCCGCTCATTGATGCAACAGACCGCCACGTTGCTGGCGCCCCTGTCTGCGTCGTTCAAAGAGCCGTTTCACATTGGCATCAACATCACCGCCAGCCATTGCAAGGACCTGGATCTGGTGGAGGATTGTCGCGAGTTCATCCAGGCTTTCGCACCGGGCTCGATCAGCCTGGTGCTGGAGTTGACCGAGCGCGAACTCATCGAGCCCACGGCCATGACCCATCAATTGTTCGAACAGCTGCACGGGCTCGGCGTAATGATCGCGATCGACGACTTTGGCACCGGCCACTCGAGCCTGGGTTATCTGCGTGAATTCAATGTGGACTTCCTGAAGATCGACCAGAGCTTCGTCGCCATGATCGGGGGCGACGCCCTTTCCCGGCACATTCTCGACACCATCATCGAGCTTTCGGCCAAGCTTGATCTGGCCATCGTCGCCGAAGGCGTGGAAACCCCGGAGCAAAGTGATTACCTGACCGCCCACGGCGTTAACTTCCTGCAGGGTTATCTGTTTGGCCGGCCAATGCCCGCCGAAGAGTTCATTAATGCATTAAGTCACCATTAACTAATCGCTAAAAGTGACAAGACAGAGCGGCGCGCACCCGTTTGTATCAAAATACTAGTGTAGTTACATAAAGAAAAAGACAGGATTTACTCTTGGCTCATTAACTACTACAATTTTTCATGCCTGCGCAAAGATTGGCAGGCGAGCCATTATCACCGAGTCGCTACAAGGCGCCTGGCTTATAGCCTTGTTTGCGGTTGGTATCAGCCAAATACACTATTGGAGTAAAGATATTGTCCAGACTCGCTGAATTTCGTGCAGCTGAAAAGGCCCTTCAGGAACAGCTCAAGCAGCTGGAAGCCCTGAAGAACGATGCCGGGCTCAAGAAAGAAATCGAATTCGAAGAAAAGCTCCAGGGGCTGATGAAAAACTATGGCAAAAGCCTGCGCGACGTCATCGCCATTCTTGATCCGAACCCGGGCAAATCCGGTCTGCAACAGGCCGCAGCGCCTAAAACCCGCCGCGCTCGCGTGGTCAAGGTTTACCAGAATCCGCACACCGGTGAACTGATTGAAACCAAAGGCGGCAACCACCGCGGCCTGAAAGCCTGGAAGGAACAATACGGCGTTGACACCGTGGATTCCTGGCTGCGTGGTTAAGCACTCACGGTAATAAAAAGCCCTGTCAATGCAGGGCTTTTTTCTTGGGCAACGTCTAACTGCGACCAGGGGTACCGATCATCCGCTACTTGCCGGCTACTGCGTGCTTAGTCCCATCGGCTATCTACAAATGTCGGTAAGTACTAACACCCTGCAGTACATTGAAATCTTCAACTAAAGTTTCAAGCTGTTACGGGCAGCGTCTATTTCGGTCTGACTTGCCTTATAAGCTTCCGCCTGCCCCGCGCAAGAAAAAACATAGGCCTTATCGGCATCCACGGCCGCCACCAATGTTTGAGACAGCACATGACGACCGTTCTGGGTGATGGTGCAGGTAGTTTCCAGCGCTTCCAGGCGACTCAAGCGAGTGGGGTGAATCTTGTTGCAGACACTTTGATAGCCGCCTTGGAAGAAGTCTTTCTGCACCGACTTGCGCATCTCCAGCAACACGCCCTCCAGGTTCACCTGATGGCCACTTTGTACCTGGGTCATGGTCAACTCCATCACCATCACCGGCGTGCCGCCTTGATCGATTTTCACCGCGCGTTGGCGCGATACCTGGGCATTGGCGGGATCTTGCGGGACGGCTTCGACTTGCCAGCCGTGAGGCCAGGTCACGACTGGCGCATCGGCGTGAGCACTGGTCACCGCTGACAGCGCCCCCAGCAGAAGGAAGATCGATGGACAGAATCGAATCATTGCAATGAATACTCAGGGGTTGATCCGTAAAGTCTGAGCCTCGCCCGTCGGTCAGGCAATAGCCGGGTTTGGTGATGCCCGCGCCCTTGCGTATCATGGGCACCATTCGCTAGCCCCACTTATTGTCCGGAGGGCCCATGAGCCTGCACGAATTGAACACCTTCCCCGGCGTGACCGCCCAGCCTGATACCGCGACCCGGAAGTTCGTTTTCAACCACACCATGCTGCGGGTCAAGGACATTACCAAGTCCCTGGACTTCTACACCCGGATCCTCGGTTTCTCGCTGGTGGAAAAACGCGACTTCCCGGAAGCCGAATTCAGCCTGTACTTCCTGGCGCTGGTCGATAAGGACCAGATCCCGGCCGACGCCGCAGCGCGCACCGAATGGATGAAGTCGATCCCCGGCATTCTCGAACTGACCCACAACCACGGCACCGAAAACGACGCGGATTTCGCCTACCACAACGGCAACACCGACCCCCGCGGTTTCGGCCACATCTGCATCTCGGTGCCGGACATCGTCGCCGCCTGCGAGCGCTTCGAGGCACTGGGCTGCGATTTTCAGAAACGCCTGAACGACGGGCGCATGAAGAGCCTGGCGTTCATCAAGGATCCGGATGCCTATTGGGTCGAAATCATCCAGCCCGCCCCGCTGTAAGCCACGCCACAAATCCCCTCTGTAGGAGCAGCCGGTCGACGCTCGATTGCTCGCGAAAAACCTGAGGCCGCCGCGGGGCACCTGTCATCCAGCGTTATCGTTGACGACCATCGTCGGAACGCCGCCCGGAGCAAGCTCGCTCCCACAGTGTGCTGCGTCGATCACAAGTCTTCGGCTCGCCCCGTATCAATGTACAAAAGCGTGCAACGGCGCGCACAAAAAAACCCATGATCGCTCATGGGTTTTTTGTGTTTTCAGCGTCGGCGGTTACGCCGGGGCCGAAGTCCGGATCAAGTGATCGAACGCGCTCAGGGAAGCCTTCGCCCCCTCGCCCACCGCAATCACGATCTGCTTGTACGGCACAGTCGTCACGTCACCGGCCGCAAACACACCCGGCACCGACGTCTCACCCCGGGCATCGACGATGATCTCGCCGCGCGGCGACAACTCGACGGTGCCTTTAAGCCAATCGGTATTGGGCAACAGACCGATCTGCACGAAGATCCCCTCCAGTTCCACCGTCCGCAGCTCGTCCGACTGACGATCCTTGTAGCGCAGGCCATTGACCTTCTGGCCGTCGCCGGTCACTTCGGTGGTTTGCGCATGGGTGATCACGGTCACGTTCGGCAGGCTGTGCAACTTGCGCTGCAAGACCGCATCCGCGCGCAGTTGCACGTCGAATTCGAGCAATGTCACGTGGGACACGATGCCGGCCAGGTCGATGGCCGCTTCGACGCCGGAGTTACCGCCGCCGATCACCGCCACCCGCTTGCCTTTGAACAGCGGACCGTCACAGTGCGGGCAGTACGCCACGCCCTTGTTGCGGTATTGCAGCTCACCGGGGACGTTCATTTCACGCCAGCGCGCACCGGTCGCGAGGATCACGGTCCTGGCTTTCAATGTCGCGCCGCTGGCGAAGCGGACTTCGTTCAGTTCGCCGTTCTTGCCCGGCACCAGCTTGTCGGCGCGTTGCAGGTTCATGATGTCGACGTCGTACTGCTTGACGTGTTCTTCCAGGGCCACGGCCAGTTTCGGCCCTTCGGTTTCCTGCACCGAGATGAAGTTTTCGATGGCCATGGTGTCCAGCACCTGCCCACCAAAACGCTCGGCTGCGACACCAGTGCGAATGCCTTTACGGGCCGCGTAGATCGCTGCCGCAGCACCGGCCGGGCCACCGCCGACAACCAGTACGTCAAAGGCTTCTTTGGCACTGATTTTCTCGGCCTGGCGCTCGATGCCGCTGGTGTCGATCCTGGCGAGGATTTCTTCCAGGCCCATGCGACCCTGGCCGAAGTTCACGCCGTTGAGGTAGACACTGGGCACGGCCATGATCTGGCGCTCGTCGACTTCGGCCTGGAACAGCGCGCCGTCGATGGCGACGTGGCGGATGTTCGGGTTCAATACCGCCATCAGGTTCAGCGCCTGGACCACGTCCGGGCAGTTCTGGCAGGACAGCGAGAAGTAGGTCTCGAAGTTGAATTCGCCCTTGAGCGAACGGATCTGTTCGATCACCTCGACACTGGCCTTCGATGGGTGGCCGCCGACTTGCAGCAAGGCCAGCACCAGGGAGGTGAATTCGTGGCCCATGGGGATGCCGGCGAAACGCAGGCTGATATCGGCACCTGGGCGGTTGATCGAGAACGATGGTTTGCGTGCATCATCACCGTTGTCGAGCAAGGTAATCTGGCTGGAAAGACTGGCAACGTCCTTCAGCAGTTCGAGCATTTCCCTGGATTTCGCACCGTCGTCGAGGGAGGCAACGATCTCGATCGGTTGGGTGACCCGTTCCAGGTATGACTTCAACTGGGTTTTAAGATTGGCGTCCAACATACGGGCGATTTCCTTTTTGAATGTGTAAAAAAAAACGCCCCAGCGAATCTCGCCCGGGCGTTTTTATTGGGCGGTGCAGCGTACTCATTAGGTGCGGAGTTCCGCCCTGATCAAGCGTGTCACTGACTTAGATCTTGCCGACCAGGTCCAGGGACGGAGCCAGAGTGGCCTCGCCTTCTTTCCACTTGGCTGGGCAAACCTGGCCCGGGTGAGCAGCGACGTATTGAGCAGCCTTGATTTTGCGCAGCAGCTCGGAAGCGTCACGGCCTACGCCACCGTCGTTCAGCTCGACGATTTTGATCTGGCCTTCAGGGTTGATCACGAAGGTGCCACGGTCAGCCAGACCGGCTTCTTCGATCAGCACGTCGAAGTTGCGGGAGATGGCGTGGGTCGGGTCACCGATCATGGTGTACTGGATTTTGCCAATGGCTGGCGACGTGTTGTGCCAGGCAGCGTGGGCAAAGTGGGTATCGGTGGAAACGCTGTAGATCTCGACGCCCAGCTTCTGGAACGCGTCGTAGTTGTCAGCCAGGTCTTCCAGTTCGGTCGGGCAAACGAAGGTGAAGTCGGCTGGGTAGAAGAACACGACAGACCACTTGCCTTTCAGGTCAGCGTCCGACACTTTTACGAAGTCGCCATTTTTGAAGGCGTCAGCTTTGAACGGTTTAACTTGGCTGTTGATGATAGGCATCGATGACTCTCCGTCAGGGGTTGAATAAGTTGATGGAATGAATCCTACCTATCCAATCCCCCGATGGCTCATTGGCAAACCTCATGCTGCTGATTGGTTTTCGCTATTAGCTGACAGTATTAATAGAAGAAATCGCTCCAAGGGCTTTTCTCCATGGACTCCACAGCACGACGGTTAGAACGCTTCTAGGAGATGACGGGCTTTTCAACGATCCGTGGCATCACCGGAAACGGGTTGGCGTCGACGTAGCGCATGGCCGACTTCATATCCTTCCAGCCGACGTAACTCATCAGCGACTTAAGATCCCATCCGCTCTGATGCGCCCAAGTGGCGAAGCCGCGGCGCAGGGAATGGCTGGTGTAATGTTCAGCGGGAATCCCCGCGCGCTCCAGCGCCTGGCGCAATAACGGGATCACGCTGTTGGCGTGCAACCCCTCCTCGCTCAAGTGGCCCCAACGGTCGATCCCGCGAAACACCGGGCCACGGACCAGCGCCGCCGCACTGATCCAGTCGATGTACGCCTGCACCGGACACAACCGCTGCAAAGCCGGTGTCTGATAGGTCTTGCCAAGGTTGTCCCGGTCGCTCTTGCTGCGCGGCAGGTACAGCGTGATACCGGCTCCGGCGCTCGCTTGCACGTGCTCGATCTGCAGGCGACATAACTCATCGCTGCGAAAGCCACGCCAGAAGCCCAGTAGGATCAGCGCTGTGTCGCGCTTCGCCCGCAGCAGCACCGGTTGATTGTCTGCAGATTGTGCGGTTTGCGCCTCTTGCTCCAGCCAGGCCACTGCCTGTTCGAGGTGCTGCAACTGCAAGGGCTCTGCCTGTTTCTCCTGCGCCGGATGCAGCGCGCGAATGCCCTTGAATACCTTGCGCACCACCGGCGCCTTGGTGGGATCGGCAAAACCCTGACTGTTGTGCCATTGCGCCAAGGCCGACAAGCGCAGCTTCAGGGTGTTGATCGACAGCTCACCGGCATACGCCACCAGGTAGCGCGCGATGCTATCGGCCGTTGCCGGCAGAAATCCGCCCCAACTGCCTTCGAAGTGCTCGATGGCCGCCCGGTAGCTGCGACGGGTGTTGTCGCGGGTGGCGGCTTGAAGATAACGATCCAGCTCACTCATGAAAATCACCTGTAGGAGCGAGCCTGCTCCGGGCGGCGTTCCGACGATGGACGTCAACGATGACGTTTGCCGCCTGAATGCCTGCGGCGTCCTCGGGTTTTTCGCGAGCAAGCTCGCTCCTACAGGGTGCGGTGTACGGAAATAGAGGGTCGAACACTTCGAAAACGCTCTCACACGGGGTAATACCAGTATATCCCGTGTAACAAACATAGAGATATTTAACTTTTAGTATGGCGTGGTACAATGTGTATTTAGTGGTACATACCACATTACGAAATCGTAGGAGAGCACATGGCCCGTGGCGGCATCAACAAAGCAGTGGTCCAAACGGCCCGATTGGCAATCCTCGCCCGCGGCGAAAACCCGAGCATCGACGCGGTACGGATCGAAATGGGCAACACCGGGTCGAAAACCACCATTCACCGCTACCTGAAAGAACTGGATGACGGCACCGAACCGGCCGAGTCTTCTTCCGAGCCCCTCGACGACGAGCTCGCAGCACTGGTCTCGCACCTGGCGCAGCGCCTGAGGGAGCAGGCCCAGGAGCCAATCGACCAGGCACGCGCGCAGTTCGAGAAACAGCGAACAGAGCTTGAAACTCAGCTGACCGAAGCCCGGCAAGCCAATACGCTGTTGCAGCAGCAATACGAAATTCAAAGCCTGGCTTACACCCAGGAATCCGACGCACTGGAAAGCACTCGGACCCTGTTGCAGGGCGAACAAACCCGCAACGCCGGACTGAACCAGGCATTGGCTGATTTCGAATTACGCCTGCAAGACAAGGACGAGCAGATCCGCTCCCTTGAAGAGAAACATCTGCATTCGCGCGATGCGCTGGAGCACTACCGCAACGCCGTCAAAGAGCAGCGCGAGCAGGAGCAAAGCCGCCATGAAGGCCAGGTGCAGCAGATTCAGATGGAATTGCGCCAGGCCCAGCAAAGCGCACTGGTACGTCAGGATGAAATCACCCAATTGCACCGCGACAATGAGCGCCTGCTGACCGAGAACCGGGGAACGCTGCGCGAGCTGAGCCTGCTGCAGGAGCAGCTCAAGCAAACCCACCATCGCCAGGACCAGTTGCTGGAACAGGTCAACCGCATCGACAGCGAGCGCACCCTCCTCCAGGAACGCTTGCGCACAGCCCTGCTGGAAAGTCAGTCACTCAAACAGAGTGTCGAGGAACACGCCCAGGCCAATAAATCACTGGAAGCTGAATTGACGCAGGCCCAGTCGCAGCTGGAGCAACTGCGCCTGGCGGCCGTCGTTGCGACAGCCCCCGACGCAGCAGAACAGCAAAAGGACGATTAACCGGCGACCGGCGACCGCATAGTGACGAACTCTTCGGCGGCCGTGGGGTGCACGCCGATGGTTTCGTCGAAGTCACGCTTGGTCGCGCCGGCCTTCAAGGCAATCGCCAGGCCCTGGACGATTTCACCGGCATCCGGACCGACCATGTGGCAACCCAGCACCTTGTCGGTCTTGCCGTCCACCACCAGCTTCATCAGCGTGCGCTCCTGGCATTCGGTCAGGGTCAGCTTCATCGGCCGGAAACGGCTTTCGAAGATCACCACCTCGTGCCCGGCCTCCCGGGCCTCCTCCTCGGTCAAACCGACGGTGCCGATGTTCGGCAGGCTGAACACCGCTGTCGGGATCATCTTGTAATCCACCGGGCGATACTGCTCAGGCTTGAACAGGCGTCGCGCCACCGCCATGCCTTCGGCCAGCGCGACCGGCGTCAGTTGAACCCGGCCAATGACATCCCCGAGCGCCAGGATCGATGGTTCGGCAGTCTGATACTGCTCATCGACCTCGACGAAGCCTTTCTTGTCGAGCTTGACCCCGGTGTTTTCCAACCCCAGATTGTCCAGCATCGGACGCCGGCCGGTGGCGTAGAACACGCAATCGGCTTCCAGCTCGCGACCGTCCTTCAGGGTGACTTTCAGACTGCCATCGGCCTGCTTGTCGATGCGCTCGATGTCGGCATTGAATTGCAGATCCATGCCCCGCTTGGTCAGCTCTTCCTGCAGGTGCTTACGCACCGCTCCGTCGAAGCCACGCAGGAACAGTTCACCGCGATAGAGCAAGGTGGTGTCGGCGCCCAGGCCGTGGAAGATCCCGGCGAACTCGACGGCGATGTAACCGCCACCCACCACCAGCACGCGCTTGGGCAGCTCCTTGAGAAAGAACGCCTGGTTGGAACTGATTGCGTGCTCGTGCCCCGGAATCTCTGGAATCAGCGGCCAGCCGCCGGTGGCAATCAGGATGTTCTTGGCGGTGAAGCGTTCGCCATTGAATTCGACCGTATGCGGGTCGACGATCCTGGCGTGCCCTTCATGCAAGGTCACGCCGCTGTTGACCAGCAGGTTGCGATATATGCCATTGAGGCGATTGATCTCGCGATCCTTATTGGCAATCAGTGTCGCCCAATCGAATTTCGCCTCGCCCGGGGTCCAGCCGAAACCGGAAGACTGCTCGAAGTCTTCGGCAAAATGCGCGCCATAGACCAGCAACTTCTTCGGCACGCAGCCGACGTTCACGCACGTACCACCCAGGTAACGGCTCTCGGCCACGGCCACTTTCGCACCAAAACCCGCCGCAAACCGCGCAGCCCGCACACCGCCGGAACCGGCGCCAATCACATAAAGGTCAAAATCGTAGGCCATTTCTTTCTCCTCGGCAGGCTACCAGCATACCTGCAGACATCCGTTGGGCAAGCGCTGCACAGGATATGGGGCCGGAAAAAGAAAAAGCCACCCGAAGGTGGCTTTTCATTACAAGCGGGTCAGGCTATCAGTAAGCCTTGCCAGTCTTGTAGAAGTTCTCGAAGCAGAAGTTGGTCGCGTCGATGTAGCCTTCGGCGCCGCCGCAGTCGAAACGCTTGCCCTTGAACTTGTAAGCCATGACGCAGCCGTTTTGGGCCTGCTTCATCAGGGCGTCGGTGATCTGGATTTCACCGCCCTTGCCTGGCTCGGTCTGTTCGATCAGGTCGAAGATGTCCGGGGTCAGGATGTAGCGACCGATGATCGCCAGGTTCGACGGTGCATCTTCAGGCTTTGGCTTCTCGACCATGCTGTGCACGCGGTAGATGTCGTCGCGGATCATTTCACCGGCGATCACGCCGTACTTGTGGGTTTCCTGCGGATCGACTTCCTGGATGGCGACGATCGAGCAGCGGAACTGCTTGTACAGCTTGACCATCTGGGTCAGTACGCCGTCACCGTCGAGGTTGACGCACAAGTCATCCGCCAGGACCACGGCGAAGGGTTCGTCGCCGATCAGTGGGCGGCCGGTCAGGATCGCGTGGCCCAGGCCTTTCATTTCGGTCTGGCGCGTGTAGGAGAACGAGCAGTTGTCGAGCAGCTTGCGGATGCCGACCAGGTACTTTTCCTTGTCGGTGCCCTTGATCTGGTTTTCCAGCTCGTAGCTGATGTCGAAGTGGTCTTCCAGGGCGCGTTTACCACGACCGGTGACGATGGAGATTTCGGTCAAACCGGCGTCCAGTGCTTCTTCGACGCCGTACTGGATCAGTGGCTTGTTTACCACCGGCAGCATTTCTTTGGGCATGGCTTTGGTCGCTGGGAGGAAGCGAGTGCCGTAACCGGCTGCTGGGAACAAGCATTTCTTGATCATATAAGTCCTTGAAAGGGCTGTGTGTTCGAGTTTCGGCGCAGTCTAAGTCAGGCGGCGCGCACCTTACAATGCCCCGCACTGGCTAACCGATGCCATCATAGAGAAATATTCACGCGGATAGTTCCGCATAACCTTCTACGGATCTTCCGCCGCCATCTATAAATAGCAGAGACTGGCAGACTTGCACGGCCATCGACCGGACAGGCAACCGCACCACCATACGCCCATCAGCACCCGCTGAGTGCATTTTGCGCTATCATTGCGCGATTGAACCAGCCAACGAGACAGATAGATGTCGGAAGCAAAAAGTGTCAACGGGTTCCTGATCAATCAGGCGAAAGACGGCCAGTGGTGGGTAGGCAGTACCAGCGGCGAGAATATTGCCGGGCCTTTCCCGACCGAGACGTTGGCGATTGAAGTAGCATCCGTATTGGAACTCGAACACCCAGCCCCGAAGCGTCGCGGAGAGAACAAGTCCTGAGAAGCACCCTACTCGACCCAAGCCTTGCTCGCGCAGGGCTTTTTTGTGATTGCCTGCAACAAAGTGGCCATTCGCTATAACCTTTTGATGCCAGCGCTGTTACAGGCTCAGCCCCTTCATCCTGACGACGACAACGACATGAATAAATTTTTGCCACTGATCGCGGCACTGGCCCTGAGCGGCTGCGCCACCTCGGAAACGACTTACCTGCACAACGGCGAACAGGGCCTGACGATCGATTGCTCCGGAGAAGCCAATTCCTGGGCTACCTGCTACGAAAAGGCTGATGCTTCCTGCGCGGGCACCGGCTACAACATCGTCGGGACGGACGGCACACCTGCGCCCAAGGAAAGCGAGAAGACCCTGGGCGTGGATGTCGGCAATTACAAGAACCGCAGCGTCGTCGTGGTCTGCAAGTAGGGCACCCTGCCCTACATGTGAATTTCGGCGAACTTGATCCCCAGGCCGCGCACCGTCTCGATCAGGTCATCGAGACTATTGAAGGATTCGACTTCGTCATTGTCATCCACCAGGAAAAAACTGCGCCCGGCGCTTTTCTTGAAAAACACGATCCATTCCTCCGGACTCGCCGGGTTCTGGATCACGTGGGTGGCAGAGATCTCACCCTCTGCATGGCACTTGCGTACCTGCTCTCGCTTCATGCTCTACTCCAGAAATGACAATGTGGCCCTGCCCATGTAGGAGCGAGCTCGCTCCGGGCGGCGTTCCGACGATGGTCGTTAACGATAACGCGCGCTCACTGTTTAAACGCGGCGCTCTTGAACCCATCGCGAGCAAGCTCGCTCCTACATAAACCTGGCGTTCTTGAGTCCATCATCCCGAGATACACGCAGTGGCGGCATCGCGTACATCCTGGGGGCGCAACGGTACATTGGAGATGCGCTCATGCAGCTTGATGCTGCTGCCGCTGGAACGTTCTTCGATAACGAATACCGCCGCCGGTCCCGAGGAGAGCTTCTGCGGCACGATCACCCGCACGCCATCCTTCTGCGGTTCGACTTGCAGGGCTCCGCGGCTGTCGGCGAGCTTCTCGGTCAGGCATTGCGCGTATTCATGGGGTTTCTTGCCCGAAATCACACTCATGGTGGGCAGCGTCTGATTGATATCCGAGACACTCGCACAACCACTCATCGCCACTACCAAAGGCAGGATCCATATACCCCATTTCATGCTAAATCTCCGATAAAGAGCCTCCGACCGCATAAATACGGTTTTTCTCCGAGGCTCGTTGCGTTTATCGCGCAAGGAATCGCGAATAACTGTTTTTAATTGTCAAAGGGCACCTCGACGACCGGATAATAACCTGTTCGGGCTGATAAACTGCGCTAATCGCCCATGCTATCGTTTTGATTTTGTAGAAAAAGCCCTTCTGGAGGCGCCCATGAAATTTATCCACCAGCGCGAGCACCTCAACGAAGACGACATCGTCGTCATTCAATGCTCGCAAACCTGCAACATCCGCTTGATGAATGACGCCAATTTCCGCAGCTTCAAGAATGGCGGTCGTCACACTTACCACGGCGGTGCGTTCGACACCTTCCCCGCGCGTATTACTGCACCGAGCACCGGCTTCTGGAACATCACCATCGACACGGTCAACCGCCGGCCGATCAGCGTGACCCGCAAACCGACCCTGACCCACTCGATCAAGATCATCCGCCGCTCCAGCTCGAAACTGAGCTGAGTCGCGCACTCACATCAACACAAGCAGGTATGACCGTGGCTCAAACGACCAAATACGTCATCAAATACAAACTCAACGGCGAACGCCGCTTCGAATTCGCCCAGCTCGAAAACGGCACTGAAGCAGAAGCCAAAGCCGCGCTGGACGTCATTCATGGGCAGACTGAAGACGTCATCAGCGACATCAGCGTCAGCAAGGCGCTGTAACGGCATCCGGAGCGTGCACCTGGAGTTCGACCGCAAACGCCGGAGTGTTCGCGCCGGCAGCGCTCCCTAAGCTGGCGGTCAAAGGCGTTCATGGTTATTACCGCGTGCCCCTGCGTGAGTCGCCTGCACAGCGGAAACGGCATACTCTTGGAATCATCTTTCACGATGCCTTATAAGCCCATGCCCCCTTCCACCTTCGACCTGTTTGCCGACGCTGAACCCGAGCAGGAACGCCGGCGCGAGCAAATTGGCGAACAGTCTTTCGTCCTGAGGGGCTTCGCCCTGCCCTGGCTGGACCGGTTGCTGCCCGCACTGGAAAGCGTGCTGGCGGCTGCGCCGTTGCGGCAGATGGTTACGCCAGGCGGCTTCACCATGTCGGCGGCCATGAGCAGTTGCGGCACATGGGGCTGGACCACCGACCGCAGTGGCTACCGCTATACCCGCCATGACCCGCAAACCGGTCGACCATGGCCCGCGATGCCCGTGGTGTTTTTCGAACTGGCCCAAGCGGCAGCGCGGGAAGCAGGGTTTGCCGGTTTCATGCCGGATGCCTGCCTGATCAACCGATATGTCCCAGGCGCCAGGATGTCGTTGCACCAGGACAAGGACGAAGCCTGCCTGGCCGCGCCGATTGTTTCGGTGTCACTGGGGCTGCCGGCGATGTTCCTGTTCGGCGGCTTCGAGCGCAGCGACAAAAGCCAGCGAGTGCCGTTGTTGCATGGCGACATCGTGGTCTGGGGCGGCGTCGATCGCCTGCGTTATCACGGGGTGCTGCCGATCAAGGACGGCCAGCATCCGCGCCTGGGTGAACAGCGCATCAACTTCACCTTTCGCACCGCCAAATGAAGCGCTCGAATTCGACCGCAAGACCCGGAGTGCGGTGGCCCATAGGGCTCGGTAATCTGGATCGAACGGACCAACGGATATGACGCCATGACCAGTCACTCGCCAATCATCGACACCGAACATGACCCGCGCTGGGCCGCTGTCCTCGCGCGTGATCCTCGCGCCGACGGGCAGTTTGTCTATGCCGTGAAAACCACCGGTATCTATTGTCGCCCCAGCAGCCTGGCGCGCTTGCCGAAACCGCAGAATGTCGAATTTTTCGACACCGCCGCGCAAGCCGAGGCGGCGGGTTATCGTCCGAGCAAACGGCTGGCCAGGGATCAGAGCGAAGTCGCCATGCAACATGCCCTGACCGTGGCGGCCGCTTGCCGCCAGATCGAAACCGCCGAACACCTGCCCGCACTGGGCGAACTGGCCCTGGCTGCGGGCCTGAGCAGCTTTCACTTCCACCGGGTGTTCAAGACCGTGACCGGGCTGACGCCCAAGGGCTATGCCACGGCCCATCGTTCCCGCAAGGTCCGTGAACGCTTGACCGACGGCGGTTCGGTGACCGACGCGCTGTATGACGCCGGCTTCAACTCCAACAGTCGTTTTTACGAAGCCGCGGATCAACTGCTGGGCATGACACCCGGCGATTACCGCGCAGCCGGTCAAAACAACGACATTCGGTTTGCCGTCGGCCAGTGTTCCCTGGGCGCGATCCTGGTGGCGCAAAGTGCACGCGGGGTGTGCGCGATCCTGCTCGGCGACGATCCGCACCAACTGGTCTGCGACCTGCAGGACAAGTTCCGGCGGGCCAACCTGATCGGTGCCGATCACGAGTTCGAGCAGCTGATTGCCAAGGTCGTCGGCTTCATCGAAGCCCCGGCCATCGGCCTGGACTTGCCGCTGGATGTTCGCGGAACGGCGTTTCAGGAACGGGTCTGGCATGCGCTGCGGGACATTCCGCCCGGCAGTACCGCCAGCTACGCCGATATCGCCCAGCGCATCGGTTCGCCGAAAGCCGTGCGCGCCGTGGCCCAGGCCTGTGGCGCGAACAGCCTGGCAGTGGCGATCCCCTGCCACCGCGTGGTGCGCAGCGATGGCAATTTGTCGGGGTATCGCTGGGGGGTGGCGCGCAAGCGGCAGTTGCTGGAGCGTGAGGGCCGGTAGATCAACAGAGCGCAACCTTCCGGCAAGCAAACGCAGGTACCGCTTTTCGATGGCCTCTCTCTTGTAGCCAGCGGCACCGGGCACGCGCCCCCCCCGATCAGAAAACCCGACTGGTCTTGCCCCGGTCATTGCTGATACAAAACGGTTCGACCGCCCCGCCCTGTATCCACCTCGGAGAACCCTGCAATGAGCCAATGGCCAGATACCCGCATTCTTGATCTGCTCGGGATCGAACTGCCGATCATCCAGGCGCCCATGGCCGGCGCCACGACCTCCGCCATGGTGATCGCGGCGAGCAACGCCGGCGGCCTGGGCTCGATGCCCGCCGCCATGCTGAGTGTCGAGCAGTTGCGCGAAGAGCTGAAGACGATTCGCCAGCACAGCCAGCGACCGATCAACGTCAACTTCTTCTGCCATCAGCCCCCGGCGGCCGATGAGCAACGTGCCCGGGACTGGAAAAATCTGCTGGCGCCTTACTACCGCGAGCTGGGCGTCGACTTCGACGCGCCGACACCGGTGTCCAACCGCGCGCCATTCGATCATGCGGCCTGCGAAGTGATCGAAGCGCTGCGACCCGAAGTCGTGAGTTTTCACTTCGGCCTGCCGGAAAAATCCCTGCTGGATCGGGTGAAAGCCACCGGGGCCAAAGTGCTGTCTTCGGCCACCACCGTCGAAGAAGCACTGTGGCTTGAGCAGCAAGGTTGCGATGCGATCATCGCCATGGGGTATGAAGCCGGCGGTCATCGCGGGATGTTCCTCAGCGACGACCTGAGCAGTCAGATCGGCCTCTTCGCCCTGGTGCCGCAGATTGTCGACGCAGTGAAAGTGCCGGTCATCGCCGCGGGCGGCATTACCGATGCGCGAGGCGTCGCGGCCGCGTTTGTGCTGGGAGCGTCGGCGGTGCAAGTGGGCACCGCGTATCTGTTCACGCCAGAGGCCAAGGTCAGCGCCTCTCACCACAAGGCCCTGCGCACGGCCAAGGCGAGCGAGACCGCCGTGACCAACATCTTCACCGGTCGCCCGGCACGGGGCATTCTGAACCGGGTGATGCGCGAACTTGGACCGATGAGCGATAAAGCGCCGGCGTTCCCGCTGGCGGGTGGAGCGCTGATGCCCCTGCGGACCAAGGGCGAATCGGATTTCAGCAACCTGTGGGCCGGGCAGGCGTTTACCTTGGGGGTTGAACTGACCACGGCGCAGTTGACCCGCAAGCTCGCGGATGAAGGATTAGCGAAATTGATTAACCGCTAAAAACCTGCCATCGATTTTCCGACACGAACAAGCCAAATCCTGTAGGAGCCCGGCTTGCCGGCGAAGGCGTCCTCATGAGCGCTGCAAGACTTGAGACCGCCTTCGATGCGGTGCCGGCAAATCCTGTAGGAGCCCGGCTTGCCGGCGAAGGCATCCTCATGAGCGCTGCAAGGCTTGAGACCGCCTTCAATGCGGTGCCGCCAAATCCTGTAGGAGCCCGGCTTGCCGGCGAAGGCATCCTCATGAGCGCCGCAAGGCTTGAGACCACCTTCGCTGCAGTGCCGCCAAATCCTGTAGGAGCCCGGCTTGCCGGCGAAGGCATCCTCATGAACGCTGCAAGGCTTGAGACCGCCTTCGATGCGGTGCCGCCAAATCCTGTAGGAGCCCGGCTTGCCGGCGAAGGCGTCCTCATGAGCGCTGCAAGACTTGAGACCGCCTTCGATGCGGTGCAGCGATCCAACAAGCCACCTCTCCAACGTTCCGTTTGCAGGCAATTCGCTATATATTATTCTATATAGCGATTACCCCCTCGCCGCCCTGGCCAACCACGGAGCCGTTTCATGACCCTGCGTGCCTCACGTTTTGCCCCCACCTGCCTCGCAAGCCTGATCGCCGCTTTCGCCTTCGGCTCCGCCCAGGCAGACGAAGTCCAGGTCGCCGTGGCAGCGAACTTCACGGCGCCGATCCAGGCCATCGCGACTGCATTCGAGAAAGACACCGGGCACAAACTGGTCACCTCCTTCGGTGCAACCGGTCAGTTCTACACCCAGATTAAAAACGGTGCGCCGTTCGAAGTGTTCCTTTCGGCGGACGACACCACCCCGAAAAAACTCGAAACCGAAGGCGACACCCTCAAGGGTTCGCGCTTCACCTATGCCATCGGCACCCTGGCGCTGTGGTCAGCCAAAGAAGGCTACGTCGACGCCAAAGGCAACGTGCTCAGCGACACCCATTATCAGCATCTGTCCATCGCCAACCCGAAAACCGCGCCTTATGGCCTGGCCGCCACCCAAGTGCTGGCCAAGCTGGGCCTGACCGACAAGGTCAAAGCCAAGATCGTCGAAGGCCAGAACATCTCCCAGGCCTATCAGTTCGTCTCCACCGGCAATGCCGAATTGGGCTTCGTGGCCTTGTCGCAGATCTACAAAGACGGCAAAGTCACCGGTGGTTCGGCCTGGATCGTTCCGGCCGAGATGCACGACCCGATCAAACAAGACGCGGTAATCCTCAACAAAGGCAAGGACAACCCGGCCGCCAAGGCGCTGGTGGACTACCTCAAAGGGCCGAAAGCCGCCGCCGTCATCAAGTCCTACGGTTACCAACTCTAAATGACCCTATCGAGTGCCGACTTTTCCGCGATCTGGCTGACCCTGAAACTGGCGTCGCTGACCACGGTCATCCTGCTGATCATTGGCACGCCGATTGCGCTATGGCTGTCGCGCACCCGATCCTGGCTGCGCGGTCCGGTCGGGGCGATCGTCGCCCTGCCCCTGGTGCTGCCGCCCACGGTGATTGGTTTCTACTTGTTGCTGGCGCTGGGCCCTAACGGATACATCGGTCAACTCACCCAATCCCTGGGGCTGGGCACGCTCACGTTCAGCTTTGCAGGTTTGGTGATCGGCTCGGTGCTGTACTCGATGCCCTTCGTGGTCCAACCGCTGCAAAACGCATTTTCCGCCATCGGCACCCGCCCCCTGGAAGTGGCCGCGACCTTGCGCGCCAATCCCTGGGACACCTTTTTCAGTGTGATCCTGCCCCTGGCCCGGCCGGGTTTCATCACCGCGGCCATCCTCGGTTTCGCCCACACCGTCGGCGAGTTCGGCGTGGTACTGATGATCGGCGGCAACATTCCCGACAAGACCCGCGTGGTGTCGGTGCAGATCTACGACCACGTCGAGGCCATGGAATACGCCCAGGCCCATTGGCTGGCCGGGGCGATGCTGGTGTTCTCGTTTGCCGTGTTGCTGGCGCTCTACTCCAGCCGCAAAACCAAAGCGGGCTGGAGCTGATCGATGATTCATATGCGCCTGAAACTGAAGTATTCGGGGTTCGCCCTGGATGTCGACCTGCAACTGCCCGGTCGTGGCGTCACCGCGCTTTACGGTCACTCCGGCTCGGGCAAGACCACTTGCCTGCGTTGCATTGCCGGACTGGAACGGGCCGAACAGGGATTTATCCAGGTCAACGATGAAGTCTGGCAGGACAGCGACCGGCAGGTTTTCGTCCCGCCGCACAAACGCGCACTGGGTTATGTCTTTCAGGAAGCCAGCTTGTTCCCTCATCTGTCGGTGCTGGCCAACCTGGAATTCGGCCTCAAGCGCATCCCGAAACAGCAACGCCGGGTCGATATGACTCACGCCACCGAACTGCTCGGGATCGGCCATTTGCTGGATCGCCATCCGCAGCACCTGTCGGGCGGCGAACGGCAACGGGTGGGCATCGCCCGCGCCCTGCTCACCAGTCCGAAACTGCTGCTGATGGACGAACCGCTGGCGGCGCTGGACAGCCAGCGCAAGGGCGAAATCCTGCCCTACCTGCAACGGCTGCACGATGAACTGGATATCCCGGTGCTGTACGTCAGCCACTCCCAGGACGAAGTCGCGCGGTTGGCCGACCATATCGTCCTGCTCAGCAACGGCCAGGCGCTGGCCAGCGGGCCGATCGGCGAAACCCTGGCCCGGCTCGATCTGCCCCTGGCACTGGGCGATGACGCGGGCGTGGTGATCGAGGGGCATGTCAGTGCCTATGACCCCGACTATCAACTGCTGACCCTGCAACTGCCCGGCACCGCCCTGAACATTCGCGTGGCGCACACGCCGATGGACGCTGGCCAGGCGCTACGCTGCAAGGTCCAGGCACGGGATGTCAGCCTGAGCCTGCACAGCGCCCCGCAAAGCAGCATCCTCAACCGCCTGCCAGTCACCGTGATCAGCGAGATGGGTGCCGACAATGTCGCTCACGTGCTGATCCGCCTGGACGCCGCCGGTACGCCGCTGCTGGCGCGAATCACCCGCTACTCCAGGGACCAGTTGAGCGTGCACCCCGGCCAGCAACTCTGGGCCCAGATCAAGGCGGTGGCCGTGCTGGCATAGCCTGGCTAAGAAACTGGCTGGCACCACTGCAACGGCCTGCGGTCAATCGCAATAACGGCTCCTGATTCGTTGCAAGGACTTGCGCCATGCCCGATACCGTATTGCCCGACGTGCTGCCGCCCGATTTGCATTACGTCGATGACACCCTGCCGGGCATCACCCGCAGGAAACTGCGCGGCAAGTTCTGCTACTTCGATTTCGCGGGCCAGCGCATCACCGACCCGGACGAAATCAAGCGCATCAACGCCCTCGCCGTGCCCCCGGCCTACACCGACGTGTGGATCTGCGCCGACCCGCGCGGCCACCTGCAAGCCACCGGACGCGATGCCCGGGGGCGCAAGCAATACCGTTATCACCCGCGCTGGCGGGAAGTGCGCGATGCCGATAAATACTCGCGCCTGCGGGACTTCGGACGCGCCTTGCCCAAGCTGCGCCGACAGCTGGAAACGCTGTTGGCGGCACCGGGTTTCAGCCGGGACAAGGTCATGGCCACGGTCATTACCTTGCTCGATGCGACCTTGATCCGCGTCGGCAATACGCAGTACGCGCGGGATAACCGCTCCTACGGCCTGACCACCCTGCGCAGGCGTCACGTCGAGGTCAATGGCAGTGCGATCCTGTTCCAGTTCCGCGGCAAAAGCGGCGTCGAACACCAGATCACCGTGAAAGACCGGCGCCTGGCGCGGATCATCAAGCGCTGCCAGGAAATTCCCGGGCAAAACCTGTTCCAGTATCTCGATGAGAACGGCGAGCGGCATAGCATCAACTCCTCCGACGTCAACACCTACCTGCAAACCCTGACCGGCGCCGATTTCACCGCCAAGGACTACCGCACCTGGGCGGGCAGTGTCCTGGCGCTGTCGGTCTTGCGTCAATTGCAATGGCAGCCGGAGTCGGACGCCAAGCGCCATGTGGTGGAAATGGTGAAGAACGTCGCCCGGCAACTGGGCAACACCCCGGCGGTCTGCCGCAAGTGCTACATCCACCCGGCGGTGCTCGACGGGTTTCTGCTGGGGGCCCTGGCCGAGTTGCCGCGCCCGAGAACGCGCAAGGGACTCAGGGCCGAGGAAGTCGGACTGGCGATTTTTCTGGAGAAAATGGCGTCGATCCAACCGACGAACTGACAGTTGTTTTTTTGCATGATCGCAAATGGCTTCTATGCTTGTTCTGGACACGTATCAGCTGCGGTGACGCCATGGAAGACATTTTCGTTGTGAAGCGCTGCAACAGGACCATCATCAATGGCCGCCGAGCCGGGGAAACCAGTCATCTACCCCCTGACGCCGCCGTCTGGTACCGCATTATCGACACCCGCACCCGCGGCTTCATGGGCGACGGCTTCGATCGGGAAGAAGAGGCCCGACGTGCCTGCTGGCAGTTGAACGCCAGGTCGCAGATGACCGCCCCACAAGGCTGAAGTCCGGGTCTATAATGAAAGTTGCTGAGGGAACAGCGACCCCAATCGGTAGAAAGCTCGCCCCCAGCGGGCTTTTTGCTACCACTGCCAAGGTTTCTTCAACGGAGGTGTTTGCCATGTCCGAAAAAGAGTCCATCACCACCCTGCTCACTTTGCTTGACTCGCGCCAGGCTCGCTTGGCCGCAGCGTGCAAGGAAATCGCCGACTGGGTCGATCATCAAGGCGGGCACCCGACTGCGCTCAGGATTCGTGACCGTCTGAATGACATCGAAAAGGACACGCCCCTGATTCGCAATACGCTGTCTTCGCTCAAGCCTGTCGACCCGCCACTGCCGCGGTTCAGATGATTCGATCTGGACAACGGACTCCAGGGCACGGCCTGATTCAGGACGCATGAACGGCAACGATCGGTTACCGGATGCGTCCTTGCCTGAACGCTTGGCGTTACACCCGACAACCCGACCTGGCGTCGGGATTTTTTTGCCTGATATTTCCTTTCACACCCCTTTCACAACTTACCCTCTACAGTGGCCTCACTCCTTTTGAAGCACCCCTTGGCCCGCCCGCATGCGAGCCTTTTTTTTGCCCGCAGCCCGGTCAACGAACGTCATCACTTGTGGGGGGTCAAATGATCACACGTCACCAAGGAGACGTCTGATGATCACCCACTTCAAAATCGGCGGGCATCTGGCCTGCGGTCACAAAGGCAGCAATCTCATTTCGACCCGCGAACTGAACCGCGTGAAATGCAGAAGCTGTCGTAATACCGATGCCTTCAAGGAAGCGCGCAAAACCCAGCGCAACGCTGCACGCCGCGCCTCGCGCAAAACCAGAGTCACCCCCACTGCCACCGACTGGCGCACGGCCTGGACCGAGCGGCTCACCGCCATGGCCGGACGGCAACGCTTGCCCCGGGGTTTTACCGGCCAGCCTTTCGTATAGCTGACCGGCCGGGCGGCCGCGTCGAATTCAATCGGCCGGCCGCCCACTACCAGATCAAATCACAAAATCGGATGGAACAAGGCTGTTCGTTATGTTTCGAAAGTTATAGGCCCCTGACCTTCCAGGCAGGGCACTACTGGAGAGGACATCCTGATGAACAGTAGATTTGTGCTTCTGCTTGCCTGCCTGAGCCCTACCCTGACGATGGCGCAGGGGTGCGACGTGCTGACCCGATCCCAGAGCCCTTCCGTACCTGTGATCGAGACCCACACCTGCTATGAATACAAGGGCATGCCGGTGGACGCCATCGACTGGTCCTGCAGCAACGAAAGCAGGGAGATGTTGACCAGCACCAAGAAAAAAGTCGAGACCTGCGGCGACCTTTACCAGGCCACCTGCATGGGCACCGTGACGCCCGAATCCCTGGCCAATCCCCAGTCCGTCAGCAAGGACAAAAACAGCAAGGCGCTGAACATCCCGAAAGATGCGCAGATCATTACCTATTACTACGGCGCTGAAAATCTGGGACAGTCGAAGGTCGACTGTGAAACCGGTGGTGGCAGCTGGAAACAGAAATAGTGACAGGTGCTGTGTCTGTTCAGGCAATCTGGATTTTCGCAGCCCCGTCCGGATTCAAGGTCTCCCGGAAATCTGACCTCTTGCCATTACGGTGGTCTGCCTGTCCGGGCACTGGAAATCTTAAGGTTAGATAAACTCAACCTGAGCAATATATTTTTTGATTATTAGCGCTATAGCGTCGCCATCCCCAACGATAGCCATATCGTGTCAATTTGTTGGCAACAATGCATTTCATCAACTAGGATTCCTAGCTCATCACGCGTCTTCTTAAACAGGCGTCCAATCAAGGAGAGATAGATGAAGTCCATTCGTGCTGCCGAGAAAACCTATCGTGCATGGTCCAGCCCGATCCTGCTCGAACTCAAGGCGCGAGAGCATCAACTGGATCCGGTTGACCGGCAGGCCCTGCAAAACGTGTTGGTGGAGAGAAGACTGCTGAATGTCGGTAATCCTTCAGGGGATGATCGGCGCAAACCTGATCCGACGCAGGGTGGAGGTCAACCCTAGATGGGCTAGAGGTCACGGACCAAAGAGGTTGCGCAAGTGAAAGGCAAATTACTGGGTGCCGCCGCCACCTTGGCGATCATTGGTGCCGTGACGTACGGGTTGAGAGCCTGGGAAGCCAACGAGAACCCGCAGCGGGATGAATCGTGCAAGATTGCCCAGCAGCGATTGAAAGCCTTGGAAATCCAGGCGAGGGCGCTGGCTGCGGGGCTTTCGGTCGATGGCTACGCCGAGGCCGAGAAGGCAGAGGTAGGCAAGCTGGTCCACGCCCTCGGTACGGCCAACAGCGAGCAAGAGGTCGAGGCGGTCATCGAGGCGCACGCTGCCACGGTTAAAGCTCAGGTTGACGCATCGGACGCCGAGGTGAAGTCCCGGGGGGAGCAGTTGTTTCTCGAGCAACGGCTGAAGGAGCAGCGAATACCTGCTGACGTCAAACAGGAACTCAAGCGCGCCGAGAAGGCTGTCGCTATTGCCTGTAATTGACCCTTGACACGTCATCTCGCCAACAACAGGCACCCACCGCTCGTCCTCTGCCCAGCACCATTTCGTCGCCGATTCTTCAAATGCTGTGTTAACCACATGCAAGGAAGACTCACCATGATGAAGCATACAATTGCAGTGCTCACGCTCGCGGACGGAGGCAGTGGTGGCAGCTAGTGGTCTGACCCGGGACGTGCACAAACAGCGTGTCCGACACAAATCCCTGTAGGAGCCAGGCTTGCCGGCGAAAGCGGCGTGTCGGTCAACATCCATGCCGAAAGTCAGTGCGCCTTCGCCGGCAAGCCGGCTCTTACAGGTGATCGGTGCATCAGCTTTCGCCCGTAAACCGTTGATCAATCGTCGTGACGACGAACATGGCGGTTCACTGCAAAACCGCCTACGCTTCTTGCATGAGTCCCCAGGCCGTTGCTGTGGTCCCAGTATCGGGCTGGAGCGATCTGATAGCCTTTGACCGCCCGTTCATTGGCAACTGCACGCGCGTATCGCCAACAAGGCCCCTCCATCCGGTCGACCCGACCAGCAGTTCGGTGCAACGGGTAAAGGCTACACGGATTACCCCGCCTATCGTCCCTAAGCGAACGATGCCGCGCCTCTGGAAATAGGCGCGCGGCTCACTATCTCCCATTCAGGAAGATAAGTATGTATCGACCAAGCACGGTGCCTTATCAGGAACATCGAGGGTTCAGCCAGACCTTCACTCCGGGTCATTTGAGCCTGGGCTTGTTCTTGCCTTTGGAGGCCTTCGATGGGGACACTCCGAGCATGCTCAATCAGGTCACATTGGCCAAGCGGGCAGAGGCGCTGGGCTTCACCGCGCTCTGGTTTCGCGACGTGCCTCTTCGGGACCCTGGTTTCGGCGATGTCGGCCAAGTCTTCGACCCCTGGGTTTACCTGGGCTATATGGCCGCTCATACGTCAGAGATAGCGCTTGGCACCGCATCCATTGCCATCTCTTTACACCATCCGCTGCACACGGCCAAGGCATCAGCCAGCGTCGATCAGTTGAGTGGAGGTCGCTTGATTCTGGGGGTAGCCTCCGGCGATCGCCCAGTGGAGTTTCCGGCCTTTTACGTCGATCCCGAACGGCGCGGAGAAATCTTTCGAGAGCACTACGAGGTGATTCGTCGAGCCCACAGCACCAGCTTCGAACCCATCCGCTGGAGCGGTGGTGAGCTGCGGGGCGCAGACCTCATTCCGAAACCCACAACCCAGGTCATTCCAATGCTCGTGACCGGCAATAGCCGCCAGTCACTGGATTGGATCGCGCGCGAAAGCAGCGGATGGATCAACTATCCACGCGTACCGAATATGCAGCGACTGATCGTGGAAGATTGGCGGCTGGAGGTCATGAAGCAATGTGGTTCCGTCTATAAGCCTTTCGCTCAGTCGCTTTACATCGACCTCGATGCGAACCCGTCCACTGCGCCCACCCGCATTCATTTGGGGTTCAGGCTCGGACGCGACCATCTCCGGGCTTTGCTGGAGTCGCTTCAGGAAATCGGAGTCGACCACGTCATCCTGAATCTCAAATACGGAAAGCGCGCTGCTGCAGAAGTCATTGAGGAGCTGGGCACTCACATCGTTCCGCAATTCGGAGTAAAGGCGCATCCTGGAGCGAAAAAAAATGGCTAGTGATACCGCAGGTGGTGCAGCGGGCCCGCAAGCGCACCCGCCTGATAAGTGAAATCAGAAACCTTCGAGAACGATCTTGCCCCGGGCCTTGCCGCTCTCGACCAGAGCATGGGCACGACGCATGTTTGCCGCATTGATCACACCGAAGTGCTCGCCCACGGTGGTTTGCAGAACACCCTGATCAATAAGAGCGCTGACCCGATTGAGCAGGTGATGCTGGTTGATCATGTCCGGGGTTTCGTACAGCGAGCGGGTGAACATCAGCTCCCAATGCAACGACAGCGACTTGCGCTTGAGCGGCATCACGTCGAGGCTTTCGGGATCGTCAATCACACCCAGACGCCCCTGTGGCTTGAGCACGTCGATCAGTTGTGCAAAGTGCTGTTCGGTGTGGGTCAGGCTGGCGACATAGTCGATCTCCGGCACGCCGAGCGCTTGCAACTGTGCGAGCAGTGGCTGGCTGTGATCGATCACGTGATGCGCGCCCAACTGCCGCACCCAATCAGCGGTTTCCTGGCGTGAGGCGGTACCGATGACGGTAAGGCGGGTCAACTGTCGGGCCAGCTGCACCAGCATCGAACCGACGCCGCCAGCCGCTCCAGTGATCAACAGGCACTGGCCCTCCCCCGAACCCTCGGCGACACCGAGCCGGTCAAACAACAATTCCCAGGCAGTGATCGAAGTCAACGGCAACGCTGCCGCATCGGCCGCGCCCAATGATCGAGGCTTGTGCCCGACGATCCGCTCATCGACCAAATGGAATTCGCTGTAGTTGCCGGCGCGGGCAATCGAGCCGGCACGGTGGACGTGGCGATTCGATACGGCCCGAATGAAGACGCCAACTACGTGGCACTGCCGCTTGCACCGTGGAACCAGCGGGTGCTGGTTGCCTCGCCGGAGTATGTGCAACGCTGCGGTTCTCCCCAAACGCTGGATGACTTGAGCAAGCATGCCTGCCTGCTCTATCTGCAAAATGGCCGGGTCTACGACAAGTGGAACCTGGGCGGGCAAACCGTGCAGGTTTCGGGGCCACTCAAGACGATACTTACATACTCAAAATACAGTCCGATTGTAAGCAATGGGATGGACGCCCCCGCCCATAATCGTATCGCTGTGCCAGAGTGAGCGGTGTCGCCATCCACTTGTGCAAAGGGGTAATCAGCCATGGAAATCAAAACCAGTGGTTTCGACTTGGCCTAAAACGTGTTCCAGATCCATGGCATGAACGAACGAGGCAAGCCCCTATTGCGCAAGCAACTGAAGCGCGATCAGGTGGCAATATTTTTTGCTAATTTACCGCCCTGCCTGATCGGCATGGAAGCGTGTAGCAGTGCTCACTACTGGGCCCGCAAGCTTGAAGCACTTGGCCATACCGTGCGACTGATGGCCCCGCAATTCGTCAACCCCTATGTCAAGAGCAACAAGAATGATGCGGCAGATGCCGAGGCCATCTGCGAGGCTGTAACTCATCCAACGATGCGCTTGTGCCGATTAAGAATGTTGAGCAACAGTCTGTATTGGCCTTGCAACGTGCGCGTCAGGGATTCGTGAAGGCGCGCACAGCCCAGGCCAATCAGATCCGAGGGTTGCTTGCTGAGTTTGGTCTGATTGTGCCTCAAGGAATCGCCCACATTACTACGAGGCTCCCGTGCGTAATCGAAGGCGCGACTAATGAGCTGCCGGTCTCGTTCTGTCAGCTTATTGAGCGACTGATCGAGCACTTCAAGGTGCTGGATAAAGAGGTTGAGGAGCTGGAAGCGCAGATCAAGGCGTGGCACCGGGCCGACGAGATCAGCCGCCAATTAGAAAGAATACCGGGCATTGGCCCGCTGTCCATAAATGGATTCGGGTGCATGCGCAGAAAAACCTGGCACTACAAACTGCCTTTATTCCGGTCAAGGCATTGTCTTCGACAGCGGCCCCTCAAATTCTTCCGGCCACGATTCGAGTCGAAGTGCCTCATTCAAAAGGCGTAGTCGTGGTGAATTGGCCGGCAGAAGATGCAGCGGCATGTTCTGCTTTTCTGCAAGATCTGCTGCGATGATTCGCATCGATACCATCTGGCTTGCCATCGAGCCCATGGACATGCGCGCCGGCACTGAAACCGCGCTGGCGCGAGTTGTCGCGGTGTTCGGTGCGGCGAAGCCGCACTGTGCTTATCTGTTCGCCAACCGCCGCGCCAATCGTATGAAAGTGTTGGTGCATGACGGCGTGGGGATTTGGCTTGCAGCCCGGCGCTTGAATCAAGGGCGCTTCTTTTGGCCAGGCGTGCGGCACGGCTCTGAAGTCGAGTTGGATGCAGAGCAACTTCAAGCCTTGGTGCTCGGTTTACCTTGGCAACGCGTCGGTTCCGCAGGAGCCATCACGGTGCTCTAACTCGTCTGCCATGGCGCGCTTGCCAGCGCAATTGGCCCATCCGTCTATCGCCGCCATTAGCCCTCTCTGGCAAAATCGGCGGCATGACTTCGCATCCAAATCTCGATCAATTAAACCCTGAAGAACTGCGCGCCTTGGCGGCGCAGTTGATCCAGCGCGTCGAGACGATGGACAAGCAAATAACTCATCACACGTCGGTCAACGAGAAACTGGCCCACGAGATAGCACTACTCAAACGCTTCAAGTTTGCCAAGCGCAGCGAGCAGTTGAGCCCGGATCAAGCCAGCCTGCTCGACGACTTGATCGATACGGATATCGCCGCTATCGAAGCCTTGTTACGCCGACTTCTTTTGACGCTTCTGCTGATACATCGCCTGATCCGCGATTGCGAGAGCTTGAGAAATTCGTATCGTCTTGTTGGTTGCAGCGAGCCCATAGGAAGCGTTGACGCCCTCACTTTCGAGCGCTATTTTCATCCTCTCGCACAGTGCAAGGCCACCTTCTAGATCGCAATTAACGCCGATGATTCCGAACTCATCACCCCCTAGCCTTGCCACAACATCTTCTGCCCTTGAGGCTTTCAACAATGCAGTTGCTGCACGTTTTATTAGTGCGTCGCCGGCAGCATGGCCGAGGCGGTCATTAGCATCCTTCAGTCCATCCAGGTCCACAACGATGACGACAGAGGATTGCCGGTAGCGCTGGTATCGTGCCTCCTCTTTTACAAGAAGCTGATCCCATCCTGCACGGTTATAAAGACCCGTAAGCGCATCCTTCATTGCTTGAGCCTGATAGCGCTCAGCTCTTCGTTCTTCCTCGTCGGCTTTCAACTCCATCTGCAAAATCGTGCTAAGCATGCTGCCAACCAGCTCGATCAGATCTTGATTATCAGCAAGGCTGTCTGGCTGCGGCTTGGGATCAATGCCGCACAACGTCCCAAACAAGCGACCATCAGAGAGCAGAAGCGGCACGCCTATGTAGGCGCCTATCGGAATTTTCCGACCTATTTCCGCCGCACCATAGGCCGGCACTCGATTTGAATTGGGGGCGATATTGGGACCTTTCCCTTCCACCATTGCGGCACAAAAGGAATCCCCCCAATTAAAGACATCGCCAGGAGCGACGCCATAGCCTTGATCGTCGCGATGGATAACTGCCCAGTCGTTGCCCTCAGTTCTCGTGACCATACACATCTGGAAGCCTAATTTTCGGCGGAGAAACGCCAGCGCTTTGTTAGATGCGCTTTCAAAACCATCCATTATCACTCCCAATAAGGTTAACCAATCCCAAACACGATAAAGAGATGAGCCTCCACTGCGGCTGGTCAGCGACCATGAAGAGCGCTCTTGTCATACAGTAAGTAGCCAGTTGTTCGGCGTCGGTGTTGTGCTAAGCAGGATTATGTCAATTTCCCGCCATCATCCATCCTCTAACACCATGACTTTGACTCAATTCTTTCACGACTCGGGCCGCGTCCTGCTTTTGATTATACGGGCCGATGACGACGAAGTTGTGTTCTTTACGCGCTACCGGTAACTCCAGCTGTTGAATGGCTTTTTTGGCGCGATGCCGGCTGGGTGTGTTCAATGCAATCTCGACCACCCAAAGGCCGGATGAAGGCGTGGAAGCTTCTTTTTTTACGTGGGAAATGAAGCCGCCGCACGTCAAGCACGGGCGTTCCAGCGCGATTAGCGAGCCTGGCACGGTGCGAAAGACGTGCCATTGCGGATCAAAGTTTTTTTTGCGGGCGAAGAGTGCCAGGAGCAGGCCGGTAAAAGTAATCATGCCGCTGAGAATAATTGTCCAGTTGAGTGCCTGTGGGGGCAGGGAAGGTAGCGTAAGTACGGCTGTTTCGTCTGGCTTTTCGATCAAGACCTGTACAGCGTCAGCCTCCGTCGAGTCGAGTAGGCGGGAGTCGTTTTTCGCCAGGTGCGCCAGCCTATCGGCATGTAGTGTACTGAGCGCTGTCGCAACTTTATTAGCGGTGTCATCGAGTAGTTGTTCGAACTTTGTTACTTTTTGCCGGATGTCTGAATTGTCGACGCTATTTTGACAACTTGTTCCTGTGGACGTGAAGGTCCACAGCAGTGCTGAGAGTTGCCAAACAACACCAGTTACCAGGAGGCCTAAGCCAAGCTTTCGCACGGCACCATCTCCAAATCAAATGAATAGTAATTTGTCCCATTTCTTGCTGATACATACAGGGTTGTATTGTTGATTCTGGGATGGTCTAAATGCTTGAGCGCGTCAGTGTGCCTAAGTGCCAAAGCTAGTTGGCTGCTGTTTGTTGTTTGAAGAATATCGGGCTTGCGCTTGATAGACTGTTGGTTGACGAAAAAGGCTCAGGTGATCTAAAGGAAGCCGTATCAGATGGAGGCGAAAGTGCCTTGCTGTCGGGAAACTAGTCATTTTTTCTCGGCTCTTGTTGTTTTGCCGCGCGATAGCGTTAGAGCCAAGTGTGTGAGAAAGGCGCCGGGAGCGCCTTGCCTGGGGAGATAGAATTCTGCGCTGGGGTCTGAAGATTTGCCTTAGCGTCTGATTTTCAGGATTGGGACCGGCCAGGCTAGCCGGTCAGGGATAGGCAAGCGGGATGACGCAGGAACGCTTCGATTTCTGCATAGGGCATCGGTTTGGCAAAGTAATACCCCTGGAAGACATCGCAGTGACTGCCCGTCAGGAAATCCACCTGGGACGCCGTTTCCACCCCTTCGGCGACCACCGTCAGGCTCAGGTGGTGTGCCATGGAGATAATGCCCTGAGTGATGGCGGCGTCATGACGATCAGTGCTGATTTCCTGAATGAACGAGCGGTCGATCTTGATCTTGTCGATGGGCAAACGCTTGAGGTAGCTGAGGCTGGAAAAACCGGTGCCGAAATCATCCAGCGCAATGCGTACACCCAGGGCCTTGAGCCGGTGCAACGTGTCGATGGCCTGTTCAGCGTTATGCAACAGAAGCGCCTCGGTGATCTCCAGCTCCAACTGCTCACCACGCAGACCATGTGTCTCCAGGGCGGCTTGGACACACTGGACGAACTGGCCACGCTGAAAATGCATCGGCGAAATATTCACCGCCATCGAGATGCCCGTGATGCCCTGTTCACCTAGCTGGCGCAGCTGCGCGCAGGCCGTATCGAGTACCCAAAGGCTCAGCGGGATGATCTGACCGCTGTCCTCTGCCACCGGCACAAACACCGCCGGTGAGATAAATCCTTTTTCCGGATGCGCCCAGCGCAGCAACGCTTCGATCCCGACCACCCGCCCCGTGCGTGCGTCTATCTGCGGTTGATAATGCAGCCTGAACGACTGGGTTTCGATAGCCTTTTGCAGGTCATTGCGCAGGCTCGCATGCTCGCAAACGCGCTGATTAAGATCGCTGGTGTACCACTGAAAGTTATTGCGCCCTTGCTGCTTGGCTTTGTACATGGCCATGTCAGCCTGCTGGATCAGTTGCATCGGCTGCTCGATGTGACCATCGCTCAGGGTGATGCCGACACTTGCACTCACGTGCAGGTCAATGCCCTGGATGCAGTAGGGTCTGGCAATGCTGGCCATCAAGCGCTCGGCCACCGGTACCACGTCCTCATCACGAAGCAGGTCCGGCAGCAGCACGATAAATTCGTCACCGCCCATGCGCACGATGGTATCGCCGGGACGAACCTGCCGGGTCATACGCTGTGCCACCTCGATCAGCACCTGATCGCCGAAGTAGTGCCCGATCGAATCGTTGATGGATTTGAATCCATCCAGATCAATGCACATCACCGCCAGACGACGCTTACGCCGACGACTGATGTGACAATCCAGAATAAGCCGGTCTTCAAGCGAAACCCGGTTAAGCAAACCGGTCAGCCGGTCATGGCTGGCGTTGAAGCTCAATTGGCGCTCGTAATGCTTCTGCTCGCTGATGTCCCGGGCGATGCCAAACACCCCGACGATCTCGCCATTGACCATGATCGGCAGGTTGGAGATGTCCATGGTCAACAGCTTGCCACTCTCGTCGAGAACCCGTGCCTCGAAGCGTTGAGGCGCTCCGGCGCGGGCTGCGGAAAAATGCTGACTGACCCGTTCCAGGTCCTCTTCGAGCACCAGATGGGAAAAGTGATGACCAATGAAATCGATTGCAGTGTGCGGTTTCAGCTTCAGGCCTGCTGGATTCACACTCTGGATGTTGCCGGCCAGATCAAGGGCGAACACCGGGTTAGGGTTGTAGGTGAACAATGAACGAAAACGTTGTTCGCTTGCCTCCAGACGTTGGCCGTCACGCTCATGGCGGATCGCAATGGCCGCCAGCTGCGCCGCGCAAGTCAGCCGTTGAAGCTGCGCCTCACTCGGCCTGTTTGCCCGATCCTGGTACAGCGCAAACGTCCCTAACACGCAGCCCTGATGCGAGAATAACGGCAACGACCAGCAGGAGCGCAGATTGTGCCCCAGCGCCAGACTCCGAAAACGCTCCCAGCTCGGATCCTGGGCAATGTCTACGGTGACCACCAACTCGCCCCGAAATGCTGCAGTGCCGCAAGTCCCTTCCTGTGGACCGATGGCCATGCCATGGATCGCCCGACTGTATTCAGGCGGTAAACCTGGTGCCGCACCGTTGAGCAAATGCTTGCCCTGCGCATCGGTGAGCAGAATCGAACACAGCGTGTCAGGATCTTGCGCGTCGAGCATCAAACAGATGGCGGCAAGAATGTCGTCCAGTGGATGATTGGTCGCGATCATGCCGAGAATGTCACGTTGCGACTCGGAAAGAGCCACGCCGTGAAAGCTCGTGCGGGGGGTATTCATGATGGTTCCTGAAGACTGCCGAGACCATCCGATCTTCAAAGAGTCTGGAAAAGTGGGCGGCCGGGCACAGTCCGCTCGCACTCCGATCGCGCACTTTATAAAGCACCGACCTGGGTACAAAAAGGCTCAGATACAGGATAAAAAACCGTATCAGATTGCCGTGTGGCTGATTTCGATTTTCTCGACTCGCGTCAATTTCGCCGGCAATTTCATCCACCTCCTGTGCGGGATCGCGTTCGCCATACGGGAAATTCAAACCACATGGCTAAATCCACAGTCGATTGGCGCCGCGCAGTTCGAACAGATCCTTGCCACCCTTGTCGGCCAATTCGTCAAGGAACGATTCATAGAAGAAGTCGTTGAGCGAATTGCCCACCGAGCGCCAATAACCGAACATGACCGGCCCTTTGACATAGATCTGGGCGATACGCTTGTTGGCGATGGCGTATGACTTGCCTGACAACCCTCCGAGCGCCGTGGGGTGGAGTTTTTCACCCTGCTTGCCCGCGATGGCCTCAGCGGGCCCTTCAGTGGCACTGATCGCTTCGATTGCCAGCGGCCAGCCCTCGTTATCCAGCGCACCACGGAAATTCACTTCGGCCACAGGACGGAGCACGTCCTGCACTGACCCCCTCCTCGCGACTCCAAATTAGTTTCACCGGACGCCCCACGGCCTTGGACAAATTGATGGCCTGCGGGTACGGGCTGGCGGAATCGTACAGAAAATGCCGCCCGAAGAATCCACCCACCAGCGGCGAATGCAATGTGATGCGGGAAAGCTCCAGACCAGTGCGTTTGACTATGTCCGCACGGAACATGTCCGGCGCTTGATTCGGCAGCCAGACCTCCAGCGAACCGTCCGGATTGAATTTGGCCAGCGCAGAAGGCGGTTCCAACTACCTATGGTTCAGGTATTGGTTGTGGTAAGTGGCGTCGACCCGGGTCTTGGCATTGACAAGAATCGCAGCAACGCCCCTGGGTTTTCGTCAGGAAGGTATTCGCTGGTTTCTGCTTAACAAAGTATCTTTAACGTGCGGGGTACACTTTACCGTCCTTCATGATCAGCACCAGCGCGGCTTTTTGGACTCGGTATCGACCAATTGCTCTGAATATCAATTATCTCGATGAAGTTTTTTATTAAGGGCGACTGCTGACTTTTTCGCCAGACGAAATAGATATCGCTCGAGTCCAGGCCAGGCACATGATCGGCCTGAAATGTATCCGCTTGGCTAGCGTAACGGTCGACATAACTTTCCGGAACACAGGCGAAGCCTAACCCTTCTGCTATACATGCAAAAATACTCGGATACGACTCGATTTCCAAAATCGCCCGAGGCTGGATGCCGTTGCTTTCAAGCCAGTTGTCAACCTGGTGTCTGTAGTGGCAGGTGCGACCAAATACATACAGTTCAAGTCCAGCCAAGCCTTCGGGGGTGGGCGAGGAGAAAGCCTTCGGTACCACTCTCAGTAAACGCTCACGAAAGGCTAAGCGGCTTTCAAGCAACGGATGCTCGATTGGGCCGTCAGTGAGGATCAGATCAAGCTCGCCATCGATCAATAGTCGCTCCAAGTGTAACGAGTGTTCCGGACGGATGTGGATATCTACCCCGGGCGCCTCCAGACGGTACCGTACGAGACGCTGGGGTAGATGATTAGCCAGCGCTACATCCAGCGCCCCCACTCGAAGCACACCATTAATGGAATCGGTCGAAAAAAGCGAGCGTGTTTCAGCCGCGAGATCGATGAGCAATTTTGCGTTGCGGTAGACCAGCCTACCTTCGGGTGTAACCAGCAACCGGTTTTTTTCTCGGTTGAACAGGACGACACCCAGCTGGTTTTCAAGCTCTCGTAGCCTTGTTGTGATGTTCGAGGGTACGCAATGCAGCTGTACGGCGGCGGCGGCTATTGTGCCGTGCTCTACGACGGCGCAAAAAAAACCGAGCTGTGAAAGCTTCAAGACATTTTCCTTTTGTGATGGCACTGCTCACTTTTTGTCACTTTTAGTGAATGCAGTGTGAGCTTAACATTGGCCTCGCAAAGGCATCCAATCACCTTAATCTTCTGGCCTTAAAGGCTCGCGATAGATAGGGCGTGGACGCACGGCTTTCGTCCCTGTTAAAGAAAGCCTTCTAAGAGACGTCGGCCCTGCGGGCCGATGCTGCAGCGGAGAAACTAATGCGCATCCTACATACCATGCTACGCGTAGTAGATCTGGATAAAACCATTCACTTCTACACCAAAGTGCTCGGCATGAGCCTTTTGAGACGCAAAGACTATCCGGAGGGCAAATTCACCCTTGCTTTTCTCGGGTATAGCCCGGAGACAGAATCTGCCGTCTTGGAACTGACGCGAAATTGGGGACAGGATAGCTATGAACTTGGCGATGCTTACGGGCATGTCGCTATCGAGGTTGAGGATGCAGAAGCGGTGTGCAACCGCGCAGCAATTCTGGGATATCGCGTTCCTCGGCCAGCAGGTGTCATGAAACATGGACGCACGATAATCGCTTTCATTGAAGATCCCAACGGGTACAAAGTCGAGCTGATTCAAAAAGGCACACAATTCGACTAACCGGGTTTTGGCATGCCGGTCCGGTTCTAAATCGCTCCTTTTGGATCAAGATTTCACAACGAATCGAAGACGAGGGTGCAGCGGTCGCGGTAGGGACGGCAGTTACCTGCCGCCCCCCGCACAGATCCGTACGTGCGGAACTACCGCATACGGCTCCTGCCTCGGGTATGTGACGCGAAGCGATCCTCAGGGTAAGGATGTGCATTTCTGGGTCTAGGTATGTAGAGGTCAGCAAGGCGTCCGTAGCGTGACCTTTGAAGCCGATTACGCTGGCTGCGACGTTTGAGGGCTTGCCGCCATAGACGGCATACCGCCAGACGAAAACCACCCAGACGTATCAGATTTCCCGGCACCGCGTGGTAGTTGAAGTAACCACTCACCACCCGAGTGAGCCATTGCCCTTGAGCCCGGATGGGTTCATGCCGTCGGCGCTTCAGCTCATCCCGAATAGCCAGCAGCGTCGCACGCATTCGCTTCTTGACCGTCAGTCGCAGTATTTGAAAACCACCGCTTCTGTTGGTACTGCAACAGTGCGTGAAGCCCAGGAAGTCAAACGTCTCCGGTTTACCTAACCCTCGCTTCCTACGATTTCTCGCAGCAAAACGACCAAACTCAATCAGCCGTGTCTTCGAGGCGTTTAGGGATAAACCGAACCTGGCCAAGCGTTCCTGCAACGTAAGCGTCCGAGCTACACCGCCTTGCAACTCAAACCTTAATCCGTTTAAACCACTGGTTCACGCGCTCGCACTCAAATGCCGCTGGATCAAAAACATCTCCATGCCATTCAACCATCGCGTCATGCTCTGGATGATCGGGGTTGGCCATCGCCTCTAGAAAGTCCTCATAACCAGGCCCGCCACCCACGTCTTCCGGTGGGCAAGCATTGGCACCCTCGATGTACGAGGCCCCAGGAAGAGAACCATCTTGAAAGGGTATTTGATTGAGCAGACGAAGCTGCTTTTCGAATCGTTCCCCCCTGACAATCCTTTTCTTAAAATCGTAGATCCTTAAATTTCCGTAGTATGGAGGGCGCCTCCGCGTTCGGCCTACCATGTTGGAGGTTTGCTGTTTTCTCTGGAAAAGTCGACCTCGCTCCGCGGCCTAAAAGCAGTGGCGTGCGCTATAAATATCTCCGTTTACTCTGGAAGATCCAAAACCAAATCCAACCGTAGCGGCTTTCTCACTATCTTAAAGCTACTGTTTTCCTCGCTGCATTGCATAAGCCGCAAAACCATCAGAAAAATGCAGAAAGGCCGCTATGAAAAACAAACCAAACTGAAAAAAACCCAGTAACAAACTAGGCTTTGCAATCATCCCAAAATACAAAGCCGCAGACACAACAATCCAAAAAAAGCGTTTAGCTGAATAGTACCCAAACTGTTGCTCATTGGTCTTAAGCCTTGACTTAGCTACCGCCTTCGACATTTTAAAAGCAAGCTGACCAAATACCACACAGGAAATCAATGACCAATCAGGTGACAACACGATTTCCTGCCAAGTCCCGGCATACAACCTAACCCCCACCAACAAAACAAAGGGAATCAAGACATAGATATATTCAGCCTTCAAGTCAGCGAAGACAGCCTTACGCTCCTTTGCACTAAACTCCGAGCGCATGCTGCTTTTCATGAGCACGACGAACCCCTAAAACATTTTTTATTTTAGCGTTTCTAATCTGTGGCTTTCCCTTCCCTTTGGGCGGCGTATAAACAATATAAGACAGCTCAGCATCGAGCAAATCTAGAGGCCCAATGGCTGGAATCAGTCCGTTTTGATATCTTTCCAGCCACTCTTTATTAACTACTTTGGCAGAAAATTTTTGATGCGTAGCCGGACTTCTAAAAGTCCATACCGAGTTACCCTCATTCACAGGAATCGTTGCATACAATTTATCTCTACCATCAAATTCCTGACTAACACCTGCAAACATTTTTTTTGGGTCAGCAGTAAAGCTCCACTCCGTGTTCAACGCATGGCGCACCCCCTCCTCATCAGTGTACAACTCGACCTTTTCACCAGGCTGCATCCGTCTATTGGCAGAGGATAAGCTTTGTAATACAAAAGCTAACGCCTGCCTATCAACAAATGGATCTACGAGAGCCTCTGGAATTTCAGCTGCTAGCCTACTTTCCAGGGTAGAAGCAATTGCATCCACTTCCTCCTCAGTAGCCGTTTCGTCTATTTCTACCAGCTCGTCAAACAACGCCATACCAGAGTCGCAAAAAAGACGCCCAAAAAAATCATCTACTCCATTTTTTAGATGACTTAGTTTAGATATAAGGGACCCTTCTTCAACAGCATCAAGCTGAAACTCAAAATCCATTTTAAGATCAATAGAGTTAGCCAGCACCTGACACAAATCTCTATACGAGTTTATGTACAACCCCATCGCTTCAAATACTTGCGCAGGATTTTCCCTCCGCTTATTAAAATCTATTCTTATTGAAAGTTCCGAGTTCAAGTTTTGGTCTCTTCCTTGGTTGCGCTAATTTATAAAGCAATGACACGACATGCCCATCTGCTTGAAGAAGCTACTATTTTGCCATCCTATTGTCTAGCGAACCACAGCCCGCCCACGCAGAGGTCGAGATCCGATCTCGCTGCGGTGTCAAACCGGCTTCGCCATGCAGAAAATGAAGGAGAGGACTGTCATCTCAACACCAAGACCACTGATCCTGTCCACCGCTCACCAGAGCGCGGCGGCCCGTCAACACCTGAATGCAGACACGTTGTCGGTCAATACCTACCTCCACCGCTATGGTGCCTTCATCTACTAGGACCATCCGCCCGAGATGCTGCCCAGCGAACCGGACCTACTGCAAATCGTCGAGTCCGCCGCCCAGGCGCACATTACCTGGCTGGGTTTCCATGTGGAAGGTGCGGTCGCCGAGAGCTTGCCGCTGTTCCGCGAGCCAGAGGATGAAACGTTCTAGACGTTCGACTGAATTCTGTCGGCGCGGATTCATGACCGGCCGCCACCCACGCCGTGGTCGTACAGCGCCTGGGCTTGCGCCTGCTCGGCCGTTTGCCGGGTCAGTACCTTGATCCCTTCGCGGATCCTACCGCCGACCGGCAAACACGCCCCAGATTGGCCCAGCAACGGGCATCGCCACCGCACCGGTAGAGGCAGGTCATGATAGAACTCCTGCATAACAGTTAGACCACAGCAGGCGCATCAAGGGCGTGGCTCCCCCCTACATCGAACGCTAACTTCGTGCTTTCAGCATTCGATCTAGCAGACATCAAGAGGTGCCATTGGCGTGGACGTCAGGGTGGCACTCTGCTAGCGTCCCTGCACCGTCATCCCACCGACAAGGAAGCACTTATGGATATCGAGGAAAATATTCGAACGTGGTTGCTGAAACAGCAGGACTGGCTGCAGGAGGCGGCGGACAGGCTGCTCAAACAAGGGCAACTCACCGACGAGGATATTGCACAGCTAGCCTCGCTGTTGAAAACGGCCGACGGTCAAGCCGTTACCCGGCATCGCCCGCTCGATGAGCTGCGGCATGATCCGAAAGACGTCAGCGAGATACGCCTGGCACGCATCGATGGCGTGGCCGGAATCGAGAGTCTTGGCCCTCGGAAACCGCTTGATTTTGGGTTTGGAAACCTAACCGTCGTTTACGGTCACAATGGCTCAGGCAAGTCGAGCTACACCCGTATTCTGAAGAAAGTCTCTGGCAAACCCAGAGCTATGGAACTGAAGGCCAATGTCTTCCAGGCCCCTCCGGCCGAGAGCAAATGTCAGATCAGTTACAAGCACGATGGGGCCGATCACTCCTCTGAGTGGCACATTGGATCTGCCCCCATAGAAGCATTGCGACAGATCGATATCTTCGACAGCGATGAAGCCGGCCACTATCTAAGAGGCGAAAGCGCCGCAACCTATACACCACCAGCCGTAGGATTATTCGAGAAGCTCGCAGCGGCGACCGACAAGATTAAAGAGCTACTGCAAACAGAGCAGGCCAAGCTCACCAGCGCTTTGCCCGTGATACCTGCGGACTATCAGAACACTGAGGTGGCACGCTCATATGGAGCGCTGCACACCATCCGCAATGTTGCCGACCTTGAGGCCTTGCTGACGTGGACAGATGAGCAAGCGCAAAGTCTGAACACCATCGTTGAGCGCCTGAAGGCAGATGACCCCGCTGCGTTAGCGAAGCAGAAACGCGGAACCAAGACTCAGGTCGATCAGATCCTCAGCGGCCTCTCGAAGGCCTTCATTTCGTACAATGCCGACAATCTGGAAGCAATCCGCTGTCTGCGACAGGCTGCGGTTTCCAAGCGACAAATCGCTACAGAGGGAGCACAGGTGCAATCGGCCATACTCGACGGAGTTGGGGCACAAACCTGGCGCGCACTGTGGGAGGCTGCGCGAAACTACTCGGCGACCCCCTACCCCGGAACTCCGTTTCCAGCGACCGAAGATGCGCGCTGCATTCTGTGTCAGCAGGAGCTTATGCCAGAAGCTCAACAGCGACTGCTCGATTTTGAGAGTTTCGTCCAGGGAAAATTGGAGTTGGACGCAACGTCTGCGGAAGACCAGCACAAGGCCGCACTGGACCTGCTTGTAGAAGCACCAACTGAGCAGCTTGTGCAGACCCAATGTGAAGCTTCGGGTCTGAACGATGGTAAGTGGAAGGACTTCCTCTGGGCGTTTTGGAGCCGGGCCGCCGCTGCGCGGCTCGCGCTGCTCAACGAGGAAGTTATCGAAGATGCCGTTCCAGTCGGCGATGTAAAAGAAGCCCAACTTGTCCTAGAGACATATCGAGATCAACTGCAGGCGGACGCGGTACAGTTCGATGCCGATGCTCTTCAATTCGACCGTGCAAAGGCCACCACAGATAAGCTTGGACTCGAAGCAAAAAAATGGGTATCGCAACAAGCACTCGCTGTTCGCGCGGAGATTGAGCGACTCAACAATTTCAAGACCTACGATGGCTGGAAGACACTGGCCAACTCGCGACAGATCTCGCTGAAGGCAACGGATATCTCCGAAAAGGTAGTGACAGAAGCCTATGTCGCCCGGTTCAACCAAGAACTCCGGACGCTCGGGGCAACCAAAATTCAGGTCGAGTTGGTCAAGACCCGAACCAAAAGTGCCAAGGTACTTCATCAAGTACGACTGAAAGGTGCAAAGAACGCACAAGGCACCCCCGAAACAGTCCTCAGCGAAGGCGAGCGCCGCATTATTTCGTTGGCCGCCTTCTTGGCCGACGTGGCCGATAAGCCCGGGTCATCTCCGTTCATCTTTGACGACCCTATCTCTTCGCTTGACCATGACTTTGAGTGGCATGTGGCCTGCCGCCTTGTTCAACTGGCCAAGCACCGTCAGGTCCTGATCTTTACTCACCGTCTTTCCCTATACGGCGCGATGGACGACGTGTCCAAAAAAGAGGGCGAGGCATGGCAGAAGCAACACTACCGCCCCATGTGCATCGAGTCCTATGCTGGCACATCAGGACAACCTGCGGACCAAGAGGTATGGAACACCAACACCAAAAAGGCGAACAATATACTGTTAACCCGTCTGGATACTGCCCGTAAAACAGGCGACGCAGACGGGGCAGCAGCTTACCGAGCTTTGGCACAGGGAATCTGTAGTGACTTCCGCAAGCTCATCGAACGCTCTGTCGAAGAAGACCTGCTCAACAAAGTGGTGCTAAGGCATCGTCGCAGCGTCACTACAGACGGGCGGCTATCCCAGCTCCAAGGCATATTGCCCGAGGAGTGTGCGGTGATCGACGATCTCATGACTCGGTACAGTTGTTTCGAACACAGCCAATCTCAAGAGACTCCCATCGTCATCCCGGAGGCACCCGATCTCAAGGTCGATATTGAGCGTCTGAAACAGTGGCGGCAGGATTTAAGCGACCGACGAGCACAGCTGGCAGCTTAATTACTGAGAGCCCCTCCGCACTCTCGCGCGCCGTTCTCCTGGCCAAATGTGTGTAGTGCCAAAGGCAACGCGAGAAACGGCCAAAAACGGTGTGAACTCACAGCTACCGAGAGCCAAAACATTCGTGGGAGTAAATGTGGGAGTAATTTTCCAGGCATGAAAAAGCCCAACCTTTTCAGATTGGGCTAAGTCATTGAAATATATGGTCGGCACGGAGTGATTCGAACACTCGACCCCTAGCACCCCATACATGGGGTCGCTTTAAACTCCAAACTCGTCCACGGGCCGAACGCTCATTAGGAACACTCAAGCATGGTGGTACGCCCGTAGTTACTGCTCGAAGTTAACATCTCAGTGCTGAGCCCCGGAGCACGATACACGAGGGAGCAGCAAAACTTTCTAGATCGAGGGCGAACAACCTTTAGCCACCCCCCTACGAAGCATTCGCGGACCCCCTACTTTATCGCACCACGTTTGAATTTTAATCGTGTGGCATTCCCGCCGGCCTGATTCCCAAATTCATGAGGCGTGACATGCTCCCGAAGATTCGCCGTAAGGTACCGGCTCCACCAGTTCATGATCAACCGACGCTCTTCAATAAACTCTGCCTTGTGAATGTAGGCGGCCCTAACGCTGTTGCGCTCTCTGTGACTCATTTGCCTTTCGATGGCCGTCTCAGACCACAGACCTGACTCGACCAGTGCGCTACAGGCCATTGAGCGGAATCCGTGACCACAAATCTCTGTCTTCGTGTCGTACCCCATGGTGCGCAACGCTTTGTTCACGGTGTTTTCTGAGATCGGCTTCCAGGCCCTAGCATCACCGGCAAACACCAGGTCGAATGTGCCAGTCAGGGTGTGGATCTGTTCAAGCACGGCCACAACTTGCGGCGATAAAGGCACAAGATGAACATCGCCCGCCATTTTCGTCCCCCGCGTTGAATGGCGTACGTCCTCCAGCTCCGGCCGAGTATCCGGGATCTCCCATACGCCACGCTTGAGGTCGAACTCAGACCAGCGAGCGAAACGTAATTCACTCGAGCGAACAAACACGTGCAACGACAGCATGAGCGTTAGCCGGGTCAGCTCTCGGCCCTTGTAGGCATTGATTCGTGCCAGCAATTCAGGCAGGCGTGACAGGGGCAATGCAGGCCGATGGGAGACTCGCGGCGCTTTGATCAAGCCCTGAAGATCGTACGCAGGGTTTATCGGAATAAGACGAAGGCGTTTTGCCTCACGCATAATACTTTGCAGGTATCTTTGTACCCTTAAGGCGACGTCAATCGTTCCTCGTTTCCTGATCGTTTCCAAAGGTTGCATCAGATCATAAGTATCGAGATCAGCAATCGCGCGAGCACCGACAAACGGGAAAACATAGTTATTCAGACGGTTCAACACATTCTTGGAATGGTCGGGTGTCCATCTGGCCGACATGTTCTTGTGCCAGTCCAACGCAACGCTTTCAAAGGTACGGCCGTTGACAGCATTTTCCGTTTTGGCTTTACGCTTGTTCTCAACGGGATCAATGCCGTCTGCGAGCATCCGCTTCGCCTCTAAACGCTTCTGGCGCGCATCAGAAAGGCCAATCACAGGATAGCTGCCGAGGGAGGTCAACCCCTCCCGGCCGTCAGGCTTTACGTACCTGAGACGCCAGCCTTTACGGCCATTGGGTTGGATTAGGAGATAGAGACCGTCGCCGTCGAAAAGCTTGTAGGGACGGTCTGTTGGCTTGGCTAAACGGCAAGCAGCGTCGGTAAGCGGAGCAGTTGTGCGCGACATAAGGGTACTATCCTTAATCGAACCAAAGACTACCCCTAACTTTACCCTCTAAATGACTGGATTCCAGAAGAATGGGCAAGATTCCGACGGAATGCTAAAACGAAAAAACCCGCCAGAAGGCAGGTTTTTCAAGGCTTCCAAAGAACTCAAAAGCGCTCAGTGGAATGCAAGATGGTGCCCGAAGCCGGAATCGAACCGGCACGCCCTTACGAGCGGGGGATTTTAAGTCCCATGCGTCTACCAGTTTCGCCATTCGGGCGGTAGCGCGGTGAAGCGGTCTGAACAATGCCAATAACAAGCTGGCAGCTCTGACGCTTGTGCAGCAGAGGTGGAAATATATACATCCCGCCCCGGTGAAGCAAGTTCGCAGATGCCCATTTCAAGACTAAATCTTGCCAGGCAACGCAAATAAAAAAGCTCCGTAAATCATAGATCTACGGAGCTTGTTTAAAGTGGAGGCCGAGGTCGGAATCGAACCGGCGTAGGTGGATTTGCAATCCACTGCATAACCATTTTGCTACTCGGCCTCAAACATCTGATGTCATGTAGCACAACACCAAACGCGTACAAACTTGGAGCAAGATCTCGATCTAACTCCTTGAAAACATTGAGCTTTTTGAGCGGTCAGTGCTTTCGATGGCGTGAATTATGTACTGATTTCCCGAGGCTGGCAACCCCTTGATTTCAAAAAAAATTCTGGCGGGTGGATTGGGTGTTTTTCAGGCGCCCGTTCAGCCCTGCGGTTTGGGATCTTCCGCTATTTGTACGACGGCAATCAACGGGTCTATGCCCCAGTCGCCGTGCAGATACCAGTCGTCTCCGATCATTTCGGCTGGATGCATGGTGCGGTCGGAGCCATTGCCGCATGCCAGCGAACTGGCTGGGCAATACCGGTCGCAGCCCCAGCAAATGCGCTCGGGGTGCTTGGGGCTGATGGGAAAAGGCTTGGCCATGTCGATCCCTCGGTTTACATCCAGGGTGTACCGCCAACGTACAACGTTCACGCAACGAAGACCTTGATAGGGATCAAGAAGCGCGCGCACCTGGTGGCAGTCTTGAGGCTAGACTTTCGACAGCCCAATGAAATGACCTGGAGATGCTGCTTATGCCTGATAAAACCCCTCCCTCACCAGAACAACCCCCGGTCCAATTGTCGACCTGGGAAGATAAAGGCGCGGAACATTCACTCGAAGCAGAGGCCTTTACCGCGCCACCGGAATTGACCAATGCCGAGTTGGTACACCTGCGTGTCCGGGTGATCGCCCTGGAAAACCTGGTCATTGCTTTGCTGACCCAGGGGTCGGCCCAGCAGTTGGCTATCGCCCGGGACATGGCCGCCTACATTTCCCCCCGCCCCGGCTTCACCCAGCATCCTCTGACCATTCATGCGGCGGCGCAGATGAATGACAGCGTCGATCGTGCCGAGCGGTTTCGCAAGCGGTATGAGCCTTGACCTGGGGGAAGACAGATGTGGAAACCCATGATCAACCCCGCAACACAAAGGCAGGAAACAGCTCGCGCATCTCGGCCCAAAGCTCAGGCAACAAGGCTTGCGCCGAAACGCTCGACAACAGCGGATCGAACATCCGCTCGGTACGCACCAGTTGCACGGCGAAGCGCTTGACCCCGAGCTGGCTCAAACGCTGCGCCAGGACCAATAGACGCGCCGGCTCGAACAGATGCCAATGCACGGTGGTGCGACATTCATAGTCGACACCACTGGCCAGCAGATGCTCGAGGCTGCGCCAGTTGGCGGAGCCGCTGCCCTCGACCCGGGTGATAGCCTGGCAGTCCTCGGGCAACGCCTTGACATCGAAACCGACCCAATCGGCCCCGGCCAAAACCTTGGCAAAGGCCGCGGGCTTGATTCCGGCGCTGTGCAAACCGATGCGAAAGCCCAGCGCCCGCACTTCATCCATGGCGTCGGGCAAGGCATCCTGCAGGGTCGGTTCTCCGCCGCTGAACACCACCGCATCGAGGAGGTCCTGGCGCCGTTGCAGAAACGCCAGCACCCGCCGCCAATCCACCTCCTCGGTGCCACGGGGCGGGATCAACTGCGGGTTATGACAGTAGCGACAGCGCCAGGCGCACCCTTGGCAGAACAGCACGCAGGCGAGTTGTCCCGGGTAGTCGATAGTGGTCAGGGGCACCATGCCCCCGACCCGTAGCATTCGACTCATTGGCGCCCGGCCAGTGCCGCGCTTTCAGTGAAGTGCACCCGCTCGCGGTGCTCGGATTGTTTACCCGGGTTGAACGCCGACACGGGACGGTGGTAGCCCATCACCCGGGTCCAGACTTCGCAGCGTTGACGTTGAGCCTGGGGCAGTGTTTGCGGTGCGGTCATGGTGAAGCTCCTTGCGGTTGAGTGGGTTGAAATCATTGAGCGGTGCTGACTCCCATCTCCCCCTGTAGGAGCCGGCTTGCTGGCGAAGACGGTCTGACATCCGGCATTGATGTTGGCTGACAGGCCGCCTTCGCTGGCAAGCCAGCTCCTACAGGGGGTGTGGTCGGCTTCAGTGAAGGGAACCGCTCTGTTGTTCTTTTAGCAGCAGAACCTCGTCGCATTTGGGGCAGAACTCGTGTTCGCCATCGAGGTAGCCGTGCACCGGGCAGATGGAGAATGTCGGGGTCACGGTCAGGTACGGCAGGCGGAAGCGGCCAAGGGCCTTGCGCACCAGCTGTTTGCAGGCTTCGGTAGAGGAAATCCGCTCGGCCATGTACAGGTGCAGGACCGTGCCCCCGGTGTATTTGCATTGCAATTCGTCCTGCAGCTCCAGGGCTTCGAAGGGGTCGGCGGTGTAGCCCACCGGCAATTGCGAAGAGTTGGTGTAGTACGGCGCCTGGGTGCTGCCGGCCTGGAGGATGTCGGGGTAGCGCTTGATGTCCTCCTTGGCGAAGCGATAGGTGGTGCCTTCCGCCGGGGTCGCTTCGAGGTTGTACATATGCCCGGTTTCCTCCTGGAAACGCAGCAAGGTGGCGCGCACATGGTCCAGCATATTCAGGGCAAACTGGCGGCCGTATTCGGTGTGCATGCCCTCCTTGTCGCAGGTGAAATTGCGCAGCATTTCATGCATGCCGTTGAGACCGATGGTGGAGAAATGGTTGCGCAGGGTCCCGAGGTAACGCTTGGTGTAGGGGTACAAACCGGCATCCATGTGGTGCTGGATCACCTTGCGCTTGACCTCCAGGCTCTCCATCGCCAGCTCCATCAGCGTGTCCAGGCGCTGCAACAAGCCACTGACATTGCCCTTGAACACATGACCCAGGCGCGCACAGTTGATCGTCACCACACCGAGCGATCCGGTCTGTTCCGCCGAGCCGAACAGGCCGCCGCCCCGCTTGAGCAACTCACGGACATCCAGCTGCAAGCGGCAGCACATCGAGCGCACCTGATTGGGCTGCAGGTCCGAATTGAGGAAGTTCTGGAAATACGGCAGGCCGTACCGCGCGGTCATTTCGAACAGGCGGTCGGCGTTTTCACTGTCCCATGGAAAATCATGGGTGATGTTGTAGGTCGGGATTGGAAAGGTGAACACCCGCCCTTTCGCATCGCCGGCCTGCATCACCTCGATGTAGGCGCGATTGAGCAGGTCCATTTCCACCTGCAGGTCGCCATAGGCAAAGGGCATTTCCTCTCCGCCGATGACGGGGATCTGCTCACGCAAATCCTGCGGGCAGACCCAGTCGAAGGTCAGGTTGGTAAACGGCGTCTGGGTGCCCCAGCGCGAAGGCACGTTGAGGTTGTAGATGAACTCCTGGATCGCCTGGCGCACCTCCTGGAAACTAAGTCGGTCCTTGCGCACGTAGGGGGCCAGGTAGGTGTCGAACGAGCTGAACGCCTGGGCACCGGCCCATTCGTTTTGCAGGGTGCCGAGGAAGTTCACCATCTGCCCCAGGGCACTGCTCAGGTGCTTGGGCGGACCGGCTTCGACCCGCCCCGGCACCCCGTTGAGGCCCTCGTGCAGCAGGACGCGTAGCGACCAGCCGGCGCAGTAACCGGCGAGCATGTCGAGGTCGTGCACATGCAGGTCCGCCTCGCGGTGGGCCTGGCCAATGGCCTCGCTGTACACCTCGTCCAGCCAGTAGTTGGCGGTGACCTTGCCCGATACGTTAAGCACCAGCCCGCCCAGGGAATAGCCTTGATTGGCGTTGGCCTGGACTCGCCAGTCATCGCGGTCCAGGTATTCGTTCATCGAGGTCGCCACTTCGACCAGGGTCCGGCGATCGCGGCGCAGGCGTCCGTGTTGTTCGCGGTAAACGATGTAGGCGCGCATGGCGAAGAAAAACCCGGCGTCCATCAAGACGCGCTCGACACGGTCCTGGACCTGCTCGACGTGCAGTCTTGGCAATCCTTCCAGACGGGCCAGTACGGCTTCAAGCAAGCCGTCGACTTCATCTGCGGTGTATTCCCCGGTCGCCTTGCCGGCGGCGATCAACGCCTGGCGGATTTTGTCCGCGTCGAAGGCGACCAGACTGCCGTCGCGTTTGTGCAAACGGTTGAATCCTGTTGCGATCAGCGTGCTCTGCATTCGGGGCTCCAGACACTACATATAGATGTTTAAAATAAAATAAACACAACATGCAGTGTAGATTACGGATAAAGGGCTGATCTGCAATTGATCGATATCAAGAATTCCCGGACAAAGCGAAAGACGCAAATGAATGACATGCCCGGGATAACGTCCCTGTAGGAGCGAGCTTGCTCGCGATGGACTTCAAGCTGATGCGTTTCGTCAGGAACCCCACGTAATCGTTAACGACCATCGCGAGCAAGCTCGCGCCTACAGGGGCTGGTCAGTTCAACCGCCGCTCATGCTCATGAACCGTACGATCTGCACCTCCCCCTCCGGGCTGAAATCATGGCGCAGGGGCTTGCCGCGCAAGGCGTTGTGGATTGCATTGATCACCGGCTGGTCATCCAGCGGATAACGCCGCAGCAATCCGCGTAAATCCAGGGCATCCTCCTGCCCCAGGCACAGCAACAGCTTCCCCTCCACGGTCATCCGCACCCGATTGCAGCTGCCACAGAAGTTGTGGCTGTTGGGTGAAATGAAGCCGATGCGGGTGTCGGGGTGGCGCTCCAGGCGCACATAACGCGCCGGTCCGCCGCTGTTTTCCGTGCTGTCGAGCAAGCGATGCCGCCCAGCGATCAGTGTGCGCACTTCGTCGCTGGAACAAAACGACTCGCCCCGGGAACGCCCGACATCGCCCAGGGGCATCTCCTCGATAAAGCTGATATCGATGCGCTGGTCGATGGCGTATTGCACCAGTGCCGGGACCTCATCGAAATTACGCCCCTTCATCACCACGCAGTTGAGTTTGACTCGCTCGAACCCCGCGCCGCGCGCCGCTTCAATGCCGCCCAGCACCTGGTCGAGATCGCCGTTGCGGGTGATCGCCCGAAACTTCTGCCCGTCCAGGCTATCGAGGCTGATGTTCATCCGTTTGACCCCGGCCTCTACCAATGGCCTGGCCAGCCGCCCCAATTGCGAGCCGTTGCTGGTCATCACCAGTTCACGCAAACCGGGCAAGGCGGCGATGTTGCGGCACAAACCGACAATGCCCGGGCGAATCAGCGGCTCGCCACCGGTGAGGCGGATCTTGCGCACGCCCTGGCCGACGAACAGCGTCGCCAAACGCTGCAACTCCTCCAGGGTGAGCACCTGCTGACGCGGCAGGAAGGTCATGTTTTTCGCCATGCAATACACACAGCGAAAATCACACCGGTCCGTCACCGACATCCGCAGATAATCGATCTGGCGTCCAAAACCATCTTGCATCACAGCGTTCATCACATCTCCCGGTTTGCCTCGATGCTCACTGCACCAGCGGTGAGTCGGCGCCCTGCAAATGGATGCCACGAATATCCGCTGCACCAATCAGGGTTTGCAGATACTGCACCAGCGCTTTCTGCCAGACGCCTTGCTGCAACTGCGTGCGGATCGCCGTCGACACCACTTCATAGGGCAACGGCATGCCTTCGATTCGTTGATCGACACTGATCACATGCCAGCCGTAGCGACTTTCCAGCGGTTTGCTGGCCAGGCCCGGTGCCAGGGTGAACAATTGACGCTCCAGTTCAGGCACAGTCTGGCCCTTGCTGATCTGCCCCAAAGAACCGCCTTGAGCCTTCGATGGGCAGGCCGAATATTTCACGGCCAGCTCGGCGAAACTGCCGGGGAATTCTTCCAGTCGTTGCAGCAGAACTTCCGCCTGATCATGCGCAACGGCGCGCGCCTCGACATCATCCGGTGCGCATTCGAGCAGAATGTGCCGAACCGCCAGCAACGGTGCGCTGTGGAAGCGCCCGCGATTATTTTCGTAGTAGCGCAGGCTGGTTTCCTCGTCACACTGAGGCACGGTCACCTCACGCTCCAGGAGCAAGCGCGTGGCCGCTTCTTCTTCGTTCTCACCGGCCCCGATCTCCAGCGCCACACCGAGCTCGGCGATGCGCTGCTGCAACAGTTCGCGGATCACCAGCGCCCGGGCGGCCAGATAGACCGCCTCCTCGCGGCTTTCGGCCGGGTGATATTGCAGCTCCTGGGCCATCGCCTCCGGGGTGATCGACACCTCGTTGACGCTGATGATCGGCCACTCCTGTTCACTGCTGGCGATCAACTGCGCCGGAGCGTCATCAGCCGCCGCAGGCTCCACCGGCAGCGCTTCGAACTGCGCCTGTGCTACCGGCGCGATCTCGAGGACCTCCTCGGCTTTTTTGGAAGAACCGCAGCCACCGCTGCCCCCTTTACCGCCACCACATCCACATCCACCTGACATGATTGTCTCCTCAGTACTTCTGACGAACGATTTGATAACGACGCCCCAGGTACCAGATCGGTGCGCTGATCATGTGTACGAGACGTGTGAAGGGGAACAGCACAAACAGGGTCAAGCCGAGAAACACGTGCAACTTGTAGATCAGCCCGACCGGTGCGATGGCCGCCGCTGCTTCCACCGGACGCAACAGCACGGTGTTCTGCGCCCAATCGGCGAGCATCACCATGACCGAGCCGTCCATATGCCCGGTGGACGCGACGATTGTCAGCAGACCGAGCAGCAACTGCGCCAGCAGCACCAGCAGAATCAGGATGTCCGAAGGACTGGAGGTGGCACGGACCCGAGGGTCGCTGAGCCGCCGGTTAACCAGCATCAGCAGGCCGATCAGGCACAGCAGGCCGAAGAACCCGCCCGAGACCATTGCCAGCAACTGCTTGTTCTCAGTGCTGATCACGTGGTGATAAATCGACGCCGGGGTCAGCAGGCCGACAAAGTGTCCGGCCAGCACGAACAACACACCGATGTGGAAGAAGTTGCTCGCCACGCGCATGCCGCGCTGATTGAGCATCTGGCTGGAGCCCGCCTTCCAGGTGTACTGCGACAGATCGAAGCGCGCCCAGCTGCCAATCAGGCAAATCGCCAGGGCGAAATAGGGATAGACCCCGAACAACAACAGGTTCCATTTAGACATTGCCTACCTCCTTGGCTGGCACGGCGGCCAACCCTTCATGCTGAAAATCCACCCAGTGCAACGGCACCGCGCTTTCTTCCCGGGCCTTGCCCGGTGCGCTCGGCAGCGAACTGCAACGGTCCTGCTGTTCGGCCTGGAGGAAATCCACGGCCTCCTCTTCCCAGATCTTGTCGAGGGCTTCGAGGGAGTCGTCGCGCGGTTCCGCCGCGACCTGCGCCCGCAGGTCGGCGACCGCTTGATGGGGCTCGGCCCCGGCAATCTGCAGCAATGCCCGGAAGCAACTGGCATAGGCGCTTTCACGCTCTTCCAGACGCGCCGCGAGCAAGGCCAGCAGGTGCGATACATCCGCCAGGCCCTCGCGGGCCTCGATGTCTTCGCGGGTGGACAGGAACTCCAGATACAGCGGGATATAGTCCGGCAGCTCCTTGACGCCGATGGCAAAACCGGCGGCTTCGTATTGCGCCATCATGTCGACCATGGCCTGGCCACGGTCCCGGGACTCGCCGTGCACGTGCTCGAACAACAGTAGCGACAACGAGCGCCCCCGACCGAACAGCGCACCGTAGTGTTCCTGCCCGTCCATCAGGTCATTGGCGCAGATCAGCTCGAGCAATTCGAACAACGCCGCGCGCTGCTTCGGGCTGATTTCCCGGCACTGAATGATCGCTTGCTCCAGTTCGTCGCGACCGCCAATCAGTGTCTCGGTCGGGTAATCGAGCAACAGCGAAATCACTTTGAGAATTTGCATGCTCACTCCTCCCACAACTGCACGGTTTTCAGGATGTCGCGGCGGTTGGCCTTCTTGGCGCCGAACATGTTGGTGTCGGAGCTGCCGCTACAGCCGCTGCCGAAACTGAAGCCACACCCGGAACGCTCGGCGAAGGCGTCGCTCATGGCGTCCTCGCGGTGGGCACTTGGCACCACAAAACGGTCTTCATAGTTGGCGATCGCCAGGTAGCGGTACATCTCCTCGACCTGGGCCACGCTCAGGCCGACATCCTCAAGCACTTGCAGGTCCTGAACACCGTCGACCTGCTCGGAACGTTTGTAGGCGCGCATCGCCAGCAAGCGTTTCAGCGCACGCTTGACCGGTTTTTCATCGCCCGCCGTCAGCAGGTTGGCCAGGTACTTCAGTGGAATGCGCAGGCTGTCGACGTCCGGGATCACCCCGTTCATGCCGACGGTGCCGGCGGTCGCGGCGTTCTGGATCGGCGACAGTGGCGGTACGTACCAGACCATCGGCAAGGTGCGGTATTCCGGGTGCAGCGGCAGGGCGAGTTTCCAGTCCACGGCCATTTTGTAGACCGGCGAACGCTGAGCGGAATCGATCACCGATTGCGGTACGCCATCGGCCAGGGCCTGACGAATCACTGCCGGATCGTTCGGATCGAGGAAGATCTCCAGTTGTTTCTCGTACAGGTCCTGCTCATTGGCGGTGCTCGCCACTTCGCTGATGCGGTCGGCGTCATACAGCAGCACACCGAGGTAACGAATGCGTCCGACGCAGGTTTCCGCGCAAACGGTCGGCATCCCGGCTTCGATACGCGGGTAGCAGAAGATGCATTTCTCGGACTTGCCGCTCTTCCAGTTGAAATAGATCTTCTTGTACGGGCAGCCGCTGATGCACATCCGCCAGCCACGGCACTTTTCCTGGTCAATCAGGACGATGCCGTCTTCTTCACGCTTGTAGATCGCCCCGCTCGGGCAAGCCGCTGCGCACGTCGGGTTGAGGCAGTGCTCGCACAGGCGCGGCAAATACATCATGAAGGTGTTTTCGTACTCGCCGTAAATGTCCGCCTGAATCTTGTCGAAGTTCTTGTCCTTGCGACGCTTGGCGAATTCGGTGCCGAGGATTTCCTCCCAGTTCGGGCCCCACTCGATTTTCTCCATGCGCTTGCCGGAGATCAGCGAGCGCGGACGCGCAGTGGGCTGATGCTCGCCCAGCGGCGCGGTGTGCAGGTGCTGGTAATCGAAGTCGAAGGGTTCGTAGTAATCGTCGAGGCTCGGTAGATCCGGGTTGGCGAAAATGTTCGCCAACACGCGAAATTTACCGCCGATGCGCGGGTTGATCGTGCCGTTGGCATTGCGGATCCAGCCGCCCTTCCACTTGTCCTGGTTTTCCCATTCTTTCGGGTAGCCGATCCCGGGTTTCGATTCGACGTTGTTGAACCAGGCGTATTCCATGCCTTCGCGGCTGGTCCAGACGTTTTTGCAGGTGATGGAACAGGTGTGGCAACCGATGCATTTGTCCAGGTTCAGAACCATGCCGATTTGTGAGCGAATCTTCATCTCAGTTCTCCTCGATATCGGTCGGCAGTGGACGCGGCAGGTCATCGCCACTTGAACCATCGAGCCAGTCGACTTTGGACATTTTGCGAACCACGACGAATTCATCGCGGTTGCAACCGACCGTGCCGTAATAGTTGAAACCGTAGGCCTGCTGGGCATAGCCGCCGATCATGTGGGTCGGCTTGAGCACAACGCGGGTGACCGAGTTGTGGTGGCCGCCACGGGTCTTGGTGGTTTCCGAACCGGGCACGTTCACGATTCGTTCCTGGGCGTGATACATCATCACCATGCCGTCCTTGACCCGTTGGCTGACCACCGCACGGGCGGTCAGTGCACCGTTGATGTTGAAGCACTCGATCCAGTCGTTGTCCTCGATGCCGGCGCTTTTCGCGTCGTTCTCCGAGAGCCAGACAATCGGCCCGCCACGGCTGAGGGTGAGCATCAGCAGGTTGTCGCTGTAGGTGCTGTGGATGCCCCACTTCTGGTGCGGGGTGATCCAGTTCAGGACGATTTCCTTGTGGCCGTTGCTGCGCTTGCCTTTCACCCCTTCGATGGTGCGGGTGTTGACCGGCGGCCGATAACTCATCAGTTGCTCGCCGAACGCCTGCATCCACGGGTGATCCTGGTAGAACTGCTGGCGACCGGTGATGGTGCGCCATGGGATCCCTTCGTGAACGTTGGTGTAGCCGGCGTTGTAGCTGACGTGATCGTCTTCGAGCCCCGACCAGGTCGGGCTGGAAATGATCTTGCGCGGCTGTGCCTGAATGTCGCGGAACCGAATCGCCTCGTGAGCCTTGGACAGCGCCAGGTGGCTGTGGTCGATGCCGGTGAACTCCGACAGCGCGGCCCAGGCCTTGACCGCCACCTGACCGTTGGTTTCCGGCGCCAGCGACAGAATCACTTCTGCGGCATCGATGGCCGTGTCGATTTTCGGACGGCCGTGGCTGATGCCGGCATCGCCTTCTTTGTGATTGAGTTCACCGAGGAATTTCACTTCGTCTTCGGTGTTCCAGTTGATGCCCTTGCCGCCGTTGCCGTGTTTCTCCAGCAATGGCCCGAGGGACGAGAACTGTTTGTAGATGTTCGGGTAGTCACGCTCCACCACATGCAGGTTCGGTGCGTTCTTGCCCGGCACCGGTGCCACGCCGTCGCTTTTCCAGTCGGTGCCGCCAAAGGGTTGGGCCAGTTCGCCGACGCTGTCGTGCATCAGCGGGATGGTCACCAGGTCCTTTTCAACGCCCAGGTGCCCTTCGGACATGCTGGAAAACGCCTTGGCGATGCCTTTGTAGATTTCCCAGTCGGAACGCGATTCCCATGCCGGGTCGATCGCTGCCGACAACGGGTGAATGAACGGGTGCATGTCCGAGGTGTTCATGTCGTCTTTTTCGTACCAGGTCGCGGTCGGCAACACGATGTCGGAATAGACGCAGGTCGAGGACATGCGGAAGTCCAGCGTAGTGACCAGATCGAGCTTGCCGATGGCGCCCTCGTCCACCCATTCGGCTTCTTCGGGTTTGCAGTCGCCGACCTGGCCGATGTCTTCGTTCATCACACCGTTTTTGGTGCCCAGCAGGTACTTGAGCATGTACTCGTGGCCTTTGCCCGAGGAGCCCAGCAGGTTGGAACGCCAGATGAACATGTTGCGCGGGAAGTTGACCGGGCTGTCCGGCTGTTCGCAGGAGAAACGCAGCGAACCGTCCTGCAGCGACTTGACCACGTAGTCTTTCGGGTCCATGCCGGCTGCCGCCGCGTCGCGGCAAATGTGCAAAGGGTTGGTGTTGAGTTGCGGTGCGCTGGGCAACCAGCCGGCACGTTCGGCGCGGATGTTGTAGTCCAGCGCATGCTCGGGGAATTGCGATTTATCGGCCAACGGCGAGAGCACGTCGTGCATGCTCATTTTCTCGTGGCGCCACTGCGAACTGTGGGCGTAGAAGAAGCTGGTGCCGTTCATTTGGCGAGGCGGACGGTTCCAGTCCAGGCCGAACGCCAGGGGCAGCCAGCCGCATTGCGGACGCAGTTTTTCCTGGCCGACGTAGTGCGCCCAACCGCCACCGGTCTGGCCTACACACCCGCAGAGCATGAGCATGTTGATCAGCCCGCGGTAGTTCATGTCCATGTGGTACCAGTGGTTCATCGCCGCGCCGACGATGATCATCGAGCGGCCCTTGGTCTTGTCGGCGTTGTCGGCGAACTCACGGGCAATCTGGATGGCTTTCTCACGGCTGACGCCGGTGATCTGCTCCTGCCACGCCGGGGTGCCAGGCACCGAGGCGTCGTCGTAATCCTTGGCCACGTTATCGCCGCCGAGGCCGCGATCGATGGCCAGGTTGGCGGCCGACAGGTCGAACACGGTGGCGACTTTGGCCACCCTGCCGTCCGCCAGCACCACGTTATGCACTGGCACGCGGCGGTATTGCACGGCATCGCCGGCCACGTGCTGGAAGTGCTCGTGGGACTCGCCGGCAAAATACGGGAACGCCACTTCGGCAACGTCATCGCCGATCAGGCTCAGTTTCAGATCGATCTCACGGCCTTCGCCGCCTTCACGGGGCAGGATGTTCCACTTGCCCTTCTCGCCCCAGCGATAACCGATGGAGCCCTGAGGGGACACCAGTTCGCCGCTGACATCGAGGGCGATGGTTTTCCATTCCGGGTTGTTTTCCTGGCCGAGGTTGTCGGTCAGGTCACTGGCGCGCAGGAAGCGGTCCGGCTGGTAACCGGCGCCCGGTGCCTTGTCGACCATTTGCTTGAGCAGCACCAGCACCGGCAAATCGGTGAAGCGCTTGGCGTAGTCGGTGAAATAGGCGCTCGGTTTGTCCAGGTGGAATTCTTTGAAGATCACATGGTTGAACGCCTGGGCCAGCGCCGCATCGGTGCCTTGCTTAGGGTTCAGCCACAGGTCGGTGAGCTTGGCGACTTCCGAGTAGTCCGGGGTGATCGCCACCGTCTTGGTGCCCTTGTAACGGACTTCGGTAAAGAAGTGCGCGTCGGGGGTACGGGTCTGCGGGACGTTGGAGCCCCAGGCAATGATGTAATTGGAGTTGTACCAGTCGGCCGATTCCGGCACGTCTGTCTGCTCGCCCCAGACCATCGGCGAGGCCGGTGGCAAGTCGCAGTACCAGTCGTAGAAACTCAGGCAGGCGCCACCGATCAGCGACAGATAACGCGAGCCTGCGGCGTAGCTGACCATCGACATGGCCGGGATCGGCGAGAACCCGACGATCCTGTCGGGGCCGTATTGCTTGATCGTATAGACGTTGGCGGCAGCGATGATCTCGTTGACTTCTTCCCAGTTGGAGCGAATGAAGCCACCCATGCCGCGCTTGCTTTTATAGGAGTCGGCCTTGGCCTTGTCCTCGACGATGCTGGCCCAGGCTTCCACCGGCGCCATGGTCTGCCGCGCATCGCGCCAGAGTTTGAGCAACGGCTTGCGGATTTTCGGGTACTTGAGCCGGTTGGCGCTGTAGATGTACCAGCTGTAGCTGGCGCCACGGGGGCAGCCACGGGGCTCGTGGTTCGGCAGATCGTTACGGGTACGCGGGTAGTCGGTCTGCTGGGTTTCCCAGGTGATCAGGCCGTTCTTGACGTAGATTTTCCACGAGCAGGAGCCGGTGCAGTTCACCCCGTGGGTGGAACGCACGATCTTGTCGTACTGCCAGCGCGAACGGTAGACGTTCTCCCAGTCGCGGGACTCCTTGCGGGTCTCGCCATGACCGTCGGAAAACTCGTTTTGCTTGCGATTGAAAAACTTCAGTTGATCCAGTAAATGACTCACGGTGTAGTCCTCTCAGGCTTGCTGCGGGGTTCTGTGCCCCGCCCACGCAATGGTTGGATTCGGGTCGTCTTAGCAGGGAGTCGCGGCGCCTTTGCGCGCGTACCACCACCACGTCACCACGATGCAGCTCAGGTAAAAGCCGACGAACATGTAGAAGGCCATCTCCGGGCCACCGGTCAGGGCCATCGAAGAGCCGAAGGATTTGGGAATGAAGAACGCACCGAAGGCGCCCATGGCCGAGCTGAAGCCCAGGACCGCGGCTGACTCTTTGCCGGCGTTTTTCAAGGCTTGTTCGCGTACTGCCGGTGGTTTTCCGGCCGAGGCTTTTTCGTGCTGGGTGCGGAAGATCACCGGGATCATGCGGAAGGTGGAGCCGTTGCCGATGCCGGTGGTAATGAACAGCAGCATGAACATGCCGAGATAGCCGTAGAAGTTGCCGGGCTCACCGTTCTGCGGCAGGAAGTGCATGACGCCGAAGACCATCGCGATCATCGCCACGAAGTTCCACAAGGTCACCTTCGCGCCGCCGAGCTTGTCCGCCAGCCAGCCGCCCAATGGGCGTACCAGCGCACCGACCAACGGGCCGAGGAAGGCGAATTTCAAGGCGATGACATCAGGAAACGAGGTTTTGATCAGCAGTGGAAATGCGGCGGAGAAACCGATGAACGAACCGAAAGTCGCCAGGTATAACCAGCACATCAGCCAGTTGTGTTTGCGTTTGAAGATGACCGCCTGCTCGCTGAAGGAAGCGCGGGCACTGGACAGGTCATTCATGCCGAACCAGGCCAGCACCGTGACCAGGACAATGAACGGCACCCAGATGAAACCGGCGTTCTGCAACCACAGCTGGCCACCGTCCGGCAGGGCTTGCGGCGAGCCGCCCATGAAACCGAACACACCGAAGGTAATCACCAACGGTACACAGAACTGCATCACCGAGACGCCCAGGTTGCCCAGCCCGGCGTTGAGGCCAAGGGCCGTGCCCTGCTGCGACTTGGGGTAGAAGAAGCTGATGTTGGACATGCTCGAGGCGAAGTTGCCGCCACCAAAACCGCAGAGCAAGGCAATCAACACGAACACGCTGTAAGAGGTGCTCGGGTCCTGCACGGCGAAGCCCATCCAGATCGAGGGCAACAGCAGCGATGCGGTGCTCAGGGCGGTCCAGCGCCGGCCGCCGAAAATCGGCACCATAAAGGAATAGAAGACGCGCAAGGTCGCCCCCGACAGCCCCGGCAACGCCGCCAGCCAGAACAGCTGGTCGGTGGTGAAGCTGAAGCCGATGGCGTTCAAACGCACGATCACCGTGCTCCAGACCATCCACACCGCAAAGGCCAACAGCAGCGCAGGAATGGAAATCCACAAGTTGCGCGTGGCGGTCTGTTTGCCGCTACTTCCCCAGAATGCTGGGTCCTCGGGGCGCCAGTCATGAATGACCGGGCCTTTGTCAGGCTTTTGCAGAACGGACATGTTCTTCTCCTAGGGCAATGCTGGAAAACGGGGACTGGGTCAGCGGCGGCGCTTTACCCAGCACCGGGCTTTTGCGTATCTCGCTGAAGTACATCCAGGTGAGGGAGACCCAGACCACGCCGTACATCAACATGAAGCAGGAAGAGCGCACGCCGGTGAGGTCCACCAGGGCGCCGAACAGGATTGGCAACACGAAACCGCCCAGGCCACCGGCGAGGCCGACGATGCCGGACACCGCACCCATGTTTTTCGGGTAGTCGTTGGCGATGTATTTGAAGACCGAGGCCTTGCCGAACGCGAAGGCGATGCCCATGACGAACAGCAGCACGGTGAACAGCGCGGGATTGAGGCCGATGTGGAAATCCACCGGGCCGTTGATCGTTTGCACTTGCAGTTGGGTCTGGGGATACGAGAGCAGGAACAGGCAGATCCAGCTGACCCACAACACCCACCAGGTCACGCTTTGCGCACCCCAGCGATCCGACATCCAGCCGCCGACGGCACGCAGCACGCCGCCGGGCAGGGAGAAACAGGCCGCCAGCAGCGCCGCGCTTTGCAGGCTGAAACCGTATTCCTGCACGTAGTACTTGGTCATCCACAGCGCGAGGGCGACATAACCACCGAAAACGATCGAGTAGTACTGGCAGTAGCGCCACACCGCCGGGTCCTTCAGCGAGCTCAATTGCTCACGCAACGTGGCGCCAGTGGCACTGCGGTGGTCCTTGTTTTCGGCGCTGAGGAACCAGAACAACAACGCGGTAATAAAGAGGATCGCGCTGAAGACTTTCGGCACCAGCTGCCAACTGCCGGCAGCGATCAGCGCCGGGGCGAGAAACTTGGTCACCGCGGCTCCGGCATTCCCGGCGCCGAAGATGCCCATGGCGAAGCCCTGGTTCTCCTTGTCGAACCATTTGGCGACGTAGGCAATCCCCACCGAGAACGAGCCGCCGGCCAGGCCTACAAACAAGCCCAGCACCAGGAACTGCCAGTAGGCGGTGGCGTGGCTGATCAGGTACAGCGGAGCGACGCAGGCCAGCATCAGCAGGAAGAACACGCTGCGCCCGCCAAAGCGGTCGGTCAGCAAGCCCAACGGCAAACGCACCAGCGAGCCGGTCAGTACCGGGGTCGCGGCCAGCAGGCCGAACTGGGTTTCGTTGAGCTGGAGAAGGTCCTTGATCGGTACACCGAGCACGGCAAACATCATCCAGACCATGAAACAGACAGTGAAGGCCAATGTGCTCATGCCCAGCACCAGGCCTTGTCGTACACGGGGTTGGGTCACGATGCTCTCCAGTCAGTTAGCCACGGCTGCAGACTAGAGAGGCCGACCCCGCAAAAACTTGATCCATATCAACGTAGCCCATGGGGGCATAGGCCTATGCTTGTGCGGTCTACCTCTAAGGAGGTAGTACAGGGAAACCCTGAAACCGTTGGTTTATCAGCGTCTTAGGGATTTCTTCCAAGGTTTTTGCTGACACGGATCAGTCGACAACTCTTTAGAGGTAGCGCGCCCGGGATCGGCGGTTGTTCTTTAAAATCGCCTTCGCGGGCAAGCCTCGCTCCTACAGGAGTCAAGGCCGGACATCAAAACGGGAACGACTTCAATCCTGTAGGAGCGAGGCTTGCCCGCGAAGAGGCCATAACGAACAACGACCTACTCTGGAGCTGTGCATGCTCGTCTTTCCTGTCCTTTCGACGGACCTGCGCTGATGCTGCGCTGGTTGCGCAGCTCCCTGCCCGCTCGCGCCGGGCTGGCGGTGATCCTGATCGCCGTGCTCGCCCTCGCCAGCTCATTGAGCGCCGGGCTGATCGCCTGGTTCAGCCAGGGCGATGCGGCGGCGATCAACACCGCGGGCTCGGTGCGCATGGAGACCTATCACCTGAGCTGGAAACTGGCGGCAGGCGCCTCCCGCGAAGACATCACCAGCGTTGCCGACAGCCTGCAGAATCGCCTCAACAGCCATTCACTCAAGGCGGTGCTGGAGGATGGTCCGAACACCGCTTTGCAAATCAGCTACGGGCAACTCCAGCAGTACTGGACCGAGCATTTGCGCCCGGCACTGGAACGGGGCGATGGTGCGGCCTTCCAGGCCAACGCCCTGCCCTTCGTCGAACAACTGAATCAGTTCGTCAGCCTGTTGCAACGCCGCAGTGAACAAAAGCAAGGCTGGCAACAGGTGATCCAGGGCCTGGCCCTGTTCACCACCCTGATCGTCCTGCTGATCGGCTTGTATGAATTGCAGTACAGCGTGATCACGCCCCTGCAGGAGCTGGTGCTGGCTACCCAGCGCTTTCGTCGCGGTGATTTCAAGGTGCGGGTCAATCATCAATCCCAGGACGAGCTGGGTCAGTTGGCCACGAGTTTCAACGCCATGGCCGAGACGATCGAAGAGTCGCACCGCACCCTGGAGAGTCAGGTGCGGCAAAAAACCCTGAACCTGCAGCAAGCCAATGCCGCCCTCGAGCTGCTGTACCAGAGCAGCCGCAGCCTGGCCACACGCCTGGCCAATGCCGAAGGTCTGGATGAGTTGATCCGGCGCTTCCAGCAACGCCTGCCGGGCTTGCGCCTGTCGCTGTGCCTGCAAGGGCAATCCCAGGCGCCGGCCCAGCAGTTGCTCGCCCTGCATGGCGCGAACATCCGCGAAGTGTGCGCCAGCAGCGATTGCGCCACCTGCCAGAAGCACCATACCGCCAGTCCGCAAACCTTCAGCATCAGCAACCAGGGCAACGAACTGGGGGAACTCAAGGCGCATTTTGTCGACGGCCATCCCACGCAAGCTTGGGAAACCCAGCTGATCCAGGCCCTGGCCAACCTGATCGGCACCTCGCTCTCGCTCAAGCGCCAGCGGGAACAGGATCACCGGCTGTTGTTGCTCGACGAGCGCACGATCATCGCCCGCGAGCTGCATGACTCACTGGCCCAGGCCCTGTCCTACATGAAGCTGCAGGTCAGTCGCCTGCAGACCCTGATGCGCCGTGGTGAGCCGGTGGAGACCCTGGAAAACGTCACGGCGGAACTGCGCGAGGGGCTGAACAACGCCTACCGCCAACTGCGCGAGCTGCTGACCACCTTTCGCTTGCAGATCCACGATGCGGGGCTGGTGCAGGAACTCAGGGACACCGCCGAGGAGTTTTCCCGACGCGGGGATTTCCAGGTGCACCTGCATGTCGACGCATTGGCTTTTCAGCTATCGGCCAGCGAGCAAATCCATATTTTGCAGATCACCCGCGAGGCGCTCTCCAACTGCCTGCGCCACGCCCATGCGCAAAGCGCCTGGCTCGAACTGCGTCAGGACGGTGAAACCGTCAGGCTCAGCGTCGAAGACGACGGGCGCGGGTTCAGCGGCAAGGTCGATCAGCGCGAACACCACGGCCTGAACATCATGGATGAGCGGGCGCGCAGCTTGCGCGGCCAATTGCAGATTATTTCCAGGGCGCCCCAGGGCACCCGCGTCCAGCTGGAATTCCGCCCGGAGTTTCTCGGACAGCAAACAGAAGGTAGCGTCACATGACTCCGTCCCCGCGACACCGAATCCTGCTGGTCGATGACCATCCGATGATGCGTCACGGCATCCGCCAGATGCTCGAGCTTGAAGATGACTTCGAGATCGTCGGCGAAGCCAGCCACGGCGAAGAAGCCCTCACCTTGATCGAGCCGCTGCGACCGGACCTGGTGCTGCTCGACAACAACATGCCGCAAATGAACGGCATCGAAACCCTGCGTCAATTACGGGCGATGCACTACAGCGGCAAGGTGCTGCTGTTCACGGTCTCGGACGCCGAAGACGATATTCGCGACGCACTGCGCCTGGACGCCGACGGCTATCTGCTCAAGGACATGGAGCCCGAACTGTTGGTGCAGTACATCCGCGATGCCTTGCACGGTGCGCTGGTGATCAGCCCGGGCCTGACCCAAGTCATGGCCCAGGCGCTGCGCTCGCCGCCGCGCCAGGCCGTGGTGGAGCTGACCGAGCGGGAACGCCAGGTCCTGAAAACCATCGCCAGCGGCTTCAGCAACAAGGTCATCGGGCACAAGCTGGGCATCACCGAAGGCACGGTCAAGGTTCACGTCAAGAACCTGCTGCACAAACTCGGCTTGCGCTCGCGGGTCGAGGCGGCGGTGTGGGCCATGGAGCACTTGCGCAGTGCGGGCTGAGGGACATGCCTCTTTCGAGGTAGTCCTGCAGAGGCATAGGGCAATTGCCGCATGCTCTTTACTATGACCGTCAGCGGAGGTACGCCATGCTGACCCACCCTTCCATCGTTTTAACGTTGCGCCGGCACCACCTGTTCAGCCAACTGCCGGAGAAAGTCTTCGAGGAAGTCTGCGCCCTGGCCATGCTCAAGCGCCTGAGTTGTCACAGCACGCTCATGCACCAGGGGGATCCTGCCAAGCGCTTTTTCCTGCTGGTCAGCGGCCAGATCAAGCTGTACCGGCTCACCGGCGAAGGCCAGGAAAACCTGGTGGAGATCATCCAGCCCGGCCAGACCTTTGCCGAGGCCTTGCTGTTCAGCCAGGCCCGGCTGTACCCGGTGAGCGCCACGGCGCTGAAGGACAGCGTGCTGGTGAGTATCGAGGGCAGCCATTACCGCAGCGCCCTGGAGGACCAGCCGAAGGTGTGCCTGGCCATCCTGGCGAGCATGAGCGTGCACCTGCACCTGCGGCTGCGCGACATCGACACCTTGACCATGGCCAGCGCGAGTCGGCGGGTGATCAATTTCCTGTTCCAGGAGCGCAACCCGCTCACCAACCGGATCGTCTTGCAGGTCTCCAAACGCCTGGTGGCGTCCAAACTCGGGATTCAGCCGGAAACCTTTTCGCGGATCCTGCATCGGCTGGTCGACAGCGGCCTGATCGCCATGGAGCGGCGCAATATCAGCATCCTCGCCGAAGAGGATCTGGCAGCATTTCAATAGATGCAATTGACCGCAGTCATTGCGCAATGCCACCGGCGTTGCACACTGGACCAGTCCATCCCATGGAGAGTGCCCATGCCCCGTTCAACCTTGCCTTTGGTGTACGCCTGCTCAGGCTGTAGCAATGTGGCCCAGCTGGCCAACACCCTGGCCGTGCGCCTGGATCGCAGCGGCCTGGCGGAAATGTCCTGCATCGTCGGGGTTGGCGGGCACGTGGCGGCGCTGGTCAACAAGGCGGCCTCGGGTAGGCGGATCTTTGCGCTGGACGGTTGTGCGCTGGAATGTGTCGAGAACTGCTTGAAGCAGCATGACCTTCATGCGGATGTGCACCTGATCCTCAACCAACACGGCCTGCGCAAACGCAATGGCGAAGACTGCACCGAGGCGCAGGGCGAGGAGTTGTTTGAAGTGATCAGGCAGTTGATTGCCACTGATGCCTTGCAGGAAGAAAACCGCCAGGAAACGATGGCCTGAGAAACAACAAAAATCACTGTGTGGGCTTGCCCGCGATGGCGGTGGCACATTCAACATGGATGTCGACTGTTGTACCGCCTTCGCTGGCAAGCCAGCTCCCACAGGGGTTATGTGTTGGTCAGCTTGCCGCCAAGCCCTTCCCTGCCCGTTCCAGATTGCGCCACAACCACACCGGCAACACGTCAGGATCCAGGCTGTCTATCAGGTTCTTCAACGCCAGCCCCAGCTCGGTATCGCCCTCGATCACCAGGCGCCGGCGAAAGAACAGCGTGTCCGGGTCTTCCTGACGGCTGGCCAGCAGCAGAAACTCCCGCCAGTTACCACTGATGGTCACATCCGCTGGGGCGTGCCCGGCAATCCGCAAGCCTTCCCGGCTGAGCGTCAAGTACCAGGACAACCCCAGATCCGGAATCCGCAGGCACAGCCAGCGCCCGCGCAACACTTCAAATTCGCCGTCGCGCAACGGCTCGGCCAGGCAGCGATTGAGCGCCTGCTGCAACGCCAGGCGCTGCACCGCAAACGGCACCTTGCGCACCAGCGGCAATAACCGGTCGGCACCTTTCAACAACCACTTTTTACGATTCAACACAGGCCGACCTCCTCGACGCGCAACATCCCGGCCTGGCCATGCCAATAACCATTGCAACCTTCGACGAACAACGGCGGCATCTCGCCCAGACGAACCCGCTGATAGGCGGCAACCACCTCGGCCATGCCTTCAGCCCGGGGGCTCAGGCGCAACAGATCGGCACCGCAGGCCACCAGCCCGGCGTAATCCGCCAGCAGATTGGTCACCTCGGCCGACATCGTTTGAATGCCGTTGATGGTGAACAACGCCTGCCCTTCCTGACTGGTCAACGCCAGGCCATCGGGGTAGTTGATGCAGCAAAACTGGCAGTCGTCCTTGGGCTTGTTTTCCGCCCGAGCCGTGAAGCACCGTGCGGAATAGGCCAAGGGCAAATGCCCATAAGCGAAAATTTCAACCTCAGGCACCGCACGCCCCAGTTCCCGCACCTGGCCAAGCACATCGCCAATCAGCGCCGCCGAGCATTCCACCGGCGGTACCCAACGGATCATGCCGCTGTCCAACAATTGCGCCAGTGCATGACCGTTGTACAAATTCAGCGCCGGACCGCCCACGAACGGCAGCTTGCGCTCGGCCAGCAACTGCACCGCGCCCATGTCGTTGGCCTCCACCAGCAACTGACCGTTGTCGCAGAGCCGGCGCAGGCTGGAAAGTTCGGACGCCGCCTCGATCAGGGTCAGGCTGGAGATCACCAACTGTGCCTGGCTGCATTCCTGTAGTTCGCGACCCAAACCCAGCCATTGATCCAGGGAAAAGGACCGGCGTTTGGAGCACACGGTTTCCCCCAGGTAAATCACGTCCAGGGGCAAGGCCGACATCTCGGCGTAAAACTGACTGAGTTGCTGTTTGTCCCAGTAAAACAGGACAGGTCCAAGGCTGAGCTTCATGTGCCGTCCCTCATTGCCATGATCGATGATAAGCACCCAGGGTGGTCTGGCTGCCTTCGGAAAGACCGGCCAGCACCCGGCGCCATTCGTCCTTGACCCGAAAATTGGCCGGCGCGCCACGGTGGGCATCGAGTGCCGCACGCCAGACGCGGGTGACTTGTTCGACATAGGCCGGGCTGCGTTGGCGGCCCTCGATTTTGACCGCTTCGACGCCGATGGCCGTCAACTCCGGCAGCAGGTCCAGGGTGTCGAGGCTGGTGGGTTCCTCCAGGGCATGGAAGCGTTTGCCGCCGACCAGGAAGCGGCCTTTGCACAGGGTCGGGTAACCGGCCGGTTCGTCGGGAGTGTAGCGGTCGATCAGCACTTCACTGAGGCGTGCGCTCAAGCCTTCGGCGTCTTCGCTCCAGCGCACCGCCTTGGCCGGCGAACAGACACCGCACAGGTTCGGCGACTCGCCGGTAATGTAGGAAGACAGATGACAACGCCCTTCGGCCATGATGCACAGACTGCCGAAACCAAAAACCTCGATGGGCACCGGACTGCTGGCGGCGACCTGGCGCACCTGCGCCAGGGACAACACCCGTGGCAGCACCGCGCGCCGGATGCCGTAGCGCTGCGCATAGAATTGCAGCGCCGCGGCATGGGTCGCCGAGCCCTGGACCGACAGGTGCAACGCCAGTTGCGGATGGCGCTGGCTGGCATAGTTGAGCACCCCGGGGTCGGCGGCGATCAACGCATCCACACCGAAATCGGCGGCGCGATCCACCGCCCGCTGCCAGCGCTCCCAACCCTTGGGTTGTGGGTAGGTGTTGACCGCGACGTAGAGTTTGCGCTGATGCTGGCGGATGTGGGCGACCGCGGCGTCGAACTGCTTGTCGTCCATGTTCAGCCCGGCGAAATGCCGGGCATTGGTGTCATCGCGAAAACCGACATAGACGGCATCCGCGCCTTGGCGAACCGCCGCTTTAAGCGCAGGCAGGTTCCCTGCCGGGCAGACCAGTTGCATGGGTAATCCTCATGGGAAATCGCGTCTCGCCCGTCCATCGACGCCTGTGGCGCATCGGGCGAAAAAGGCGCTGCCAGTCTAGCGAGACCGGCAGGCACAGCCTTGACGGCAATCAATTGCCCTCAATGCATCAGGTCGGCGAAGGACAGGAACTTCACGTTGTCGTGCTTGAGCACTTGCTGTTCGCACTCGATCACCGCCAGGCCTTCGGCCCAACAGGCGGCCGTCAACATCGCCGAGCTTTGCTGCGGGTGCAGCTCCACGCGCAACTGACCGTCAGTGCCAGGGATCAGTCGTGCCCGCAAATACTGGCGACGCTTGTTGCTCTGCAGCCAGTCGAATCCGGCCGGCACGCTCAAGGGCAGCGGCAATACGTCAGTCACCCCCTGGGCCCGAAGCAGCAACGGACGCACCACCACCAACGCGGTAATCAGCGCCGCCGAAGGATTGCCCGGCATACCGATCCAGGGTTTGCCGGCCACTTCGCCGAAGGCCAGCGGTTTGCCCGGCTGGATGGCCAGGCGCCAGAAATCGATGCGACCCAGTTCCTCGATCGCCTGTTTGAGATGATCCTCCCCACCGACCGAGACGCCCCCGGAGCTGAGCAGCAGGTCACATTCCGAAGAGGCCAGGCTCAACGCGTGCCGACTGGCCGCCAACTCATCGGCCATAACGCCATAGTCGTGCACCTCGACGCCCCAGCCGCGCAGTAACGCGGCCAGGCAATGGCGATTGCTGTTGTAGATCTGCCCCGGTGCCAAGGCCTCGCCCGGCTCGCGCAGCTCATTGCCGCTGCTGAGCAGGCACACCTGCAGCGGCCGATAGACCTCGACCCGCGCGATACCGGCGCCGGCCAGCAACCCCACTTCCTGGGCGCGCAGGCGTTTGCCGGCCTGGAGCAACAGATCGCCGCGGCGGACTTCCTCGCCCAGCTTGCGCACGTGATCCCCAGGGCTCACCGCCGGGAAACACACGCGCTCGCCTTCTACCTGGCAGCGCTCTTGCGGCACCACCGTATCGGCACCCGAGGGCAACGGCGCACCGGTGAAAATCTGCACCGTCTGTTGCGCGAGCAAGGGTGAACAGGCTGGGTCGCCCGCGGCAATTCGCCCGCCAAGCGGCAGCCAGCCACCCTCCGCCGGCAGATCGGCGGCCCTGAGGGCGTATCCGTCCATGGCGCTGTTGTCCCAGGCCGGCAGGTTCACCGGGGAATGAATATCGCACGCCAGTACCCGGCCCAAGGCCTGATCCAGATCGATCATCTGCCCCGGGGGCGGCGGCGGTGCCTGATCCAGCAGACGGCGGATGGCCTCGTCCACCGGCATCAGGCTGCCGAGGTCGCACACCCGGGCGCTCATGGGCGTGTCTCGCAGGCGTCGATGAGTCGTTGTGCCTGCGGCTTCAAATGTGGAGCGAAGTTGCACGGGCCGGTGCGGCTGTCCAGCTGTTCGAGCAGGATCTGGTTCCAGGCGGTGCGGCAGGCCCCCGGCGAACCCGGAACACAGCACACCAGCACGCCGTTGCTCATTCCGGCCAGGGCCCGGGACTGCAGGCTGGACATGCCGATTTCCACCAGGGACACCTGGCGGAACAGCTCACCGAAGCCTTCCACGTGTTTGTCCAGCAACGGCAGCACCGCTTGCGGCGTGTTGTCGCGAGCGGTGAAACCGGTGCCGCCGGTCATGAGGATCACTTGTACCCGAGCATCGGCGATCCAGTGGGAGACCTTGGCGCGGATCTGATAAACGTCGTCCTTGACCAGGTCGCGATCGATCAGGACATGCCCGGCGGTCTGCAGCAAATCGGTCAGGGTCTGTCCCGAACTGTCGGTCTCGAAGGTGCGCGTATCGCTGATGGTCAGCACGGCGATGTTCAGGGGTTCGAAAGTGCGTTGCGCCAGATGGGCCATGTCCAGGTCTTCCCGTAGATGAGGGTATGGCCCGAAGCCTGAACCGGAATGGCGCGCGGGCCTATTCCTCCAAGGAGGTACCTCGACAGGGACATAAGAGGATTGTGTCGGGCACACAAAACCTGTGGGAGCGAGCTTGCTCGCGATAGCGGTTTGTCAGGCAACATTGATGTTGACTGATCCACCGCTATCGCGAGCAAGCTCGCTCCCACATAGTTCTCCATTGCTGCATGTTTTGCGCAACGGGCCTCAAGGCGCCAGGCGAGTCCGCTGCCACGCGCCATCGCGCAACCGGTAATCAAGCCGGTCATGCAACCGATCGGCACGGCCCTGCCAAAACTCGAGCCGGTCCGGGTGCAGGCAGTAGCCGCCCCAATGCTCAGGCCGCGAGACGCTGTGGCCGACGAAGCGTTTGATGGTGTGCGCGAGCATGGATTCAAGGGCTGCGCGACTGGCCAGCGGCCGGCTTTGGGGTGAAGCCCAGGCGCCGAGGCGGCTGGCCACCGGGCGGGAATCGAAGTACGCGTCAGAGAGCTGCGGGTCGAGCCTGGACACCTGGCCTTCGATGCGCACCTGCCGTTCCAGTCCCGGCCAGAAAAAAGTCATCGCGGCATGGGGATTTGCGGCCAGCTGCTGCCCTTTATCGCTCTGGTAATTGCCGAAAAAAGTAAAGCCTTCATCGCTCAGCCCCTTGAGCAGCAGTACCCGGCAGTGCGGTCGTCCGTCGCTGTCGACCGTCGCGAGCACCATGCTATTGGCCTCCACGGGCGCGCACTCGGTGTCGCGGGCCTGTTGCAGCCATTGCCGGAACATCGCCAGCGGATCCTCCGGCGCCGCGTCGTCTTGCAGGCCATGAAGGGTGTAGTTACGGCGCAATTGAGCCAGGGACAGGGGCATGACATCGATCTCCGAAGGGTTTTGCCCAGTGTGCGAGGCACTGCGCAAAACCACCTTGACCGCCATCAACACTGTCGATCACTTGAGCCGCAGGCGCCGCGCCAGTTTGTGCAGATTGCTCGGATCGACTTCCAGGATCCGCGCGGCACTGGCCCAGTTTTCCCCGGACAGGGCAAGGGCCTGGAGGATTTTCTTGCGCTGGTAATCGTCGACGGCTTCCCCCAGGGGCTGGAACGGCGCATCGGCTACCAACGCCTCAAGCGGCTCGACCGCCGCCCCTGGCGCCCCCATTGCACTGTCGAGATCGAGAATTTCCGGCTCCAGCGTCATGATCAAGGTGCGACTGCTGCCTCGGCTCAGCTGCTTCAATGCGGCGCGACTGATCACATGCTCCAGTTCCCGCACGTTGCCTGGCCAGGTGTACGCCAACAGCGCGCGCTCGGCCGGCGGCGACAGGCGCAAGCCGCGCAAGCCAAGCCGCGCCCGGTTGAGCTCAAGGAAATGCCCGGCCAGCATCAACACATCGTTACCGCGCTCGCGCAGGGGCGGAATCGGCACCGGGTACACCGAGAGCCGGTGATACAGGTCGGCCCGGAACAGACCCTCGCGAATGCTGTCCGGCAGGTGCCGGTTGGTGGCGGCGATGATGCGCACATCGACGTGCAACGGCTTGTCGGCGCCCAGGCGCTGGATCTCGCCATTTTGCAGCGTACGCAACAGCTTCGCCTGCACCGCCAACGGCAACTCACCGACTTCATCGAGAAACAGCGTGCCGCCGTTGGCCGCATCGAAGCGTCCGGCACGGTCACTGGTGGCGCCGGAAAAGGCGCCTTTGACATGGCCGAACAATTCACTCTCCGCCAGCGACTCCGGCAAGGCGGCGCAGTTGACCTGGATCAGCGGCTTGTGGTTGCGCCGTGAAAGCCGGTGCAAGCGCCGGGCGAACAGCTCTTTGCCGACACCGGTCTCGCCCAACAGCAACACCGGCAGTTCGGAGTCGGCCAGCACATCCAGCTCGTTGAGCAACTGATGCAAGACCTCGCTCTGGCCGAGGATCTCGCCCTCCTCGACGGGCATGCGCAGGTCCAGGGTATCGCTGCGGGACAAACGCAAGCTGCGGTTTTCCTGCTCGAGCCGGGTCACCCGCACGGCGGCCTCGATCTGCAGGGTGCAGCGCTTGAGTTCCTCCCGGGCCTGGCTGTCGAAGGTTCCGGCGTGCAGCGCATCGAGGGTGATCGCGCCCCAGATCCGGCCTTCCACGTACAGGCTCACGCCCATGCAGTCATGCACCGGCAACGGTTCGCCGACGTGGCCGTCGAGCAAGCCGTCGTAAGGGTCCGGCAGACGGCTGTCGGGCTCGAACCAGACCGGCTCGCGGGACGCCATGATCGCCGCCAGCCGCGGATGCTGGGCAATGACAAAGCGCCGCCCCAGGGCTTCATGCACCAGCCCCACGGTCGCCACCGGCCTGAGGCTGTCGTCATCCAGGCGCAGCAATCCCACCGCGCCACTGTTGAAGTATTCGCGCAGGGTCTGGACCAGTCGTTGCAACCGCACCGCATTGGGCAACTCGACAATCAGGTCGGCCGCCAGGCTTTCACGCAACATGGTAGTAAGTACCCTCTTTGGTTGGATTCACCCTAAAGCGTCAGGGTGACTATCACCACAATTAAAAAAACATCGATGCTTTTCAATCAGTTGACTATGGCATGCCGGGTGCAACGAGCTTGGGGAACCGTTGAATCCATACAAGGAACTCCCTGATGAGCCAGACCCTACTTGAACAAAGCCTCGGCCAACTGGCCTGCGACATTCCCGGCGCCACCCGGATCTTTCACAGCTTCAAACTGGACTTCTGTTGCGGCGGGCATAAAAGCCTGCGCGAAGCTGCCCTTGGCAAGGACCTCGATCCGCTGCTGATCGCCGATGCCCTGCACGACCTGCAAGACGCCGGCGACACCCAACTCGACTGGCGCAACGAACCGTCGCAGGCGTTGATCGCCCACCTCCTGGCGCGCTATCACGCCCGCCACCGCGAGCAACTGCCGGAACTGATCCGCCTGGCTCGCCGTGTCGAGCAGGTGCATGGCGCCCGCAGCAGCTGCCCCAATGGCCTGGCCGATCTGCTGACCGACATGCAACAGGAACTCGAAGGGCACATGCTCAAGGAGGAACAAGTGCTGTTCCCGATGCTGCAACAGGGCATCGGCCTTCAGGCCGCGCCGCCGATCCAGGTGCTGCGCTTCGAACATGATCAACATGGCCAGGCGCTGGACCAGCTGCTGCTACTGACCAACCACATCATTCCACCGGCCGATGCCTGCAACACCTGGCGCGCGCTTTATCGCGGGTTGCTGGAGTTCAAGGACGACCTGATGCAACACATCCATCTGGAAAACAACGTGCTGTTCATCAACGCCCTCAAACCCCGTCATTGATTACCAACCCGTAACGCCGCTTTCGCCGGCAACCCGTAATTGTAGGAGCGAGCTTGCTCGCGATGGACTCAAGAGCGCCGCGTTTAACCAGTAAACACGCGTTATCGTTAACGACCATCGCGAGCAAGCTCGCTCCTACAATTACGGCTTGCCGGCGAAGGCGCCAACACTGACCGACAAGTTTTCCAGCAATCAACCCTGCCAATAGAACATCGCCTTGGCCAGGATCACGATCAACACCATGTGCCCAAGGATGCTGCGGCGAATCCAGCTCGCGCGGCTAACCGTCAGCCGCGCGCTTTTCAGCCAGTACGCCAGCAACAGGTAATGGCCGATGATGCTCAGGGCCAACACGATCTTCAGGCTCAGCAAGGTGCCAAAACTGCTGGCCAGCGGCTGGCTCAATACGCCGCGATGTTGCCAGGCCAGGGCGATGCCGGCGCCATACAACAGCACCACCACGCCATGCAGCACCTTGCGCGAGCGCACCGCAATCGCCTGGTCCGCCGTCGATTGCGCGGTATCGGTCAACTGCTCGCGGGCTCGATGCCAGATCACCACCTCGAAAAACAGCGTGCCGATGAAGGCGATGGCTGCCAGCAAATGCGTGACCAGTAAAAAGGGATACATCATCAGCAGCCGCCTCCATTCATGTGCAGGCTCATCCCGGATGCCCATCGACCCGGCCCCGCAACAGCATCGGCGCATAACCCCAGGCGTACAGCCCGAACGCCAGCGCCCAGCACAGGCCGGCCAGCCACAACGCGGGCAAAGGCAGGAACAGGACCAACACCACCCGGCTCAGACACGCCAGGTTGAGCAAAATAAACGCCAGGGTCATGCCCGACGGCGGTTCAAGAGGCCGGCCGGTGTGTCCGAGACTGACCCGTGCGATCATCGCCAGCACCAGGCCGCCCATGGCGCCGATGGTCAGGCAATGCACCGCCAGGCTCGGATTGATCGGTACGCCAAAATGCCAGAGCGCCATCCCCAGACAAGCCACCGCCAACCAGCCATACGCCAGGTACAACGACCACAGCAACGGCACGCGCCAGAGTGCGCGATCATGCCAGCGAACCAGGCGCACCAGATGCCCGGCGGCCAACGCGGCAAATAACAGGCCCATCCACAGATTGGGCTCGAGCGCTAATCCTGCGGCATAGGACAACGCCACCAGGGGCGAACCGATCAGCAGCAGCCAGTCCAGCCACGGCCAGGGGGTAACGCCTTCAACCTTGCCGAGGCCGCGCTGAATGAAGAACGGAATCACGCGCCCGCCAATCAAGCCCATCATCGCCGCCACCAGCCAAAGACCGGTCAGCACGCCTTGGCGCTGCCAGCCTTCATGACCTTCGACCAGGCCGTACAGGGACAAGGCGTCGGCCGCCGCCAATAACAGCAGCACCACCGCAATCGGATAGTTACGTGTCTGCCGGACCTTCCACAGGGTGAACCCCATGAGCGCGGCCACCGCCAGCGGGAATGCCAACTCCAGCAACGCCAGCAGCGGCCACGGTGCATTGACCAGCCACGCCACGCGCGCCGACAACCACAGCAGCGCCAGCGCCGCCAGCGGTGTGCCGCTGACGCCGGGGCGACCGGTCCAGGTCTGCACGGCCGTCAGCAGGAAGCCGGCAATAATCGCCAGGCCAAAACCGAACAGCAGTTCATGTCGGTGCCAGCCCAGCCACCCCCCGGCCGGCTGCCAATCGGCGATCGAACCGCTGAAAGCGGCCAGCCACAGCGGAATGGCCAGCACGGCCAACAGGCAGCCGGCGAGAAAAAATGGCCGAAAGGCCAATCGTAACAACGGCGCAATGGCCATCGCTTTCCGGCGGTCAAGCACCTGCATAAAAACCTCTCCTCTGCCTTGTTGCCCACCTGGCGCCGACCTGCGCGCGCCGAGGTCAATCAGGCTGCAATCATCGGGTATCGCCGATTTATTGCAGTTGTCGCAGATTAAGTGTGCAAGGGGCGTGCCCTCGCACCGATCCTTGCCAGGCCTGGCCCATTGACCACGGCAGTGATTAGAACCAGGGTAAAAATGACCATTAAAGGGTTCTAATAACCCTAAAGCCTAGGGTCTTTTTGACCCTGCGCCTCGGCCGCCTCAATAAACAAGGGCTTGTGCGCATGGCCCGCGTCTTGCTCAAGCTTTTGCAAATCAAAGAAACCTCTCCCTGGAGTCGTCATGAAAAAAGTCATCCAGCCCTTGGCCTGGTTTGTGGTGTTGACCTCGGTCCTGGCCCTGGCCAGCGGCGTTTCCCTTGGCCTCGTCTGACTTGATTGCCCTCCCCCTTCATTTCTCAGGATGAATTCCCATGGTGCTTCACCGCGTCCATCATCAGATTCTGCGCAGTCATCATCTATTCGAGCCGTTGAACGAAGAACAGCTGGACGAATTGATGAGTACCAGCCACTTGCTGAGCATCGACAAAGGCGAGCCGCTGTTCCGGCAGGGTGAACCGGCAGACTCGTTCTACTTCGTGATCGCCGGAGCGGTGAAGATCTACCGCCTGACGCCCGATGGGCAGGAGAAAGTGTTCGAGGTCATCGGCGATCGGCAAACCTTTGCCGAGGCAATGATGCTGATGGACACCCCGAATTATGTCGCTTCGGCCGAAGCGATCTGCCCCACCCAGTTGTACCGGTTATCCAACAACACCTACATGCGCCTGCTGCAAAGCAACAGCCGACTGACGTTTGCGTTGCTGGGCAAGCTGTGTGTGCGCCTGCATCAACGGGTCAACGAAATCGAAACCCTGTCCCTGAAAAACGCCACCCACCGGGTGGTGCGTTACCTGCTGACGCAGCTGGTGCGCCAGCAATCCGTTAACAACCAGTTCGAACTGCCGATGGCCAAGCAGCTGATTGCCGGGCATTTGTCGATCCAGCCGGAAACCTTTTCGCGGATCATCCGCCGCCTGATCGATGAAAACATCATCACCCAGGACGGCCGCCAGATCGCCATTCTCGACCGCCTGCGCCTGGAACAGTTCGAGTGAGCGACATGCCCGTCTGCCTGTATTGCCAACACGGCAATCCCCCTGGAGAAACCGAATGCCGCCAATGCGGCATGCCCCTGCCGGCATTGGCCGGACGCGCCGGGGAACGCCGGCAGCGCCGGTTCATGTGGTTTTGCGTGGGCCTGACGATTTTCTGCGTGATCATGTTTTTCTGGCTGCCGCGCAGCACCGGCTGATGCTGCGTCGCTCAAGCCGGGCTCAAGGCTGGGTCAGCTGGCGGTACAACTGCGGCAACCGCAGGGGTAGCTGTTCCGGCTGGCGGATCAAGGTATAGCCATTGGCACCGAACATGTACGGCAGGTAATCCCCGGCTTCGCGATCAATCGTGATACAGAACGGCGTCAACCCCTGGCGCCGCGCTTCCAGCACCGCCTCACGGGTGTCCTCGACACCGTAGCGCCCCTCGTATAAATCCAGATCGTTCGGTTTGCCATCGGTCAGCAGCAGCAACAGTTTGCTGCGGCGCTTGCTCTTGCCCAACAGTTGCGTGGCCTGGCGTATGGCCGCGCCCATGCGCGTGTAGTAACCCGGCTTGAGCCCCTGGATGCGACCGCGGGTGTTGTCGTCGTACCGCTGGGTGAAAGACTTGAGTTCCTGCATCCGTACCTGGTGGCGACGCAGCGAGGAAAACCCGTACAGGGCGAAATCATCACCCAGCACCGACAGGGTTTCGCCGAACAGCAGCAGCGTGTCGCGGATCACATCGATCACCCGATGTTCATCGTTCAGGTGCGCGTCGGTCGACATCGAGACGTCGGCCAGCAACAGGCACGCCAGGTCGCGGCGGGTCTGGCGTTGCTCCATGAATAGACCGCGTTCGGCACACTGGCCATGCTCGCGCTCGACGTGAAAATCCAGCCAGGCCTGCATGTCCAGTTCCGAGCCCTGGGGTTGCTGGCGTAACCACTGGCGGTCATTGCGCAGATGCTCGAACTGGCGCCGCAAACGATGCGCCGAAGCCTTGAGTCGCGGCGGCAATGGCTGCGCCTCACAGTCGCGGGGCACCATCATTTGCAGGTTGACGAAGGCCTCCTGCATCTGCTGTTTGCGATAGTCCCATTCCGGCAACTTGATGCCCTCGCCCAGGGGAATGTCGTCGACATCCGCCGGGGGCAGATCCAGGTGCAGCTTGAGGCCGCCGCCCTTGCGCAAGCGGGTGCGCGACAGGCTCAACTCATCCAGGTCTTCGGCGACCCTGGCGGCGTCCGGGTTGTCGCTGTCGTCCGACCAGCGATCCAGGTCCACGTGTTCGGTCCAGCTGAACAGGTTCTCCAGGCGCACGATCAACAACCCGCCGTCGCGGGTGCCTTCATCGATGCGTTTGGCGCGTTTGCTTGCGCCTTTGTGCTCACCGGGAGGGGTCGTCAGCGATTCTTCGGACTCGTCACCGAGGTCGGCAGCCTGGGGGCTGGCGAGGTTCTGCGGCGGGTACAACCACAGCGGCAGCGGCCAGGCCGCCCGTTCGCTGCGGGGAAAGTGTTCGACACTGCCGGGCTCGCGCAACGCCTGGCATAACGCCCGCTCCAGGGCCGCTTCAGCGGTATTCAATGTCGCCGGATCCGGTCGAAGTTGCAGGTGGGCATCGACCAGGCGTGTGTACCGCGCACGCAACGCGGGATAGCGCCGCAGCAGTTGTTGCGTCCAGCGTTGATTGTCCCGCCCCCAATGGCGCATCTGGCCGGCTTGTGCCGCGAGCAACGCAAGCCAGCGATAGAGCTCCTGGTTCAGTGCCGCTTCGGGAAACACCGCGAGACTCGACGGCAGCCGCAGGTTAGCCGCGTCGCACCACGCCAGCGGTACCTGCTTGCAGGTGCCGGCGATCTGCTGCAGCACATTGCGCCGCAGCAGCAGATCGCGGTCGCTGGCGGCTTCGACACCGATGCCATTGGCACCGCCCATGGCGCGAAACAACACTGCCAGCGGACGTTGCTGGCTGGCCAGTTCGACCCGCGCGTCGGGGAAATCCGGGCTGGCGCGCCGGGTGATGAAGCGATGCCAGACACTGCCGACCCACTCTTCCAGTTCGACGGTAAAGGCCATGGTTTTTTTCCTCTGAAAACCAATGTAAAACGGCCCGCTGTACCAGCCGGGCCGCCCTCCTCTAAAGCGTTACCCGACTCACGAGCGAACGACGCAAGCGGCCGCATCGGCGATCGTCAAAGGCACTCGCCGCTTGAAGCTGAACAGGTAGCAGATCAGCCCTGCGAAGAAACCGAGACCGGCGCCCAGACGGGCCCAGAACAGCACTTGCAGATGATCGACAGTGGCCATGAACGGCAACGCGACCCCATCGACCGGCCAGCGCTGCAGGTAGATCTGCACGGCACCGGCGGCGGTCAGCAACAGCGTGATCATCACCATCGACAGGGTCATCAACCAGAAGCCCCAGATCTCCAGTTGCTGCGAACGCTCGTCCGCTGCTTCGCCCAGCCCGCGCAGTTTCGGCATGGCGTAGCTGATCAAGGTCATCACGATCATCGCGTAGGCACCGTAGAAGGCCAGGTGACCGTGAGCGGCCGTCAACTGCGAACCATGGGTGTAGAAGTTGACCGGTGCCAGGGTATGCAGGAAGCCCCAGACGCCAGCGCCGAAGAACGCGGTGACCGTGGTGCCCTTGGCCCACAGCGTGGCCGCGCGGTTCGGGTGGTCCCGGCGCCGGTTCTTGACCATGGTGAAGGCGAATACCACCATCGCCAGGAACGGCAGCGGTTCGAGCGCGGAGAAGATCGAGCCGACCCACAGCCAGACCTCCGGCGCACCGATCCAGAAGAAGTGGTGACCGGTACCGATGATCCCCGTTATCAGCGCCATGGCGATGATCACGTACAGCCATTTCTCCACGACCTCGCGGTCCACTCCGGTGATCTTGATCAGCACGAAGGCCAGCATCGACCCCATGATCAGTTCCCACACGCCTTCAACCCAAAGATGCACCACCCACCACCAGTAGAACTTGTCGCGGGCCAGGTTGCCGGGGTTGTAGAAGGAGAACAGGAAGAACACCGCGAGCCCGATCAGCCCGGTCATCATCACCATGCTGACGGTGGTCTTGCGACCTTTGAGCAGGGTCATGCCGATGTTGTAGAGGAAGCCCAGGCACACCACCACAATCCCCATCTTGCTGATGGTCGGCTGCTCCAGGAACTCCCGTCCCATGGTCGGCAGCAGTTCATTGTGGGTCAGTTTGGCCAGGCCGGCATAAGGCACCAGCAGATAGCCGAGGATCGTCAGCACGCCAGCAGCGGCGAATACCCAGAACAGAATGATCGCCAGTTTCGGACTGTGCAGTTCGCGGTCGGCCTCTTCCGGAATCAGGTAGTAGGCAGCCCCCATGAAGCCGAACAATATCCAGACAATCAGCAGGTTGGTGTGAACCATCCGCGCCACGTTGAACGGGATGATCGGGAACAGAAAGTCCCCTATCACGTACTGCAGGCCCATGATCAAACCGAACAGTATCTGACCGAGAAACAGCACCAGGGCAAACACGAAGTACGGTTTGGCCACGGCTTGCGAGGCGAATTTCAGATGCGGATTAGCAATGCTCATCGCTTAGCCCTCCTTGTTTGGCGGCCAGCCATTGGTGTTGATTTTCGAGGTCCACTTGAGGAACTCGGCGATGTCATCCACCTCCTGGTCACTCAACTTGAACTGCGGCATCGCGCGCCGGCCGGGTACACCCAGTGGCTGCATTTTCATCCAGGCCTGCAGGAAGGGTTTGAAGCTCTCCTCGCCGCCGCGCCGCTGGAACACGTTGCCCAGCTCAGGCGCGAAGTAAGCGCCCTCGCCCAGCAGCGTGTGGCAGCCGATGCAATTGTTTTGCTCCCAGACCAACTTGCCGCGTTCCACTGATTCGGTTAATAGCGCCTCATTGCTGCGCTCTGGAAAGGTCTGTTCCGTGTGATAGGTCAAGGCCAGGAATATCAGGAAGAAGAAAACGCTTCCCCCAAAATAGATGTTCCTGGCCATGCCTTTGGTGAAGGTCTCTGACATGGTCGCTTCCTCTTTGCTTGGCGGGTCCATGATAGGAAGCGAGGGGTTGAAAACTGCTTGATGGCGATCAAGAAAGGCAGATGGTTTTGGTCGGGTATAGATCGTATGGCTGACGAAGATCCAAAGTGGGAGCGAGCTTGCTCCGGGCGGCGTTCCGACGATGGCGGCCTGACAGTCGACGAAGATGTTGAATGTTATGGCCTCATCGCGAGCAAGCTCGCTCCCACATTGGAATCGCGCTGTTTTACGGGATGTATTCCTTCAGCGGAACTCCACCAGCGTCAGCCCTACAACGGTCGCCAGGACCACCGCCCAGCTCAGCATCAACCGCCGCCACAGCCGCGGCGCGTGACGCATTTCCATGAAGCCGTCGGCGATCAGCCAGGCCTTGCCGACGGCCACCAGCAGGATGGCGATCGTCAACAGCCGGGTGCCCTCGGCACGCCCCAGCAGCACGGTGCACAGGCTCAACGCGGCCAACGCCGCCCAGCAGACGAGCAATACCCTGGATACAGACATGATCACCTCGTTAACTCAGCACATAGACCAGCGGAAACAGCACGACCCAGATCAGATCGACCATGTGCCAATACAACACCCCGGATTCAAAGCCGCTGCGGTTGTCGGCGTTGTACAAACCACGACGGCAACGCTCGGCCAGCCAGCCGAGGATGACCATGCCGAGCAATACATGGAGAAAGTGGAACCCGGTGAGGATCCAGTAGAGGGTGAAAAAGGTGTTGTGCTCCATTCCCAGGCCCAAATCCAGCAGGTGGTGGTACTCGGTGAGCTTCAACAGCACGTAGACACTGGCGGCGAGCAGCGCTGCCAGCAGGTAGACCGCGCCACGGCGTGGCCGTGAGCGCCTGACCTGTTCCTGGGCCAGCGCGGCGAACAGCCCGCCGGTCAGCAGGCTCAGGGTCATCGCCAGGCCGGTAGAGGTGTCGAGCAACAGCCGGCTGTCACTGAACATCTGCGGCTTGAGGGCCTGGGTCACGGCGAACGCCAGGATCAGGATGGCGAACACCGACAACTCGGCCAGGATGAAAAACCACATCGCCAGATCGCCCGGCAAGTGGCCCCGCTTAACCCCTGTGAACTCAGCCGAAGTGGACATCGACCACATCCATAAGCGCCGCAACGGTCAGCGGATCATCGCTCAGGGGTTCGGCCAGGCAGGCCATGCACGCTTCCCGCGGGCTCATGCCGGCACCGATCATGCGCGCCGTGAAGATCAGCAGACGGGTCGAGGCGACTTCCTCCAGATCATGCTGGTCGAGCCGACGCAGGGCCTGGCCCAGCCGGACCACTTGCGCCGCCAGCGCGTTATCCACCTGGGCCTCCCTGGCGACGATGCGCTCTTCATCGGCCACCGGCGGGTAGCCGAAGCGCATCGCCACGAAGCGTTGCCGGGTGCTGGGTTTCATGCCTTTTAGCAGGTTCTGGTACCCGGGGTTGTACGACACCACCAGCATGAAAGAAGGCGGAGCCTTGAGCACTTCGCCGGTGCGTTCCAGGAACAGCTCGCGCCGATCGTCGGCCAGGGGATGCAGAACGACCACGGTGTCCTGGCGCGCCTCGACCACTTCGTCCAGGTAACAGATGCCGCCTTCACGCACGGCGCGGGTCAAGGGTCCGTCCTGCCACCAGGTGCCCTGGGCGCCGATCAAATGGCGGCCGATCAGGTCGGCGGCGCTCAGGTCGTCGTGACAGGCCACGGTGTACAGCGGCAGTTTCAGCCGATGGGCCATGTGCTGGACGAAGCGGGTCTTGCCGCACCCCGTCGGCCCTTTGATCAGCACCGGCATGCCGTGATGCCAGGCTTGCTCGAACAGCGCCTCCTCATTATTCAGCGGTTGATAGAAGGGTTCGATCGGGTGTGCGCAAGACGGGATTCGGTCCATGGGCTGCCTGTTCCAAAAGCGGATTCAAGCCACACGCTACGGGCCCCTGCGACAACCTGGCAAGGGGCCTGGCCGGCAAACTTGATCGCCGTCAAGCGAGCATTGGCCCCTTGGGCATAGCCTTGCAGCGCATTAAGAACCTGCGTTCTGCGCTGCCGTTTCAGCACATCGCAAAGGTCTTGCCTGAGGAGAAATGGAATGCTGATCAGCAACAGAAGAACGTTTGCCCTGACCCTCGCCACCGTGTGTTCGTCACTGGCCCTGGCGGTGAGTCATGCCGCCAGCGCCGACGAGCCCGCCGCCGCGACCAACCCGCCCATGGTCAAGACCGCCGGCGCGCCGGACATGAGCCAGGCCGACTTCGACGCCTCCAAGGAAATTTATTTCCAGCGTTGCGCCGGCTGCCACGGTGTCCTGCGCAAAGGAGCCACCGGCAAGCCACTGACACCGGACATCACCCAGAACCGCGGCCAACCGTTTCTGGAGGCCTTGATTACCTACGGGTCACCGGCGGGCATGCCGAACTGGGGGACGTCCAATGCGCTGACCAAGGATCAGATCACGGTCATGGCCAAGTTCATCCAGCACACGCCGCCGACGCCGCCGGAATGGGGCATGGCCGAGACGCTCAAGACCTGGAAGGTGCTGGTCAAACCCGAGGATCGTCCGAAAAAGCAACTGAGCAAACTCAACCTGCCCAACCTGTTTTCCGTGACGTTGCGCGATGACGGCAAGATCGCCCTGATCGACGGTGACAGCAAGAAAATCGTCAAGTTGATCGAGACCGGTTATGCGGTGCACATCTCGCGCATCTCCGCCTCGGGTCGCTACCTGCTGGTGATCGGCCGCGACGCGCGGATCGACATGATCGACCTGTGGCCGCTGGAGCCGACCAAGGTCGCCGAAGTCAAGGTGGGCATCGAGGCGCGCTCGGTGGAGACCTCCAAGTTCAAGGGCTACGAAGACAAATACACGGTCGCAGGCTCCTACTGGCCGCCACAGTTCACCATCATGGATGGCGAAACCCTGGAGCCGAAACAGATCGTCTCGACCCGCGGCATGACCGTCGACAAGCAGGACTATCACCCCGAACCCCGGGTCGCGGCAATCATCGCTTCCCACGAATGGCCGGAGTTCATCGTCAACGTCAAGGAAACCGGCAAGGTCATGCTGGTCAATTACCAGGACATCAAAAACCTCACCGTCACCTACATCGATGCCGCGCCCTTCCTGCATGACGGCGGCTGGGACAGCACGCACCGTTACTTCATGACCGCCGCCAACAACTCGAACAAGGTCGCCGTGATCGACTCCAAGGAGCGCAAGTTGACCGCGCTGGTGGACGTCGGCAAAACCCCGCACCCGGGTCGCGGCGCCAACTTCAACCACCCGACCTACGGACCGGTCTGGGCCACCAGCCACCTCGGCGACGACGGCATCTCGCTGATCGGCACCGACCCGACCAAACACCCGCAATACGCCTGGAAACAGGTCGCCTCGCTCAAGGGCCAGGGTGGCGGTTCGCTGTTCATCAAGACCCACCCCAAGTCCCGTCACCTGTACGTCGACACCACCCTCAACCCGGACACCAAGCTGAGTCAGTCGGTGGCGGTGTTCAACCTCGACAAGCTCGACGCCGGTTACACCGTGCTGCCGATCGCCGAATACGCAGGCATCAAGCAAGGCGCCATGCGGGTCGTGCAACCGGAATACAACAAGGCCGGCGATGAAGTCTGGTTCTCCGTGTGGAGCGGCCAGGCCGACGAATCGGCGCTGGTGGTGATCGACGACAAAACACTGAAGCTCAAAGCAGTCATCAAGGACAAACGACTGATCACGCCCACCGGGAAGTTCAACGTCTACAACACCCAACACGACATCTATTGAGCTCCATCAATGTAAGGAACCACCATGAAAAATACACTGTTTTCACTGTTCGCCCTGACCGCTGCGCTGAGCGTGCAGCCGGCCATGGCTGCCGATGACGGCCCGGCGTTGTTCAAGAGCAAACCCTGCGCCGCCTGCCATACCATCGACACCAAGCTGGTCGGCCCCGCGCTCAAGGATGTCGCGGCCAAGAACGCGGGCGTGGCCGGAGCCGCGGACACCCTGGCAAGCCACATCAAGAACGGCACCTCAGGCAACTGGGGGCCGATGCCAATGCCCGCCAACCCCGTGACGGATGAAGAAGCGAAAATTCTCGCGACCTGGGTACTGACGCTCAAATAACCACCTGGGGGGCGTCATGAAGGTCTATCGACACGTTGTGATTGTGGCGGCCCTCCTCCTCATTTGCACCACCGCGGTTGCGACACCGGACGCCACGCGTCAGGCGCAACTCGAACACCTGCTGAGCCAGGACTGTGGCGCCTGCCATGGGCTGCACATGACTGGCGGGCTGGGCCCCGAACTGACCCGCGCGGCACTGGCCGGCAAGTCCAGGGACAGCCTGATCGCCACCGTCAGCCACGGCCGGCCCGGCACCGCCATGCCCGGTTGGGCGCCATTGCTCAGCCCGGACGACATCCGTTGGCTGGTCGATCTTCTTCTCCAGGGATACCCCGCACCATGATCCGATCACTCCTGCTGTCAGCGGCGACCGGGCTGCTGTTGTCCGCTTGCGTCCAGCCACCGTTGCGCGGTACCGGCGATCTGGGGGTGGTGGTGGAGCGCGCCACGGGCAGCGTGCAAATCATCGAAAGCGACACCCGCACCGCCCTGGCCCGACTCGAGGGTTTCGGTGACCTGTCCCATGCCTCGGTGGTGTTCTCCCGCGACCAGCGCTACGCCTATGTGTTCGGCCGCGACGGCGGCTTGAGCAAAATCGATCTGCTGACCCGGCGCATCGAGCATCGAGTCATCCAGGGCGGCAACAGCATCGGCGGCGCCATCAGTCAGGACGGCAAGTTGATCGCGGTGTCCAACTACGTGCCCGGCGGGGTCAAGGTATTCGATGCCAAAACCCTGCAGTTGGTGGCCGACATTCCGGCCACGCCCCTGGCCGATGGCAGCAAACGCTCGCGGGTGGTCGGCCTGGTCGACGCCCCGGGACAACGCTTTGTCTTCAGCCTGTTCGATACCGGCGAAATCTGGACCGCCGACTTCAGCCAAAGCAGCACGCCCCGGATCAGCCGCTTCACCGACATCGGCCAGCAGCCCTACGACGCCCTTATCACCCCGGATGGACGCTACTACATGGCCGGGCTGTTCGGCGAGGACGGCATGGCGCAACTCGACCTCTGGCATCCGGAGCGCGGGGTGCAGCGGGTGCTCGGCGATTACGGACGCGGACACGTGAAACTGCCCGTCTACAAGATGCCGCACCTGGAAGGCTGGGCCGTCGCCGACAACCAGGCCTTCGTGCCCGCCGTCGGCCATCACCAGGTGCTGGTGATGGACTCGCGCACGTGGAAGCAGACTGCAGTCATCCCGGTCGCCGGCCAACCGGTGTTCGTCACGTCGCGGCCGGACGGTCGCCAGCTATGGGTCAACTTCGCCTACCCGGACAACGATCGGGTCCAGGTCATCGACAGCGAAACCCATGCTGTCATCGCCGACCTTCGACCGGGACCGGCCGTGTTGCACATGGAATTCACCGCCCGTGGCGACCAACTGTGGCTGTCGCTACGTGACGGCGGTCAGGTTCAGGTCTGGGATCCGTACCGGCTCAAGCTGCTGGGCAGCCTGCCGGCCACCGCGCCGAGCGGCATCTTCTTCAGCAGCCGCGCGCAAAAAATGGGGTATTGAAATGAACCTGGACCTGCTCAGCCACCAACTGATCGACCGCTTCCAGCACGGCATGCCGCTGTGCCCGGAACCCTACAAGGAAATGGCGCGGATCCTCGGATGCCGCGAGTCGCAAATACTGGCCTGCCTGCAAGAAATGGATCAGGCCGGCAGCCTGTCACGCATCGGCCCGGTGTTCGAACACAGCCGCGCCGGGGCCAGCACCCTCGCCGCCCTCGCCGTGCCCGCCGAACGCCTGCAACAGGTCGCCGAACGCGTGAACCAATACCCGGAGGTCAATCACAACTACGCCCGGGAGCATTTCTACAACCTGTGGTTTGTGCTGACCGGCCCTGATCGCCCACACCTCGACCGGGTGCTCAAGGAGCTCGAGCGCGACACCGGCCTGATGCCGCTGGACCTGCCGATGGTGACCGCGTTTCGCATCGACCTCGGCTTCGCCCTGGGAGAAACCCCATGAAGCCCGGATTGAGCGCCAAACAGGCACTGGCCCTGCGTCGGCACCTGGAAGCCGGATTGCCGCGGGTGTCGCGGCCCTACCAGGCCCTCGCCGAACGGATCAAGGGCAACGAGCATCAGGTGCTCGTGCAGATGCACCGGTGGCAGGCGCAAGGACTGTTCCGTCGGGTCGGCCTGGTGCTCAACCATCGCGCCCTGGGGTTTACCGCCAACGCCATGCTGGTGCTGGATGTTCCGGACGCGCTGATCGATGAAGTCGGCCAGCGCCTGGGCCGGGTCCCCGGGATCAACCTCTGCTACCAACGCCCGCGGTGTTTGCCGCAGTGGCGCTACAACCTGTTCTGCATGATCCACGGGCGGCAACGGGACCAGGTCGAGGCGCAGGTTCAAGCGTTGCTGCAAGCACAACTGCTGAGCGACCTGCCCCATCAATTGCTGTTCAGCAGCCACGCCTTCAAACAATGCGGTGGACGCTATGCCCCCTCGCCAACAGGAGCATCCCTGCATGGATGATCTCGATCGTCGACTGATCAATCGTTTGCAACTGGGCCTGCCGCTGGTCCGCCATCCCTGGCAGGCCCTGGCCGCCGAACTGGACAGCAGCAGCCACGAATTGCTCGATCGTTTGCATGAATTGCTCGAGGACGGCGTGCTCACCCGATTCGGCCCGATGTTCGACATCGAACGCCTGGGTGGCGCCTTCACCCTCGCCGCGCTGGCGGTGTCGGAAGACCGTTTCGACGCGGTCGCCGAGCAACTGCATGCCCTGCCTGAAGTGGCGCACAACTATCGGCGCGAACACCGCTGGAACATGTGGTTCGTGCTTGGCTGCCTGACGGAACAAGGCATCGTCGAGACCCTGCAGCGCATCGAAAACATGACCGGCCTGCCGCTGCTCAACCTGCCTAAAGAGGAGACCTACCATGTCGGTCTGTACTTCCCGGTCTGAAGAAGCGCTGGCCCGGCACCTGATCCAGCTGACCCAGGCCGGCCTGCCGTTGCTGGACGACCCTTGGGCCTGGCTCGCCGAACAGCTGGACCTGAGCATCGAGTCCACCCTGGATTTGCTCAAGCGCCTGCAGGCCGAGGGCGCCATCCGTCGTATCGCCGCCGTGCCCAACCACTATCGGCTCGGCTATCGCCACAACGGCATGACGGTCTGGGATGTACGGGACTGCGACATGCCGCGCCTCGGCGCCCTGATCGGCGCGCAACCTTTTGTCAGCCACTGCTATCGCCGGCCACGCCGCAGCGCGTGGCGCTACAACCTGTTCGCCATGGTCCACGGGCGCAGCAGTGAAGAAATCGACAGCTACCGCGAACACCTGCGCTATTTGTTGGGCGACGCCTGTGCCGCCGACGACATGCTGGTTAGCACCCGCATCCTGAAGAAAACCGGTGTGCGCCTGCCGCCAACGCCACGCTGAACACGCCCTGACTCAAGGAGAGAAGCATGTTGAGGATCAGCCAATACCTGCGCGCGCTGGCCGGCCAGGCACCTGCGCCCCGGACCAGCCCACCGGGCAGCAACCGCCCGCCGGTGGTGATCTGGAACCTGCTGAGGCGCTGCAACCTGACCTGCAAGCACTGCTACGCCACGTCGGCTGACAGTGTCTTTCGCGACGAACTGGACACCACCGCCGCGCTGGCCGTGATCGATGACCTGCACGACGCCGGGGTGAAGGTGCTGATTCTTTCCGGCGGCGAGCCGCTGTTGCGCGACGATCTGTTCGTGCTCAGCGCCTATGCCAGGGGCAAGGGTTTCTTTGTTGCCCTGTCCACCAACGGCACGCTGATCGATGAGCACACTATCGCGCAGATCAGCGCCGCGAGTTTCGACTATGTCGGGATCAGCATCGATGGCCTGGAAGCCACCCATGATGCCTTCCGCCAACTCAAGGGCAGCTTCGCCCGGTCCATGCAGGCCATCCGCCTCTGCCGCGAACAGGGGATTCGCGTGGGGCTGCGCACCACCCTGACCCAGGAGAATCATCAGCAACTACCTGCGCTGCAGGCGATGATGCGCGAGTACGACGTGCAGAAGTTTTATCTGTCGCACCTCAACTACAGCGGTCGCGGCAAACGCAGTCGCCAACTCGACGCGCTACAGCAGATGAGCCGCGAGGCCATGACGCTGATTTTCGAACGCGCCTGGGCCGACATCCAACAGGGCCGCGACAGCGACTTTGCCAGCGGCAACAACGATGCCGACGCCATCCTCCTGCTGCAATGGGCAGCCCTGCGTCTGCCCGAGCATTACCCACGCCTGGAAAACATGCTCCGCGCCTGGGGCGGCAATGCCTCCGGCAGCGGCATCGCCAATATCGACAACACCGGCGAAGTGCACCCGGACACCTATTGGTGGCAGCACTCGGTGGGCAATGTGCGGCGTACGCCGTTTCGCACCTTGTGGCTGGAGCGGCCGGATGCCCTGCTGCTGCGACTGCGTGAACATCCCCGGGTGGTGGGCGGGCGCTGCGCCCATTGCCGCTGGCTGCCCATCTGCAACGGCAATACCCGCACCCGCGCCTGGGCCGAGGGCGATCTCTGGGGCCAGGACCCCGGTTGCCATCTCAGCGATGAAGAAATCGGAGTACCGCCGCCAACGCTCATCCCCTGCATCACCCACTGACTAGCCCGTCCGGCCAACCACCTGACACAGGCTGTGGCCGGCCAACCTGATGAAGCACCAAGGACGTCCCATGCCTCCATCACTTGCCCTACCGCCCACACTCGAGTCCTCGTTCAGGCCGGGTGAAGTTGCCCTGGTTGGCGCCGGCCCCGGTGATCCCCGCTTGCTGACCCTGCGCGCCTGGAGCCTGTTGATGCAGGCCGACGCCGTGGTGTACGACCGGCTGATCAGCCCCGAATTGCTGATCCTGATCCCCCTCGCCTGCGCCCGGCATTACGTCGGCAAGGCCAGCGGCTGCCACAGCCTGCCCCAGGAACAGATCAACCAACTGCTGGCCGACCTCGCCGATCAAGGGCAGCGCGTCGTCCGGCTCAAGGGCGGCGACCCGTTCATCTTCGGCCGCGGCGCCGAGGAGCTGCAGTACCTGCTGCAACGCGGCATCGACTGCCAGGTGGTTCCGGGCATCACCGCCGCGTCCGGCTGCAGCGCTTACGCGGGCATCCCGCTGACCCACCGCGATCTGGTCAACTCCTGCCGGTTCATTACCGGCCATTTGCAACGTGACGGCGACTTGTCGCTGCCGTGGAGCAGCCTCGCCGACGGTAGCCAGACCCTGGTGTTCTACATGGGCCTGTCGAACCTGGGGGTCATCGCCGAACGACTGATCGAAGCCGGGCTGGCAGCCGATACGCCGGCAGCGTTGATCTGCAATGGCACCCGTCCCGACCAGCATGTCGTCCGGGGTGTGCTGCGGCAGCTGCCGAGCCTGGCGCTGGAGTGTCCGCCGGGCATTGCGACATTGACGGTGATTGGCGAAGTGGTCGATCTGTTCGCCACGCAACAGCTGGATTTCCCGGCGCGCTTCTACCCCGCTCAAGCGCAGCCACGCCGCAGCAAGGTGGTGGCATGAGACGCCTGGCGCTGGCCCCGTTGTTATGGCTCGGCGCGGCCCATGCCGGCGCTACGATTGCGCCAGTTGAACAGGCCGCGAACGACTACCGGGAACATTGCCTGAGTTGCCATGGGGCCAACCGGTTCGGCGCAGCAGGCCCGGCGTTGCTCCCGGAAAGCCTGAGCCGGATCAAGCCCGACGAAATCCGCAGGGTGATCCGCGACGGTCGCCCGGCGAGCCAGATGACCGGGTATGCCAAGGTGTTCACGCCCGCGCAGATCGACGGGTTGGCGGACTACCTGCAGCAACCGCCCGCCACCCCACCGACCTGGAGTAACGATGACATTCGCGGCAGTCATTCGATGCTGGTCGATGTCGGCAAGCTGCCGGGCACGGCCCAGCATGGTGCCGATCCCCTGAACCTGTTTGTGGTGGTAGAGGCCGGCGATCATCACATCAGCATCCTCGACGGCGATCGGTTCGAGGTGCTGGCGCGCTTTGCGTCGCACTTCGCGGTGCATGGCGGGCCGAAGTTCTCGCCGGACGGACGCTTCGTCTACGTCGCCTCGCGCGATGGCTGGGTCAGCCTGTACGACCTGCACAACCTGAAGCTGATCGCCGAAGTCCGCGCCGGGCTCAATACCCGCAACCTCGCGGTGAGCAAGGATGGCCGTTGGGTGCTGGTCGGCAACTATCTGCCCGGCAACCTGGTGGTGCTCGATGCCCGTGATCTGTCACTGGTGAAAACCATCCCGGCGACCGGACTGGACGGTACCGCGTCGCGGGTCAGTGCGGTCTATTCCGCCCCGCCCCGCGACAGCTTCATCGTGGCGCTCAAGGACGTGAAGGAAGTCTGGGAGCTGTCCTGGGCCGGCACACCGGACTTCGTACCGCGACGGATCCAGGCCGGGGATGTGCTGGACGACTTTTCCTTTTCGCCAGACTACAAGCAGTTGCTGGCCACTTCGCGCAAGGCCAAGGGTGGTCAGGTGATCGACCTCGATAGCGGCAAGGTGGTCACCGACATACCGTTGCCGGGGATGCCGCACCTGGGGTCGGGGACCTACTGGAAACGCAACGGTGAGTGGGTATTCGCCACGCCGAACATCAGCAAGGGCCTGATCTCGGTCATCGATTTCAAGACCTGGCGCCTGATCAAGGAAATCCCGACCCTGGGGCCGGGTTTCTTCATGCGCAGCCACGTCAATTCACGGTATGCCTGGAGCGATGTGTTCTTCGGCCCCGACAACGATGCGATCCACCTGATCGACAAACAGACCCTGGAAATCGCCCACACCCTGCGCCCGATGCCCGGCAAGACCGCCGCCCACATCGAGTTCACCCGCGATGGCCGCTACCTGCTGCTGAGCATCTGGGCCACCGACGGCGCGCTGATCGTGTACGACAGCAACACCCTCGCGGAGATCAAACGCATCCCGATGAACAAACCGTCGGGTAAGTACAACGTGGGCAACAAGATTGAGTTTGTCGAGGGGACGTCGCATTAAGCCTTGGCACACTATTCGTGTACACCCCGATTACCTGTAGGAGCCCGGCTTGCCGGCGAAGACGGTCTGATATACAGCATGGATCTTGGCTGACACGCCGCCTTCGCTGGCAAGCCAGCTCCCACAGGGTTCTGTGTTGGACACCTGTTCGTGTACACCCCGATTACCTGTAGGAGCCCGGCTTGCCGGCGAACACGGTCTGATATACGGCATGGATGTTGGCTGACACGCCGCCTTCGCCGGCAAGCCGGGCTCCTACAGGTAATCGGGGCGATGGTGCTGGCTGCGATCCTGGTGATCCTCAGCTCAAGGTGTAGCCATTGTCGACCTTCCAGTCCTGGCCATAGACCCCGCGGGCGCCTTGGGACAGCTGGAAGATAATCACATTGGCCACCGCCGACGCATCGAGAAAATGCCCGGGCAGCAGACGTTTGCCGAGGGTGTCGGCGACGTCGTCGAGCTCCTTTTCACTCAACCCCAGGTGGTCCCACATCGAGGTTGCGGTCGGTCCCGGGGAGACCAGGTTGATGCGCACGTCATACCGCGCGAACTCTACCGCCAATGTGCGCGCCTGCGCCGCCAGCGCGGCCTTGCCGGCGATGTAGGCCGCCAGGCCGGGAAAGCTCGAGCCTGTGAGGAAACTGCCGACAAACACCACCGAGGCCGGGCTCGCCAGTTCACCGCGCAACGCCGCCAGGGTGTTCAACGCCCCGGCACCGTTGACCGCCCACTGGCGCTGGAAGGCCGGCATGTCCAGACTGTCGGCCATTTCGGCAATCCCCGCGCAGGGCACCAGCCAGGCCACCGGGCCCAGTACCGCGGCTCGCCGCGCCAACTGCTGCAGGTCGTCCTGGCAGGTGACGTCCCCGGCGCACCATTGCAATCGCTCACCGTAGATCTCTTTCAGGGCCGGCAATTCACCGGCGGTACGCGACATCGTCAGCACCTTGGCGCCACGGGCCAACAGCGCGCCGCACAACGCCAGGCCAATCCCGGAACTGGCGCCGGTGATCACCGCCAGACGATCCTGAAACTCGGTTTGCATCATGTTCTCCTGGGCATCGCGGATGCCAAGCACTGGGGACGTAGCCAGCCTCCATCTTTGAACAAGCGCAGCCATTACGACTTGACGGCGATCAGATTTTCTCGAGGGAAACCAGGCGATGCCGCGGGTCAATGGCTCGAATGCGTCGATGGGGGCTGTTGCTGCAGCAGCGCCTGATCGATCTCGCTGAAGCGCAGCACCCGCCCGCCCTGTTCCGCCACCAACCTGTCGGCGGCCTGGCGACTGGAGAACGACGCCAACACCACGCCCATCGCGCCCTTGAGCGAGGTGCCCGCCACGTAAAAGGCGTCCCTGGCATCGATCAGGTGGGCGTCATCCGGCGCATTCCACAGGCTGCGGCCCATGTCGTGGACATACAACCGGGCATTGCGATGCTGGTTTTCCGGTTGCAACCACCAGCCGATCATTTCCGCCGTGGAGCAAAATTTCCGGATCCCGCTGCGTTCGACCACTTCCCCCTTGGGCCCGGGGAAGCCATTGATGATCATCCCGCAGACATGGCATTCATCACTGGGATGAAAGGCTACCGCGGCCTCACTCAAGGACGCTTGCGCGGGCTTGTCACAGGCCGCCAACAGCAGGCAGACCATCAGGCCCGCCATGGCACGTACCGTCGTCAGATAAAACGCACTCATCGTCAACTACTCCAGAATTTCAAAGTGAAAATCAAGTCGCCCGACGGCGGAACAGCAGCCAGGCCGCGGCCAGCGGTGCCGCCACCCACAGCGACAGACACAGCCACAGCATCGCGCCCGGCATCGGCAAATCGCTGCCCAGGGTCAGTACCCCGGCGGTATTGGCCCCGGGCTCAAAACCGGAAAGGTTGATCAGGCGGTAGATGTCGGCGGGATTGAGCAGCAGCAACCAGGGCAGGATCTTCGGGTTGAACTGACCTTCGCTGAGCACCAGCAGCGCCAGCAACGCCAGGTCGAACACCAGCACGAAGAAAAACCACACCCCCAGCGCCAACCCGGCCGCGGTGGATTTTTCCGCAGACACACTGCTCAGCCCATAGGCCAGGCCGAGAAAGCCCCAGCCCAGCAAGGTCGACGACAGCATGAAACGGCCAAAGGCCCAGAGCAGCAGGCTCAGTTCGACCTCATCCACCAGCAGCGCAATCGCCAGCATCGCGCAGCCGAAGCCGATCAGCGTCGCCAGCGCCAGGATCAACCCGTGGCCGACGAACTTGCCGAGCAGGATATGCCCGCGCCCCAGCGGATACGTCAGTAACAGCAGCAAGGTACCGCTCTCGTCCTCGCCGACGATGGCGTCATAGGCCAGCAGCAAGGCAATCAGCGGCATGAGGAAGGTCGCCAGGCTGGCCAGGCTGGCAATAGTCGCGGGCACCGAAGTAAAGCCCACTTGCCCGGACGCCGCGGCGCCCAACCAGGCAATGCCGGTCGCCAGCACCGCGAACAACAGGCTGATCGCCAACAGCCAGCGGTTGCGCAAACCGTCGTTGAACTCCTTGCGAGCCATGTTCCAGATCGGGTTCATACGGCCTCCCCGGTTGCGGTTGCAACCGCGCGGCCCATGTAGAAGCGGTAGATATCTTCCAGCGACGGCGGGTCGATTTCCACGTCAGCCGGTTCATCGTCATTGAGTAATTGGCGCAACAGGCCGAGCTTGCTGCCATTGAGCGCGGCCACTTCGAGACCTTCCACGCCCCAGCGCTGGGTGACATGCCCGGCATTGTTCCAACGCTGCTGCAAGGGCCCGGCATGCTTGAGCCCGTGGGCGCGAATCAGCGTCGGCAGCCCGGCTTCCTCCCGCAGGCTGTGCAGACTGCCCAGGGCCAGCAAACGGCCCTGGGTCAGAATCGCCGCGCGGTTGATATGCGCCTCGACCCCGGGCAACACGTGGGAACACAGGATGACGCTGGTGCCCTGGCTGCGCAGGCGATCGAGCAATCGGTACAGGTCCCGGGTGGCGATCGGGTCGAGACCCACGGTCGGCTCGTCGAGCAGCAACAAGCGCGGCGCCCCGAGCAAGGCTTGCGCCAGCCCCAGGCGTTGGCGCATCCCCTTGGAGTAAGTCTTGACCCGCCGATGCGCCACGCCCGCCAGGCCGACTTCCTCAAGCAGCCCGTCCACCTGGGTGAACGCTGCGCCTTTGAGTCGGGCGAAATGCCGCAAGGTCTCCAGGCCACTGAGTTGCGGATAAAAGGTCACGTTCTCCGGCAAATAGCCCAGCAGGCGTCGAACGTGGGGATCACTGGGCAATCGACCGAATACCCTCACCTGCCCTGCGCTGGCCTGGAGCAATCCCAGCACCAGCTTCATGCAGGTGGTCTTGCCCGCGCCGTTGTGGCCGAACAAGCCCAGCACTTCCCCTTCCGCCAGGCTCAGGTTCAGCTGATGCAGCACGGTGCTGTGTCCGTAGCGCTGGCTGACACCTTCGATGTCGATGACGTTCATGCGGCAGGCTCCTGGGCCAGGGGTTGAATGGGTGACTTCATCAGCGGATGACTGTCCTGCACACCCGGCGACTTCATCACCGGAAAGGCCCGTTGTACCCAGCGCAACAACTCGATACCCGGGCCGTTCATCAGCAGCCGCACTTGCGGGTACAGCCACAACAGGCGGTCGACGTTGTCGTTGGGTTCGTAGGCGATGTCGCCCAGGCCATCGTTGTTGCGGTCCCAGCCCAGGTAATCGCTCCAGAAGTTGCCCCGGCCATCCGCCGACCATTCCTGCAAGCGGGTGGCCACGTACTTGACCTGGCGCTGGTTGCCGACAAAGGCGTTGTCGGCGATGCGGTTGTCTTCGGAGCCGGCGGTGAGGTGAATGCCCACGGCGCTGTGTTCGAAGCGATTGTGTTCGATGCTGTTGAACAGCGAGTTGTAGATGAACAACGCCTTGCCCTCGGCGCCGCTGATCATGCTGTCGCCGGTCGACCCGTCGCGCACGTCGGTGACGATGTTGTCGCGCAAGGTTGAATAGGTGATGTAGTTCATCAGGATGCCGTAGTTCTGATCCTGCTCGGAGCGATTGCCGATCACCGTCAGCTTGCGGCTCTGCATCAGTGCATAGCCAGTACGGGTGCGGCGAGTGGTGTTGCCGATCAGTTGGTTATCGTTGGCGAACATGTAATGCACGCCGTAGCGCAGGTCTTCCAAAGTGTTGCCCTGCAGCAGGTTGCCGTTGGAGGTATCGATGTAGATGCCGTCGCGGGTGTCGCGCACCTGGTTACCGATGACCCTGGCCCCGTGCACCGCATACAGATGGATACCGTTGCCGCGATCCTGGGAGCGCATCGTCGGATCACCCTGGATGCGGTTGTCGACCAGGCTCACATCCGCCGTGCCATCGACCCAGATCCCGAAACCACGGCCTTGCAGGCGATTGCCCTTGATCACGGCGCCACGGGCCTTGGGCTGGATGAACAGCCCGGCGTTCATGGCCGTGAGGTCGTGTCCCCAGTCGAGAAAGGTGCAGCCCTCGATCCCGACATCCGGGGCGTTGATGATCAAGCCGTTGCCCTGCCCCTCGCCCTGGAACACCGCGCCCGGCTCACAGACAATCTGCATCGATTGATCGACGCTGAACGAGCCGCGATACTCCCCCGCCGGCAGGTGCCAGCGTTGCCCGGCGTCCTGCGTCAACGGCAAGCGGGTGACGGGCTGCACCGCCGCCAGGGCGCTGGCGCCCAGCGACAGGAGCGCCAGCGCAATGACCTTCATCGAAGCTTGCTTGAAACCGGTCATTGGCCCGCTCCTGTCGATGGGCAACCCTCAGGCCTTTTCGACCAGCATGCGGCCGACCATTTCCATGTGCAGCGCATGGCAGAACCAGCTGCAGTAGTACCAGTGCAGGCCGGCCTTGTCGGCGGTGAAGGTGATGGACGACGTCTGCTGCGGGCTGATCTCCATGCTCACGCCGTGGTTGGTCATGACGAAACCGTGGGTCACGTCTTCGATCTGGTCGATGTTGGTGATGGTCACGGTGACCTCGTCACCCTGCTTGACGGTGAACTCCGGCAAACCGTAGGCCGGGGCCATGGAGGTCATGTAGACCCGGACTTTCTTGCCGTCGCGGATGACCTTGTTGTCGGTCTCCAGCTTGATTCCGTCCTTGGCGGCGATGGCCACGGTTTCGGCGAAAAACGGGTCGTTGCGGTCCCAGATCTTCTTGGTCTTGATCTGGTCGCGCCGGGCCATGATGCAATCGTGGGGTTCGGCAAAGGCCGGGCCGTCGTGCACCAGTTTCATCTCGTCGCCGGAGATATCGATCAACTGATCGTTTTCCGGGTGCAGCGGGCCGGTCGGCAGGAAGCGGTCCTTGGAGAATTTGCTCAGGACCATCAGCCATTTGCCGTCGGCCTCGCTTGTTTCGGTCAGCGAGGCATGGTTGTGCCCCGGCTGGTACTGCACATCGAGCTTCTGCTTGATGTAGTTGACCTTCTCGCCGGTGTAGGCGCGAACGGCTTCTTCCACGTTCCACTTCACCACCTGGCTGTCGATGAACAGCGTGGTGTAGGCATTGCCGCGTCCGTCGTAGGTGGTGTGCAGCGGGCCAAGACCCAGTTCAGGCTCGCCGACCACCACATCCCGTGGGTCCTTGAACTTGTCATTGAACAGATCGTCGAGCTTGGCGGTGGCGATGATGGTGCAGGTCGGCGAGAGCTTGCCGGCCGCGATGAAATACTTGCCGTCGGGCGTCATGTTGATGCCATGCGGGTTCTTCGGCACCGGGATGTAGCGGGTGAATTCGCTGTCCTTGCCCTCGGCTTTACGACCGTCGACCACCGGCACTTTCGCATCGCCCAGGGTGATGAACTTGCCGGCCTTGATCGCCGCTTCGATGCGCTGGATGTTGAACACCACCACCCAGTCGCGCTCGTTGCGCATCATGCCGCCCAGGTCGTAGGCCTTCTCCGAGTTGTAGCAGGTCGAGGCCGCGTACTTGCCGGTGTAGTCGGCGTCGGTGTTATCCAGGTTGCCGTCGACGATCACCTGGAACGCCATCTCCATCTTCTCGGCATCGATGGCGTTGAACAGGGTGTAGCTGTTCTTGTCCTGCAGGTCGAAGGTGCTGCCGTCGTTGGGGTGCGGAATCACGAACTCGGCATTGGCGAACACGTACTTGGTGTGGGGCATTTTCTGCAGACGCAGACCGTGCACGGCCTGCACATTCGGTACGGTGAGCATCTTGTCGCACTTCATGACATCCAGGCGGATGCGCGCTACCCGGCTGTTGGCCTTGTCATTGATGAACAGGTACTTGCCATCGTACTTGCCATCGGTCATCGACAAATGCGGGTGGTGGCAGTCGCCGTTCTGGAAATGGGCGCTGTCGCCCATGATCCGCTTGCTTTCGTTGGTCAGGCCCCAACCGGTGGCAGAATCGACGTTGAACACCGGGATGCGCAACAGCTCGCGCATCGACGGGATACCCATGACCCGCACCTCACCCTGGTGACCGCCACTCCAGAAACCGTAGTAATCGTCCAGATCCCCTGGCCCTACGTGGATCTTCGATTTCGACTCCTTGGCCGCCGCGGCAAAGGATTCACGGGTGAAGACTGCGCCGCCGATGGCCGTGGCACCGGCCAGCACCGCACCGGTCACCGCGCTGGTGCCGAGGAAACCACGCCGGCTCAGGCCGGTCGGTTGCGCTGGTTCTTTGGTTTCTGTGTCGTTCATGAGGTGCTCCTTGAAGGAATAAAAACAGTCACTGGGGACGTGTGCTCGCCGGGTTCAGCCGTCACTTCCACGACAGGTATGAGTTGCGCGCTCACCGGTGCGGCCTTGCCGCGTTGTTTCTTGCGTTTGTTGATCAGCGGTGGGCATTTGTGATCGTTGTTCCAGGTCATCTGGCAATCGAGGCAGTAGTGGCACTCGTTGGCATTGATCCGGCCATCGGGATGGATTGCCTGGATCTCGCATTCCTTGGCGCAGAGTTGGCAAGGGTCGCCGCACTCCTTGCGACGCTTGAGCCAGTCGAACAGCCGCAGTTTGGTGGGGATCGCCAGCGCCGCGCCCAAGGGGCAGATGTAGCGGCAATAGACTTTGCGGGTGAAGATATTGATGACCAGCAGCGCCACCGCGTAGAGCACGAACCACCACTGGCGGTCGAACCTTAAGGTGATGGCGGTCTTGAAGGGTTCCACTTCAGCGAACAGTTCAGCCGTGGTCATCGACTCCAGGGAGACGCCGAACAGTGCCAGCAGGATGATGTACTTGATCGCCCACAGCCGCTCATGGACCGCGAACGGCAGTTCATATTGGGGAATCTTCAGCTTGCGCGCGGCTTCGTTGATCAATTCCTGCAAGGCGCCGAACGGGCACAGCCAGCCGCAGAACACGCCACGGCCCCACAACAGGATGCTCGCGGCGGTGAACACCCAGAGCATGAAGATCAGCGGATCGGTGAGGAACAGTTCCCAGCGGAAGTTCTCGAACAGGGCATGGACGAAGGTCAGCACGTTGACCACCGACAGCTGCCCCAGGGCGTACCAACCGATGAACACCACGGTGAACACCAGGTAGCCGCGGCGCAGCCAATGCAGAAAGTGCGGCCGGCGGGTGAAGGTGTCCTGCAGGAACAGAATCGTCGTCAGCAACAACAGCGCCGCCCCGAGGACCATGATCTGAAACTGTTTCTGGTACCAGATGGTCACCCACATCGGCCGGCCGGCTTCCTCGATGGCTGCCAATTCTTCGGCGCTGGGCAATGGCCGTTCCAGGTAAGGCTCGGGCATCTGGTAAGGCAGTTCGAAGCTGCTGAAGGTGCCACTGACCGGACCGGTCTGACGGCGCACCAGCAGTTCCAGGGTCCAGGCGGCTCCCGGGTCGAACCTGGCCGGTTCACGCACAATGAAAATCGACATCTCATCGAACTCGGGGATGCCCTTGGCGAAGACGTCGGAGAGCCGCTGATGGTCCATGTCGCGAAAGCTGATGACGTTGCCGAACTGGCGCAGTTGCACCCGGTCGAAGATCCCGCCGCGCACATAACCCGAACCCTTGTAGGAGAACAGCCCACGGCCCAGCACGGCGATGGCCTGCTCGCCCGGCTTGAGTTCCTGCATGAGGAAACGGTACTGGTTGTCGCCCAACAGGTTGCGGCCGATGGTCGGCGGATTCAGGTCGGCGACGTAGAGTTCGATGAAGGTGTCATCGACCTGTTCGGCACTGGCGATGTCGATCCCTTCGGCTTCGGTGCCCTTGAAGGCAGCGTCGACCTGGCCGCGGGTCAGGTTCAGGCGGCGGATCGCGCCGTTGCCGGTCAGTTGTTCCCAGGTGGCGGGCTCGTAGAAGTCCTGGCGTACGGTGGCGGGTTTCTGCGCCTGGCCGCTCTTGTCCTCGACCAGTTTGAGCGATACGGCCACCTCGTGGGCCGCGCGCATGATCACCTCGTTGACCACCATCGCCGTGACGGTCGCGCCGGCTATGGCATCCACGGTGACCGCGTTCGGGTCGCTGGAGTGGCCGACGACCACCCGCTGGCTGACGTTGATGTCCTTGTACTTGGCGCTGAAGGCGTGGAGTTTTGCTTCGGGAATCCCGATCAGCAGGATCGGTTCGTGGTGCTCGAGGACATAGGCATCCTTGATCGCCCCCGCCGGGTCGAGGATCACCTGGGTGTTGATCGGCTTGCCCGAGTAGGCCGGAATATCCACCACGTCCAGGCTTTGGAACACGTAACCGGTGATGGCGCCGGCCGTTGACAGTGTGCGCACCTTGAACTTGCCTTCAGGGGCGGATACCGAGTCGGTCAGGGGGAAGGTTTTTTCGATGCGTTGTTGCTCGATGCCCCCGTATTCCTTGGCCTGTACCGCGCCGAGGGTGGCGGCTATCAATACGAGCATCAGCCCGACGCACCACTCGCGCAGGCTGCGCAAGTGGCGATGGATCGATGGCTGGTGGAGGGTCATGGGCTGGCCGAAATCAAGAGGGCTTTCGGTCATGTTAGGGAGCGTTGCGCCCCCTGCCCTTGATTGAGATCAACTTGCGTGAAGTCCGTGCCGGGGCCTGCTCCAGACACCTCAGACCGTGCGTGAAAACTGGCCTTTCTGCTCGCCCCCCAGATAGGCGTCAAACGCCATCGCGGCACTGCGCATCATCAAGTGCCCTTGGGGCAACAACACCAGGGCATCGTGATGGATCTCCAGCAATCCATCGCGCACATGCTCGTCCAGCTGCGCCAGCGCTTCGGCAAAATACTCGGTAAAACAGATGCCATGCTGGGTCTCGAACTTGCCGAAATCGATCCGGCCGTGGCACATCAGGTCGCTGATCACCTCGCGGCGCAGCAAGTCGTCGGCGTTCAAGCGGTATCCCCGATGCACCGGCAACAGGCCCTGATCGATTCGGGCGTAGTACTGCGAAAGCTCCTTGACGCTCTGGCTGTAGCTGTCGCCGACCTTGCCGATCGACGACACGCCGAGGCCGATCAGATCGCAGTCGGCATGGGTCGAATAGCCCTGGAAGTTGCGTTGCAGGGTGCCGTTGACGCGGGCCAGGGCCAGTTCGTCGTCCGGCAAGGCGAAGTGATCCATGCCGATATAGACATAACCGGCCGCGGTCAGCCGGCGGATGGTCAGCTCCAGCAACTCCAGCTTGCGCTCCGGCGGTGGCATGTCTTCCCGGCGGATCAAGCGTTGCGCACGCACCATTTGCGGCAGGTGGGCGTAGCTGTAGGCGGCGATCCGGTCCGGGCGCAGGGCAATGATCTTGCCCAGGGTCACATCGAAACTGGCCACGGTCTGCAAGGGCAGGCCGTAGATCAGATCGACGCTAACCGACTTGAATCGCGCCTCGCGAGCGGCGGCGACCAGCGCATAGATCTGTTCTTCGCTCTGGGTACGATTGACCGCAGCCTGCACGTCCGGGTCGAAGTCCTGCACCCCGAAGCTCAGGCGATTGAAGCCCAGTTGGCGCAGCGACTGGATCTGTTCGGTGCTGATGGTGCGCGGATCGACCTCGATGGAAAACTCATGGTAGTCGCTGTCGTCCAGGTTGAACGCCTGGTGCAGGCAGTCCATCAGGTCCGCCAGCTGTTCGCTGGTCAGGTAGGTCGGTGTGCCGCCGCCCAGGTGCAGTTGCGTGAGTTTGCGGCTGCCGTCGAACAAGGCGGCCTGCATCGCGATTTCCCGCTTGAGGTACTTCAGGTACTCGACGGCACGATGGGTCTTCTGGGTGATGATTTTGTTGCAGGCGCAGTAATAACACAGGCTTTTGCAGAACGGGATGTGGATGTACACCGACAACGGCTTGGGCACAGCCACCTGGTTGCTGGCCCGCGCGGCCATTTGATAGTCGTCCACGGCAAACGCCTGGTGAAACTGTGGCGCGGTGGGGTACGAGGTATAGCGCGGCCCGGGGCGGTCATACTTCTCGACCAGGGCTCGATTGAAATCGAATGCAGGCTTCATGATCAATCTACTCGCAGGTGGGTCAATGCCATGCTGCGCTTGACCCCTTTTCAAACAGGTTGCAGATGGCATCCACGTCCGGCCGACCGGCGGGAAGAATGCTGATGAAACGGTCCGACAGCTCGATCAACCCATCATGACCCAATTGTTCGAGCAATGGCCAAATCGAGGAAAAATACCTGGAAAAGACCAGGCCGTAACGGCGCTCGATGGCACGGATATCCAGCTCCAGGTCACAGGCCAGCCGCTCCATGACCCGATGCCTGATCTGATCCCCCGCCTCAACGCGCCAGCCCCGGGCCGTCGGCAACTGCCCGCTGTCCAGATGCTGCTGGTAAGGTTCGACCTCGTCGGCGTTTTGCGTATACAGGTCGTCGAGCTGACTGATGGCGCCCGAACCGAACCCGAGATGATCGCAATAGCCGTGACGGCTGAAACCGTCGCAGGTGCGCCGTAGCCGGCCTCGCTCCTGGGCGATCGCCAGGTCATCGTCGGGCCGCACGAACTGCCCGAGGCCGATGTAGTGATAGCCCGCGCCAATCAATTGGTCGAAGCAGATCTGGCGCATCGCGCCTTTATCCTCCTGGCTGCACAGCGCCCTGCCCCTGGCGCCGGGCATCGGCCGGTAACGTCGAGGTGGCCGGGCATAGTCGAACACCATCAGCCTGTCCGGCTCCAGCTCGATAATGGTCGCCAGCTTCTGGGCGAAACTGTCCGGGGTCTGCCAGGCATGACCGAACCCCAGGTCGACGTTGATCGAGCGAAAGCCGAAGGTGCGCGCAGCATCGATCAGTGAATGAATCGGCGCCGGGTTCTGGTAGCAGGCCACCGACATGTCGCTGTCGCTGTCGATATCCGGAACGCCGATGCTGACGTGGTTGAAGCCCTGGTCGCGCAACGCGCCCATGGTCGACCAATCGGTATGGTGAAGATCCACCTCGACGCTGTAGTCGCCGCACTCATGTTCGAGAAAGTTGAACCGGCCGCGCAGATGCCCCATCAGTCGCTGCAGATGAACGATGGTGGGGGTGGCGCCGCCCAGATGAAACTGCTCGACCCGCTGCTCTGCTCCCAGGTGGCAGCCCACGAGGTCGATTTCCTTCTCCAGGCGCTGAAGATATTGCTCGATACCGCCGTGCTCGCAAGCGATTTCCCGCGGGGAACAGAACGCAGGCTTGAGCCTGGACGGCAGCTGCACGTTCAGGGCCAGCGGACGGCGCTTCTGGCGACTGACGCGCAAGGCCCGCAACAGGTCCAGCGAGCCGATGCCTGCGTGGAATTTTTGCGTGTCGGCATGGCAGTTGGGGTCGAGTACGCCCTGATCGCACCGGGCGATCTCGCCTGGATCGTGAAAGAAATCGAGCATGACGGGGCTCCGTGACGGGCTGCGAATCACAGTGTCCGGGCTTGAGGGTCAATGCTCCTTGATTTGCATCAAGCGCAAGCGAAGTGGCGGCTCCTACAGGGGATCGGTGGAGCCCACCGAGTTTGTGCCCTTGGCGATCACCATGTCAGGTAGAACATACCTTTGGCGAGCAGCACGATAACGACCATGTGGCAGAACAGGCTGGCGTGGATGAAGCGCAAGTAGCGCGCATTCATCCGGCCGCTCCTGAACAGGAACATGGCTGTCAGGAAATGCAGGAGCACGCTGGCGGCGACCGCGATTTTCAACGCCAGCAAGGTGCCGAACGATGACGCCAGGGGTGCCGCGAGGGCTGGCAGGTAGCGCAGCCAGACCATGCCCAGCCCCGCGCCGAACAACACCAGCAGCACCCACGGCATCAAGCTGCGGGCCCTGCGGCCGATCCCCTGCTCGACCAGCAGCATCACTCTGGCCGGCAGCTGTTTGCGGATGCTTTCCAGAAACAGCACTTCGAAGAATACCGTGCCGATGAAGATCAGGGCGGCAAACAGATGCAGGGTCAGAATCAGCGGATAGATCATGATGAGCGCCACTGGCGGTGTGTCTCTGCAGACTACACAGCCGGACGCCCCACCCGGTTGACACCGATCAAGAAAGCCCCACACCCTGGCGCCGGGCCGATCAGTGCCCGCGAATATAGTGCTCCAGTTGCCGGATCAAATCGGCCTGCTCAACGATGGCTTCCTTGACCAGGTCACCGATCGACAACAGCCCGATCAGTTCACCGCCCTCCACCACCGGCAGATGGCGCAGGTGACTGTCGGTCATGACCGCCATGCAACGCTCGATGCTTTGCTGGCTGTCCGCCGTGACCACCGGCGCACTCATGATGGCCCTGACCGGGGTGCCGACCGACGAGCGTCCCTGCAGCACCACCTTGCGTGCGTAGTCGCGCTCGCTGATCACGCCCACCACCTGCCCGTCTTCAATGACCGGCAGCGCACCGACGTTCTTTTCGGCCATGATCTTCAGCGCTTCAAGGACCATCACGTCGGGCGCGATGCTATGCACCTGGCGATTTTGCACGACCTTCAGCTTGAGTAACTGTGCGGCTGTTTTCATAAGTGCCTCCGATACTGTTGCGCCCTGACCCCAAGGAGCGTGGCATCAAACCACCCCCACCTCCACCACGCCGTCATTCAAGCGCACCGGCCACACCCGCAGCCGCTGCTGCGGGTATTCCAGGCAACTGCCGTCTTCCAGGCGAAAGTGCTGCTTGTAGATCGGCGAGGCGACGACCAAGTCACCCTTGATACTGCCGACCAGGCCGCGACCGATGACGTTCGCCCCGGATTGCGGGTCGTGGTTGTCGATGGCGTACAGGGTCTTGCCGTGAACGCTTGGCAGGTAGAACAGCGCCACTTGTGCGCCGTCGAGCCAGACCACCACGCCGGAGTTGCTGACCAGGTCCCGTTGCTCGCACACCGTTTGCCAGGCCTCGGGGTTTTCCAGGGAATCGATGCGTTGGGTATTGGACTGGCTCATCAGGCAATCTCCTCGATAACAGGGATAAGGTTGAGTTCGGCGGCCATGATCGGGCGCCGCTGGCCGCGTTCCTGGACAAAGTGGATGTCCGGGTCCGGGCGTTTATCGTTGACGAAGGTGCGAAAGCGCTTGAGTTTTTCCGGGTCCTTGAGGGCGTTGGCCCATTCGCATTCGTAGCGATTGACCACCAGTTGCATCTGCGACTCGAGTTCGGCGCCCAGGCCCAGGCTGTCGTTGATGATCACGTCCTTGAGGTAATCCAGGCCGCCTTCCAGGCTTTCACGCCAGACCGAGGTGCGCTGCAGTTTGTCGGCGGTGCGGATGTAGAACATCAGGAAGCGGTCGATGTAGCGGATCAGGGTCGCATCGTCGAGGTCGGTGGCGAACAGCTCGGCGTGGCGCGGACGCATGCCGCCGTTACCGGCGATGTAGAGGTTCCAGCCTTTCTCGGTGGCGATCACACCGACGTCTTTGCTTTGTGCCTCGGCGCATTCACGGGTGCAGCCGGAGACGGCGAACTTGAGCTTGTGCGGCGAGCGCAGGCCCTTGTAGCGGTCCTCGATGGTCAGGGCCATCTGCACGCTGTCCTGTACGCCATAACGGCACCAGGTGCTGCCGACGCAGGACTTCACCGTGCGGGTGGATTTGCCGTAGGCGTGCCCGGTTTCGAAACCGGCTTCGATCAGCTCGGCCCAGATGTCCGGCAACTCGTGCAACTGCGCACCAAACAGGTCGATGCGCTGGCCGCCGGTGATTTTGGTGTAGAGGTCGTATTTCTTCGCCACCACGCCGATCGCGATCAGTTTGTCGGCGCTGATTTCGCCACCGGGAATGCGTGGCACCACCGAGTAGGTGCCGTTCTTCTGCATGTTGGCCATGAAGGTGTCGTTGGTGTCCTGCAACGGCACCAGCGAGGCGTCCATGATCGGCTGGTTCCAGCACGAAGCGAGGATCGAACCCACCGCCGGCTTGCACACATCGCACCCGGTGTGGCCACGGCCGTGTTTGGCCAGCAGTTCTTCGAAGGTGATGACCCCTTCTACCCGCACCAGGGCGTACAGCTCCTGACGGGTGTAGGCGAAGTGTTCGCACAGGCTCTTGTCGACGCTGACGCCACGGGCGATCAGTTCATGCTCGAACACCTGCTTGAGCAGCCCGGCGCAACCGCCGCAACCGGTGCAGGCCTTGGTCTGCGCCTTGAGCAGGCCGAGGTCGGAGCAGCCACCGTCGATGGCCGAGCAAATGGAACCCTTGGTCACGTTGTGGCACGAGCACACCGTGGCCGACTCGGGCAACGCGCCCGGACCCAGGGTCGGCGCGCCTTCGGACGACGGCAGAATCAGGCTGGCCGGCTCAGAAGGCAGCGCAATGGCGTTCTGCATGTATTGCAGCAGGGTGTCGTAGTAGCTGTTGTCGCCGACCAGCACCGCGCCGAGCACGTGTTTGCCGCTGGCATCCACCACCAGGCGGCGATAGCTGGCGCTGGTTTCGTCGATGAACTGATAGCTGCGCGCGCCCGGCGTGTTGCCGTGGGCGTCGCCGATGGAGCCGACATCGACCCCCAGCAGTTTGAGCTTGGTCGACATGTCGGCGCCGGTGAACGGCTCCGCCACCTCATGGCACAACCGCGCCGCGACGCTGCGCGCCATCTGGTAGCCGGGGGCGACCAGGCCGAACAGGCTGCCGTTCCAGGAGGCGCACTCGCCGATCGCGTAGATGTTCGGGTCGATGCTCAGGCAATGGTCGTCAATCACCACGCCACCGCGCGGACCGATCTCCAGCGCGCATTGACGGGCCAGCGCATCTTGCGCACGGATACCGGCGGAGAACACCACCAGGTCGGTTTCGAGGAATTCGTCGTTGGCAAAATTCATGCGGTAGCGGTAGTCCTGGCCCGCACTGATCGATTGGGTGGCGCGGGACAGGTGCACACCGACGCCCAGCCGTTCGATCTGCGACTTGAGCGCCAGGCCACCCATCTCGTCCAGCTGCACCGGCATCAAGCGCGGGGCGAACTCCACCACATGGGCTTCCAGGCCCAGGCTTTTCAGGGCGTTGGCAGCTTCAAGTCCGAGCAGGCCACCGCCGACCACCACGCCGCGGCGGGCATTGGCGGCCGCTGCACGGATCGCGTCGAGGTCTTCAAGGGTGCGGTAAACCAGGCGCGAGTCGCCCTCGGCGCCTTCGATGGGTGGCACGAAGGGATAGGAGCCCGTCGCCAGCACCAGCTTGTCGTAGGCGACGCAACCTTGCGCGGTGATCACCTGGCGACGGGCGCGGTCGATTTCCAGCACCGGCACGCCCAGGTGCAGGGTGACGCCCGGGGTCTGGTACAGCGCTGCGTCGGACAACGCCAGCGACTCGGCATCACGGCCGGTGAAATACTCGGAAAGGTGCACACGGTCGTAGGCGCGCATCGGCTCCTCGCTGAACACGTGCAGCCGATAGTGATCGAGGGCACCGCGCTCGATCAGCTGTTCGACACAATGATGTCCGACCATGCCATTGCCGATCACGATCAGCGTTTGCAGTTTGTTCAACGCGGCAACATTGGAATTCATAAGTAGTACCCGGCTCACGCCCGTCACGGTTCAAAAATGCAAAAAAAAACGCCTGAAACCTTGCGGTTCCAGGCGTCTTTGCCTGTTCTTTTGCGGTGTTGAAACCAGACGTCTATGCCTGATTCACCGATGTTGCCCACGAATCGATCGTCGTTGACCGAGGGGGCTGCCCACTCGACTGTATTCGCGGCGGGCCTGTCAACGGCTATGCAGCGATTGTGCCAGAACCTGTGGACAGCGCTTCAGGCCCGCGTATCCGGCGCTTGGCGATACAAGGGCACACAGATGAACCTTCGCGGTTTTGCCTTCCCATAGTGCAGCGGGATGGGTCGGGGCTTTATAAAAGTGCACGCCGGCGCACCGGACCGTTCAACGGGGAGGATTGAGCAAGGCCTCGCGCAGCAGTCTGGCGGCCGGCGAGTCGGGCACGCCTTTGCGCGACACCAGCTCATAGGGTTCGCTGCGCGAGGTAATGGGCAACGGTAGCGTGGTAGTAAAGCCATAGCCGGTGCAGAATTTCGCCACGTCAGTCGACACCAGTGCGACCAGGGTCGGGTTTTCCTGGAGCAGCGACAACGTCGCGAAGGCCGAGGTCGTCTCCAGCAGGTGCACCGGGAAGCGCAAGTCGGCCTCGTGGAATTCCCGTTCCAGCAGCAGGCGCATGGGCATGTTGGCGCGATAGACCACCCAGCGGTAATCAACCAGATCCTTCAGGGACAGCTGCCTGGCATAGGCGAACGGATGCTGGGTGCTGGCGATCACCGCCAGGGTTTCCTCGACGAAGGTCGCGCTCTCATACAAGTAGGGCGTGGTGCTGACGGTGGTGCGGCAGATCGCCAGGTCCAGCCGCCCGGAATCCAGCTGGCCGAGCAGCGCGGCGCTGGTGTCTTCGACGATTTCGATGGACAGCTTCGGGTGATCGGCAATCACCCGGCTGATCGCCGTGGTCAATAAAGGCACGGCGCCCATGATGGTGCCGACCGCCACCCGTCCGCCCTCGCCGCTCATGATCCCGATGATCTCTTCACGCAGGTGCGCAAGGTCGGTCTGGATCAGCCGCGCATAACGAATCACCGAGCGTCCGGCATCGTTTGGCTCTAGCCCGCGGTTAGTTCGGGTGAACAGCGAGGTGCCAAAGGTGGTTTCGATTTCCTGCAGCGCCTTGCTGGCACCGGGCTGGGTCAGTGCGACCTGTTTGGCCGCGCCCAGCAAGGAGCCGTGCTCATCCAGGGCTATCAATAAACGCAGCTGCTTGACGTGCAGCCGGGACATGATCGAGTTCAGTGAGGGCGTCATCAGGCTTAACTAAAAGTTATAGAGGTATCGAAAGTTGTCAGTATCGGGGCTCGCCACGACGGCCCTATAGTCCACTCCACAACCAGGCAATGCAATGGGTTTGACCAGAGCGCGACAGCCCTCCTGCCACCCAGCCGATTGCGACAACAACAATCCTGTATAACTTGTGGTGAATCATGTCCCTCATCAATTACGTCACCAAGATCCAGTTCGGCTACGACAGCCTGCAGCAACTGGCCTCGGAAGCCGAACGCGCCGGCATCACTCGTCCGCTGATCGTCACCGACGTTGGTGTACGCAATGCCGGTATCGTCGACAAAGTCATCGCCGCCCTGGGCGCCGCACATACCCCCTCGATTTTCGATGCCACCCCGCCCAACCCGAACGAACACGTCGTGCGCCAAGCCGTGGCGCAATACCACCTCGGCGAGTGCAATGGCATCATCGCCGTCGGCGGCGGTTCTTCCATCGACCTGGCCAAGGGCGTCGCTGTCTGCGCCACCCATGACGGCCCGCTGCAAAGCTTCGCGGTGATCGAAGGCGGGCTGGATCGCATCACCTCGGCCACCGCCCCTCTGATCGCGATTCCGACCACCGCCGGCACCGGCAGCGAAGTCGGGCGTGGCGCCATCCTGATCCTCGACGATGGCCGTAAAGTGGGCGTAATCTCACCTTATGTCGTGCCACGCGTGGCCATCTGCGACCCCGAGCTGACCCTGGGCCTGCCGCCCATGCTCACCGCCGCCACCGGTATGGACGCCATCGCCCATTGCATCGAGACCTTCATGGCGCCGGCCTTCAACCCCGCGGCGGACGGCATCGCCCTCGATGGCCTGTGGCGCGCCTGGGAACACATCGAGCGCGCCACTACCGAACCGGGTGACCGCGAAGCGCGGATGAACATGATGAGTGCCTCGATGCAGGGCGCCCTCGCGTTCCAAAAGGGCCTGGGCTGTGTGCACAGCCTGTCCCACGCCTTGGGCGGGATCAACCCGAAGCTGCATCACGGCACCTTGAACGCGATCTTCCTGCCAGCGGTGGTGGACTTCAACGCCAACGCACCCACGGTTCGCGATGAACGCAAGCTCGAACGCCTGCGCCACGCCATGGGCCTGGAGGCTGGTGCGAATATCGGAACGGCCATCGAGGACATGACCCGCCGCCTGGGCCTGCCGACCCGCCTGCGTGACATCGGCGTCGACGAAAGCCTGTTTGCCGGGATCGTCGAAGACGCGTTGCACGATCACAGCCACAAGACCAACCCCCGGGAAGCCTCGTCCGCGGACTACCTGTCGATGCTCCAGCAGTCACTGTAAACAGCCGCTATCCCACAACAATAAAACAGGAGGCAGCCGCATCGTCGAACCGAGATTCGACGCCAGCGGCACCATCATGACCCCCACTGTCCTTATCGAACGGCAAGACGCCATTGCCATCGTCACCCTCAGCCACCCGGGAAAAATGAACGCCCTGACCTTGTCCATGTGGCAGGACCTGGGTGATGTCATGACCGAGCTTGCCGCTGACGCCAGCGTGCGCTGCGTGGTGTTGCGCGGCGCCGGCGAACAGGCCTTTGCCGCTGGCGCCGATGTTGGCGAGTTCCCGACCGTGCGCGCCAACCAGGCTCAAGCCCGGGTGTATGCCGAGGTCACCTCTGCCGCCATGCGCGCCGTTGTCGAGTGCCCGCACCCGGTGGTCGCCATGATCCACGGCGTATGCGTCGGCGGCGGCCTGGAAATCGCCGCGCTGTGTGACCTGCGCATCTGCGGCACTTCCAGTCGCTTCGGTGCGCCGGTCGGCAAGCTCGGCCTGGTCATGTCTTACGACGAAATGGCCGGGCTGGTCGCGCTGGCCGGACGCTCGACCACCCTGGAAATCCTGCTCGAAGGCCGCATTCTCGACGCTAACGACGCCTACGTGAAGAACCTGGTGACCCGCGTCGTGGCAGACGCCGAGGTCGAAGCCGAGACCCTCGCCACCGCCAGACGCATTGTCACCGGCGCGCCCCTCGTCGCCCGCTGGCATCGCCAGGCCGCACGCCAGCTAGAAGCCGGTGTTGCACCCACCGCCGAGCAAGTCGACCGCAGTTACGCCTGCTACGACACCGAAGATTTTCAGATCGGCCTGAATGCTTTCATCGCGAAAGCCAAACCACAGTTCAAGGGGAAATGACATGGGACCGCTGACAGGCATGCGCGTTGTAGAACTGGCTCACATCATGTCCGGCCCGGTGTGCGGGATGATGCTGGCCGACATGGGCGCCGACGTGGTGAAAGTCGAGAAAGTCCCGGACGGCGATGATTCGCGCCGCTTCTCGCCGATCATGGCCAGCGGCGAATCCGCCTCGTTCATGGTGGTCAACCGCAACAAGCGTGGCATCGGCCTGAACCTGAAGACCGACGGTGGCCGCGACGTGTTGCGCCGCCTGTTGCTGGAGGCCGACGTGGTCACGGAAAACTACCGGGCCGGCACCATGGAGAAATTCGGCCTGGGCTATGAAGCGCTCAAAGTGATCAACCCCGGGCTGATCTACTGCGCGATCTCCGGTTACGGGCGCAGCGGGCCGTTCGGCGAGAAAGGCGGCTTCGACCTGATCGCCCAGGGCATGAGCGGCATGATGAGCATGACCGGTGAAGCCGGGCGCGAACCGGTCAAGGCCGGCTCGCCCGTGGCCGACATCAACTCCGGCATCCTCGCCGCCCTCGGCATCTGCGCCGCCTACGCCGCCAAGCAGAAAACCGGCCTGGGGCAGATGGTCGACACCTCGTTGTTCGAAGCCGGTCTGCAACAGATGTACTGGCCGGCGGCCGCGTACTTCGCCGATGGCACCATCCTGCCGAAGATGGGTTCGGCCAACTCCACCAGCGCGCCGTACCAGGTATTTCGCACCGCCGACGGCTGGATCAACATCGGCGCCGCCAACCAGGCCAACTACGAGCGACTGGTCGAGGCCCTGGCCGTTCCCCAACTCAAAGCCGATCCACGCTTCGCCAGCAATGCGTTGCGCATGGAGCACCGCCTGGCCCTGGTGGAAATCCTCAACGAAGTGCTAGTGGCGCGCACCACGGATGAATGGATGGTGTTGTTCGACGACCTCGGCCTGCCTGCCGGGCCGGTCCTGGACATCGCCGCAGCGCTGGCCCACCCGCAAACCATCGCCCGGGGCATGGTCGTCGAGACCGAACACCCCACCGAAGGCCGGGTACGCGGCATGGGCCTGCCGATTCACTTCTCCGACATGGACGGCGCCGCACCGCCGGCCAGTCGCCACGCACCGCTGCTCGGCGAACACACCCGCGAAGTGTTGAAGGAAAGTGGTTATGCGGAAGATGAGATTGATGAGCTGATTCGAACCCGGGCGGTGGTGGCGCTGGCGTCCTGAGCCGCCACAACACCTGAACCCGATCCCGATCCTGATCCCCTGTAGGAGCGAGCTTGCTCGCGATGGACCTGAGAGCGCCGCGTTCAACCAGAAAGCCCGCGTCATCGTTAACGACCATCGCGAGCAAGCTCGCTCCCACAGGTCAGAACAACAACAATAACAAGGTGAACATCATGAGCCGTATCTTGACCGAGGCCGTCAGCCGCCGATCATTTCTAATGTCAGCGGGCATCACCGTGGGCGGTGCATTCGCCGCCAACCTGCTGCCCTCCAGCGTCTTCGCCGCGACCAAACCCATCGTGCTGCGCTACACCAGCAGCCTGCCCGACACCCACCCGCTGAACATCCAGATGAAGGCCGCATCGCTCGCCATCAAGACCGAAACCAACGGCGCGGTGGACCTGCAGGTATACGCCAACGGCGCCATGGGCGGCGACACCGACATGTTGTCCCAGGTGCGTGCCGGGGCGATCGACTTCATCCCATTGCCCGGCGCGATTCTCTCCACCCTGGTGCCCGCCATGTCCATTGAAAGCATGCCGTTTGCCTTCAAGGACTACGACAGCGTCTGGGCCGCCCTGGACGGCAAGCTCGGCGAGTACGTGCGCGCCAAGACCGCCAAGGTCGGTCTGATCCCGATGGAAAAAGTGTGGAACAACGGCTTCCGCCAGATCACCAGCTCGACACGGCCGATCTTCACCCCGCAAGACCTGGCCGGCTTCAAACTGCGAGTGCTGGTCAGCCCGCTGTGGACCTCCATGTTCAGCGCGCTGGGCGCCTCCCCGACCGGCATCAGCATCAACGAAACCTACTCGGCGTTGCAGACCAAAGTGGTCGACGGCCAGGAAAACCCGCTGGTGGTGGTCGAGTCCGCGCGTTTCTACGAAGTGCAGAAGTACTGCTCGATGACCGACCACATCTGGGGCGGCTTCTGGATCGTCGCCTCGGGCAAGACTTTTCCGAAACTGCCGGCGGATGTGCAGGAAATCGTTTCCCGCCAGATCAACGCCGCGGCACTGGTCCAGCGCCAACAGGTGATCGACCTCAACGCCAGCCTCGAACCGTCGCTGACTGCCCATGGCATCAGCTTCAACAAGGTCGACCGCGCACTATTCAGGGCCGACCTGCAATCGAAAGGTTTCTACACCCAATGGAAGGAAAAGTACGGCGACGAAGCCTGGAGCTTGCTCGAGCAGTACGCGGGTCAACTGTCCTAAGCCGGAGACAAGGTCATGAAAAACGAACTGCCAATGACGGATATTTCTCCCGCTGAAGGACTCAGCCCGCGCGCCGCCACCTTTCGTCTCGGTCGCGCACTCGACACCGGCCTGCGCTGGCTGACCGAAGGCAGCGCAGCGTTGCTGGTGGTGGTCGAAGTCGTGTTGTTGTTCTGCAACGTGTTCTCGCGCTACGTGCTCAACCAGCCCATTGTCTGGGGCGACGAACTGGCCTCGCTGCTGTTCCTCTGGCTGGCCATGCTCGGCTCGGTGGTGGCAATGCGCCGGGGCGAGCATATGCGCCTCACCTCGTTCATTGCGCGGCTGCCCGTGGAGAAACGCGCCTTCGTCGACACCCTCGGCGCGGTGATCGTGATCACCTTCATCGGGCTGCTATTCACCCCGGCCTGGGAGTACGTCAGCGACGAATGGATCATCACCACCGCCGCCCTGGAAATTCCCAACGCCTTTCGCGTGTCGGCCATCGCGGTGGGCCTGAGCCTGATGCTGATGACCTGTGTCGCCCGCCTGCTGACCAGTGCGCGGTTGATCGACTTCTCGGTGTCGGTGGCGATGCTCGCCTCCCTCGGCGGATTGCTGTGGGTGGCGGAAGGCCCCCTGCTGCTGATGGGCAACTGGAACCTGGTCATCTTCTTCATGATCGGCGTGATGGCGATGATCATCATCGGCGTGCCGATCATGGTCGCGTTCGGCCTGGCCACCGTGGCATACCTGTCGACCATGACCGGCACGCCCCTTAGCCTGGTGGTGGGCCGGATGGACGAAGGCATGGCCAGCCTGATCCTGCTGGCGATCCCGCTGTTTGTATTCTTGGGCGCATTGATCGAAGCCATGGGCATGGCCCGGGCGATGATCAATTTCCTGTGTTCGTTGATCGGCCATGTGCGTGGCGGCCTGTCCTACGTGCTGATCGGTGCCATTTACCTGATCTCCGGTATTTCCGGGTCGAAAGCTGCCGACATGGCCGCCATCGCCCCGGCGCTGTTTCCGGAAATGAAGAAGCGTGGCGAAGATGAAAACGAACTGGTGGCGATGCTCAACGCCTCCGGGGCGATGTCGGAAACCATCCCGCCAAGCCTGGTGTTGATCACCATCGGCTCGGTGACCGGCGTGTCGATCTCTGCCCTGTTCACCGGTGGCTTCATGCCCGCAGTGGTGGGCGCAATCGCCATGGCGGCGGTGATCTGGTGGAAAAACCGCAAAGGCGAGGCCTCCACCGGCAAGCGCGCTTCGGGCAAGGAAATCGTGCGCTCGCTGCTGGTCGCGGTGCCGGCCCTGGCGTTGCCCTTTGTGATCCGCACCGCGGTGGTCGAAGGCGTCGCCACCGCTACCGAAGTCGCTGCCATCGGCGTCGCCTATACCTTTATCGTTGGCCTGCTGTGCTACCGCTGCTTCGACTGGCGCCGCCTGTATCCGATCCTGGTCAGCACCGCATCGTTGTCCGGCGCGATCCTGATCATCATCGGCAGTGCGACCGCCATGGCCTGGGCCCTGACCCAGTCGGGCTTCTCCCATCAGTTGGCGCAAGTGATGTCGACGGTGCCGGGGGGTGCGCTGGGTTTCCTGATCATTTCCGCCGTGGCGTTCATCCTGCTGGGCAGTTTTCTGGAGGGCATCCCGGCCATCGTGCTGTTCGGGCCGCTGCTGTTCCCTATTGCCAAGGCCATGGGCATCCACGACGTGCATTACGCCATGGTCGCCATCTTCGCCATGGGCCTGGGTCTGTTCGCCCCGCCCTTTGGCGTGGGCTTCTACGCCGCCTGCGCCATTGCCAAGGTCGACCCCAGCGGTGCGATGCGCCGGGTCTGGCCGTACCTCGGGGCGCTGGTCGTCGCCTTGGGCGTGCTGATCGCCGTGCCATGGATCTCCATCGGTTTCCTGCCCACTAAATAAATCATCCTATGCCATCCCGGCCGACGGTCGTCGTTTCGACTGTCGGCACTTTCAAACACGAGGTTGCACATGAATTTTTCCACGCTGGAAGCCGGTATCGCCGCCACCGAACGCCACCTGATCGTCGACCAGGAACGCACCATCTCCTTCCTGGGCGAGGACTTGCGCATCTATGCCACGCCACGCCTGGTGAACGACATCGAACAAACCTGCCTGGACTATCTGCTGACCTTCCTCGACGAGGGTGAGAACACCGTCGGTGCGGCAGTCGATATCCGGCATGTCGGCGCAACGCTGCTGGGCATGTCGGTGAGCATCGTGGCGACGGTCACCCGGGTCGAGGGTCGCAGCGTCACGTTCAATGTCGAGGTGCGCGATGACGTCGAGCTGGTGGCGACCGCCGCCCACACCCGGGTGGTGGTGAACGTGGCCAAACTGCGCAGCCGCGTGCAGGCCAAGGCCGTAGCGGCCGCCGCCGGCGAAGTCGAAGACGGCGTGCTCAGCCCTTCCCAATTCGCCGCGTCGCGCTGAGCAAGGGACGACCCCATGATCACCCTGCATGAACGCAACGGCCTGCCGAATCTTGCGGCCGTGGATGCGCTGCCGATTGTCGATGCCCACCATCACCTGTGGGACCTGGGCAACGGTCGCTACCCCTGGCTGCAGAACGAGTATCACGAGGAATTCTTTCTCGGCGACTATCACAGCCTGTGCCGTGATTTCCTGCCAGAACACTTCCTCGCCCTGACCGAAAGACAACGGCTGGTGGGCACGGTGCACGTCGAGGCCGAGCGCGCGCGCGACGAGCAGGTCGCCGAGACCCGCTGGCTAGAACAGGTGCACGCACGTTATGGCTTCCCGAATGCCATCGTCGCCCACGCCTGGTTCGACCGCGAAGACAGCGCCGAGATTCTCGCGGCCCAGGCGGCCCGGCCATTGGTCAAAGGCATACGTTCGAAGCCGGTCACCTCGGCGTCGCCGGACGTGTCGATTGCCGGCGCCAGGGGAACCATGCAGGACCCGAAATGGCTGGAGGGCTTTTCGCGGCTGGCTGAACACGGCCTGTCGTGGGACCTGCGCGTACCGCCCTGGCACCTGGTCGAAGCGGCTGAAGTGGCGGCGATATTTCCGCAGATCCAGATCGCCCTGAACCACACCGGGTTCGCCTGGGACCGCAGCCCGCAAGGCATGGCGCGCTGGCGCAAGGGCCTGGAAGCACTGGCCTTGCAACCCAATGTGCAGATCAAGCTGTCGGAGTTCGGCCTGAAAGATTCTCCCTGGAACTACGACGACAACCGGGTTGTGGTCCTGACGGCGCTGGAAATCTTCGGTCCCGAGCGCTGCATGTTCGCCAGCAACTTCCCGGTTGCCGGATTGCGCGCCTCCTACGACACGATTGCCGATGGCATGGCGGCGATGCTCGCGCCCTTGGGTCGTGCGGTACAGGAAGCGGTGTTCGCCGACAACGCCCGGCGCTTTTATCGTCTGGAGCAACCCCATGAATGACGTCTCCACCTTCGACTGGCGCGCGCATTTCCTGGCCAGCGGCGAGGACGCGGACTTGCCGATCGTCGACGCGCACCAACACTATTTCGACATCGAACAGCACTACTACCCGTGGCTGAACGATCGCCCGTTGCGGCCCTTTCGTTATGGCGATTACTCGTCGATCTGCCGCAACTTCCTGCCCGCGGACTATCGGCGGTTGAGCGGCCGTCATCGCATCGTGCAGACGGTGGTCATCGAGGGTGAATGGGACCCGGCGACGCCCGCTGACGAGGTGCGCTTTGTCGAGTCATTGGCGCTACACGAACCCACCCTGGCCGCCATGGTCGGGCAAGTCTGGCTCGATCGGGAAGATGCGGCGGATCTGCTTCGCCTCTACGGCGATCACCCCTTGGTGCGCGGCGTGCGTCACAAACCCGTGGTGACCAGCCTTGAGGCCTGGCGTGAAGATTTCGCGGCACCTGGCTCCATGCGTGATCCCCGCTGGCGCGACGGGTATGCCCGACTGGCGGAAAACGGCCTGCACTTCGAGTTGCAGGCGCCGTGGTGGCATTTGTCGGAAGCGGCCGAGCTGGCCAGGGACTTTCCCGACGTGACCATCGTGGTCAATCACACGGCGCTGCCGGCGGATCGTTCGGAGCAAGGCCTGGCCGGCTGGCGTGACAACCTCGCGCTATTGGCACGGGAGCCAAACGTCGCGCTGAAGATTTCCGGCATCTGCATCCAGGGCAAGGCCTGGCCTGTCGAGTCGAACCGCGTGGTGGTGAACGATGCCATCTCGATTTTCGACGTCAGTCGCTGTGCCTTCGCCAGCAATTACCCGGTCGACGGTGTAGTGAACAGCCTCGGCGAAGTGCTCGACGGCTTCAAGACCATCGTCCGCGACCGCTCCCTCGCCGACCGGCTTGCCCTGTTTCATGACAACGCCCGACGGATTTATCGACTCACTTGATTCCGATTTTTACAGCCCTTCAGGAGGTTCCATGTTTGAAGTTTCAGGCCACAACTACATCGCAGGCACTCGTTCGGCACAAGGCTCGAACACCTTGCAGAGCCACGATGCCAGCACGGGTGAAGCCCTGCCGTATCAATTCCATCAGGCAACAGTCGACGAAGTGAATGCGGCCGCCGAAGCAGCGGCCTCGGCCTTCCCGGTCTTTCGCAATCTTTCGGCCGCCCGCCGCGCCGGGTTCCTCGACGCCATCGCCACCGAGCTCGAGGCGCTGGACGATTCGTTCATTGCCCTGGTTTGCCGGGAAACCGCCCTGCCCGCCGGCCGCATCCAGGGCGAGCGGTCCCGCACCAGCGGGCAGATGCGCCTGTTCGCCACGATGCTGCGCCGCGGCGATTTTTATGGCGCGCGCATCGACCGTGCCTTGCCGGACCGCCAACCACTGCCCCGGCCGGACCTGCGCCAGTACCGTACCGGGCTCGGTCCGGTCGCGGTGTTCGGCGCCAGCAATTTCCCGCTGGCCTTCTCCACCGCCGGCGGCGACACCGCCTCGGCCCTCGCCGCGGGATGCCCGGTGGTGTTCAAGGCCCACAGCGGTCATATGGCCACCGCCGATTATGTCGCCGATGCGATCACTCGCGCCGCGCGCAAAACCGGCATGCCCGAGGGCGTGTTCAACATGCTCTACGGCAGCGTCGGCGAGGCCCTGGTCAAGCACCCGTCGATCCAGGCCGTGGGCTTCACCGGCTCGTTGCGCGGCGGGCGAGCGTTGTGTGACATGGCCGCGGCACGCCCGCAACCGATCCCGGTGTTCGCCGAGATGAGCAGCATCAACCCGGTGGTGCTGATGCCCCAGGCGCTGAAAGTCCGGGGTACGAAAATCGCCACCGACCTGGCCGCTTCCGTGGTGTTGGGCGCGGGGCAGTTCTGCACTAATCCCGGTCTGGTGCTGGGCATCCGCTCACCGGAGTTCTCCGCCTTTCTCGAACGTTTTACCGGCCTGATGGGCGAACAACCCGCGCAAACGATGCTCAACGCCGGCGCGTTGAAAAGCTATTGCCACGGCCTGGACAACCTTCGCGCCCATCCCGGCATCACCCACCTGGCCGGCGCCGGGCAACAGGGCAACCAGGCGCAGCCGCAAGTGTTCAAGGCCGACGCCGGCCTGTTGATCGAGGGTGATGAGCTACTGCAGGAAGAAGTCTTTGGCCCGACCACCATCGTGGTCGAAGTCGCTGACCAGGCCGGGTTGCTCGAGGCGTTGAACGGTTTGCGCGGTCAATTGACCGCCACCCTGATCGTCGAAGCTGCCGAACTCGACACCCTGGGCGACGTTCTGGCCCTGCTGGAACAGAAGGTCGGCCGCGTGCTGTTCAACGGTTATCCCACCGGGGTGGAAGTCTGCGATGCCATGGTCCACGGCGGGCCGTACCCGGCGACTTCGGATGCACGGGGTACCTCGGTCGGGACGCTGGCGATCGATCGCTTTCTGCGTCCGGTGTGTTACCAGAATTGTCCCGACAGCTTACTGCCAGACGCGTTGAAGAACAGCAATCCGCTGGGTATTGCGCGCTTGATTAATGGGGTCGGCAGCCGCGATGCGCTGTAACTCACCCAGCCACGACATCAACTGACACCCCCTGTCGACCACCCCTCTGACACCTGTTGAAAAACAGGTGACGGACGCTCTCGCCCAGAAAAACCGCAGTATCCACAACAACAAAAACAGAGGAAGCCCCATGCAAGTTCAACTTCACCCGAAACAGCGCTTTTGCAAATTGATGTTGGCCGTGACCGCCGCCGTGATGATTAACACGGCGGCCACTCAACTGGCCATTGCCGAAACCGCGACCACCGCGACGACAGCGCCCATGCAATGTGCAACCGAAGCGACACCGCGCTATACCAAGACCCCTACCGGTTATCTCATGGTCCTGCGCATGGGCGACAACGCCTTCAAGGAACTGACCAAACTGGCTATCGCCGAAAAGATCCCGAGCGCCTCCATCAGTGGTATCGGCTTCGGCATCGTCAAGTTCGGGTTCTGGAACAAGGACAAAAAGGAGTTCGACGCCAAGACCTTCAGCAACGTTGAAATGGCCAGCATTACCGGCTCCGTGGCTTGGAAGAACGATCAACCCTCGATTCATATGCACGGTGTTGCCGGGGACGCCAGCTTCCAGGCCTATGGCGGCCACATCCTCGACTTCGAAGTCACCACCGGCTCGATGGAAGTCACCGTGATCGTCCATCAGCGTCGCCTGGAGCGCGGGATCGATCCGTGCATTGGCGCCAATGTGCTGGGTATTTAACCCAAAGTTTTCTAACTCAACGACATCGCTCCCCCAGGCACCGCACTTTGCCGGCAGCCGCCATGGCGGGAGCAACCCTTACTTCCCTCGAATCTTGCATCTGACCGATGGCATGCGCGGACTCGTCCGCTCCCAACTTCAAACTACAAAAAAAGGGGCGATATACATGAGCAACAAGAAAACGGCGCTAACGGTTGCACTGGGCGCTATTGCACTCGGCAGCCAGGCCCACGCGGACTTCCTGAGTGACAGCAAAGCTACTTTGGGGATGCGCAACTTCTACTTCAATAACGACAACCGCGACGGCACAGCCGCGCCTTCGAAAACCGAAGAGTGGGCCCAGGGTTTCATGCTCGACTACAAGTCGGGTTATACCGACGGCACGATCGGTATTGGCGTCGACGCCCTGGGGTTGATGGGCATTACCCTGGACAGCGGCATGGGGCGGCACGTCGGCAGTTCGATGATTCCCTCGGACAGTGACAACAGCGCGGTCGACCAGTGGAGCCGACTGGGGCTGACCGGCAAGGTCAAGGTCTCGAAAAGCGAACTGCGCCTGGGCACACTGATGCCGAAGCTGCCAATCCTGGTCTCCAACGACGGTCGCCTGCTGCCCCAGACCTTCGAAGGCGGCCAGATCACTTCGGGCGAGTTCAAGGACCTGACCCTCACCGGAGGTCGAATCGAACATGCCACGGGACGGGGTTCAAGCGACCGGACCGGGTTGGCCGCCACCGGTGGCACCCGTGAGAGCAATGAATTCGACTTCGCCGGTGGCGACTGGAAAGTCACCAAGGACCTGACGGCGCAGTATTACTACGCCAACCTGGAAAACTACTACACCCAGCAATTTTTCGGCCTGATCCACACCCTGGCCATCGGCGACGGTCAATCCCTGAAAACCGACCTGCGCTACTTCAAGACCGATTCTTCCGGGGCCAACGGTTCGGGGACCTCAGGTTATCGAATCAGTGGTTACACAGAAGACAATGACGGCGAGATCGACAACCGCACCTGGAGCGCCGCGCTGGTGTACACCCTGGGCGGCCATGGCATCACCGCAGGCTATCAAAGCGTTTCCAGCGGCAGCAACTTCACCCAACTTAGCCAGGGCAACCTGCCCGACAAGGGTGCCGGCGGTGCCAGTCTGTACCTGTATACCGATCGCCTGATCCAGACCTTCACCCGCGCGGGCGAGCGCACTGCCTTCGGCCAGTACGCCTACGACTTCGCCGCCCTCGGCGTGCCGGGCTTGAAAGCCTCGGTCATCTACCTGAGCGGCGACCATATCAAGACAGCCTCGGGTGACGAGCAGAAGGAATGGGAACGGGATATCAGCCTGGACTACACGATCCAGTCCAGCGCGCTCAAGGGCGTCGGCTTCGGCTGGCGTAACGGCGAGACCAACAGCGAAGCGTCCCGCGACCAGGACCAGAACCGGTTGTTTGTCAGCTACAGCGTGCCGCTGCTTTAACCACGCGGCCGCATTTTCTGTGTACGACCCGATCGCCTGTAGGAGCTGGCTTGCCAGCGAAGACGGTCTATCGGCCAATACATGTGTCGACTGACACGCCTCCTTCGCTGGCAAGCCAGCTCCTACATTTTGACCTTCGCCAGGCGCAGGAATCGCGCATACAAAAACGCCACCCTGAAACGAGTGGCGTTTTTTATTCAGGGCATACAGCCCTAGATCATCGGCGAACTGCTGACCACCCTCAGCGCCAGTCCTTCATAGGCATCCAGGGTGATGGTGAAATCGCCCTCCGGCGTGAGATCGCCTTCAACCCGTTCATTGATGATGTCGACCACCGGCCCGGGCGCAATGTTGGGCAGGTGCAGGGTTTCGGTGATCGGTGTCGAGCCGAAGTTCAGCGCGGTGATTTGCGTGCCTCTACCGGCCGGCAACTCATGGACCATGACCAGCAGCCCCGGATGCTCGACATCCGGCACCAGGATCTGGCGGCTGGCGGCGATGTCGTAGGCGCGGCGCGCCGCGAGAATCTTCTGCAGCTGCGAGACAAACGAATCCGGGTCGTCCAATTGACTGGTCAGGCTGCCGTACAAGGTTTGCGCCCGTGGCATCTGGCCCGCCGACAGCAGCGCATCGGGATTGAGATCGACCAGGTCATAGGCACCGCGATGAATCCAGCGGGTATCGCCATCGAGCATCAAGTCCGCGACCTGCTCCGCCGGCAACGGCAATGCACCCACCAGGTCCCATCCCGACAGGGCGAACACCCCGGGTTGCATGGCGTTGTACATCACCAGCAGCAAATGGACCTGGCGAATCTGCCGGATATCCGCCGGGGTGATCGCATCGAGGTCGCGAATGCCGAGCGCCGCGGTGATGATGCTGGCGGTGGTGCAGGACACGCCATTGGTGACGAATTTCAGGTTATAGGGCGCGTGCTCTCCGGCCAGGCGTTCGTACATCTGCTCGCGGATGTGCTCGCGCAGGATGTTGCCGGGAAAGGTCTGCCCCTGATAAAGGAAGGTGTCATGGGCGTGCAGGGTCCAGAAATGCACCAGTTCCAGGGTCATTTCGTCATGGTTCTGCAAGGCATGGATCAGCGAGCCCGGGTCGATGCCAAGGTTGTGCATCTGGCGCAGCATCAAGCGCAAAAATTCGGTGTCGCCCATCAGCAACGCATGCTGATAGGCCGGTCGCGTGATGAAGTCATACGAGAGGTCGGCGCCGCCGTGGGACATGGAGGCGATGTCGTCGACCGTCAGGTTCAACTCCTGGAAACTGAAGCCGCCGGCCTTGCGAATCGCCCCACCCAGCAACTGGTTGCCGGTGATCGACAGCGGGTGGCTTTCGGACCAGGCGGTGCCATCCAGCTTGCGTTCGACGCCGAGAAAGCCGTTGGCATCCAGGCGCAGGATCTTCGCGCCCATGACATCGATCGCGTGCAACGCATCGCCGATGATCATCTGCTGCGCGGCGAAGGTCGGGTCCAACCAGTTCAACGACGGTTGCCCCTCCTTGAAGTAATGCAGGTAGACCCAGCGTCGCGGTTTGCCGTCGACCCCGATCACCACCGGCGTCGCGCTCCAGTCAGTTTCCTTGACCCCGGGTTCGAAGAAGATCACCCGCTGCAACTGGCCGACGATGTAATGTTTGTCCCGCAGAATGTCGACCTGTGGCGGGCTGAGATTATGCGCATCGCGCCCCTCGGCGATCTCCGGCAGCAGCGGCCAGTCCTCTTCGCGGATTTCCACCATATGGTAGAGCCCCGGATAGTCCTCATACGCCATTTCGGCCAGGCGAAAATCCGCGCCTTTACCCGTATGCGACGGGATGACGTCATCGATAATGACCGCATTGTGTGCGGCGGCCATGCGGGTCAGCGCGTGAAGCTGAGCCTCGGTGCCCAGTTGCGGGTCGATGTCGAAGCTGATCCGGTCGAAATTGCCGTCGATCGTCGGGGTGAATTCGCCGTTTTTCAGGCCGCCGGAGCGTTTCAGCGGGCCGTTGTGGATGCCCTGGATGCCGATTTTCGACAGCGCGTGCCACAGGGTTTCATCGCCCAGGGCTTCAAGCACGGTGCCCTCTTCCCGGGTGATGATGGATGCCGGGTACGCGGTGAACCACACCGACGCCAGGGCCGAAGCATCACGGGGCCGCGTATGGGCATAGGGCTGTTGCCACAATCGGCCTTGGCCGGAGTAGAGCCGGGCCCGCTGCCTTGCGGCATACAGCATGGATTGCTCGACCAGCCAGGTCACTTGGTTCTTTTCAGCAGCCGTCATATAAACAATTACCTGTTGTCGGGGTGAAACCGCAATCGGCCATTGCATCGGTATCAATGGCTCCGCTCGTCTTTATATGAGGCCCTGGCGTGGCATTCGTTGCATCACGGCGGTGTGATAGGCGCGCGGTCATGCCTGGCGAGGCGGGTCGAGGGCCAGAAGCCCGGCTTCAAGCGTCCCAAGGCGCCGGTGCATCCACGTCAATGGCATAGCGCGCAATGGCCTCGGCACAGACGCCGACGTCGAGGCGGCCCTCGTGTACCAGTGCAGTCAGCGCACTCAAGACGAGCTGATAACGGTCCACTTCAAAAAACCTGCGCAGCTGGCTACGGGTATCGCTGCGACCAAAACCATCGGTGCCGAGCACGGTGTAAGGGGCCTTGAGGTAGCTTGAGATCAACTGTGGCAAGGCGCGCACGTAATCGGTGCAGGCAATGATCGGTGCCGCGTCGTCGAGCGAGGCCTGGAGATGGCTGCGGCGCGCGGGCTGCCCCGGATGGAGGCGATTCCAGCGCTCCACTTCCCGGGCGTCACGTGCCAGCTCGCAATAGCTGGTCACGCTCCAGACCTGGCTGTCGATGTCCCAGTCGCTGGCGAGCAGCTCGGCGGCAGCCACCACTTCACGCAGGAGGGCGCCGGAGCCCAACAGCCGGACGGTGCCGCGCGCGCCCTGCACGTGATGTCCGGCAAACAGGTACATGCCCTTGATGATCGCCTGTTCCACGCCTTCAGGCAGGGTGGGTTGCGGGTAGCTTTCGTTCATCAAGGTGACGTAATAAAACTCGTCGACCTGGCGCTCCAGCATCTGACGCATGCCATGATCCAGGATCACCGCAAACTCGCCGGCAAACGCGGGGTCGTAGGCACGGCAGTTGGGCACCATCGACGCCATCAAATGGCTGTTGCCGTCCTGATGCTGCAGGCCTTCGCCGCCCAGCGTGGTGCGCCCCGCGGTAGCGCCTAGCAGGAACCCGCGAGCCCGCTGATCCGCTGCCGCCCAGATCAGATCGCCAACGCGCTGGAAGCCGAACATCGAGTAATAGATGTAGAACGGCAGCATCGGCAGGCCATGCACCGAATAGCTGGTCGCGGCGGCCACCCACGAACTGATGGCGCCGGCCTCGCTGATGCCCTCTTCGAGAATCTGCCCGTCCAGGGCTTCCCGATAACTGAGGATGGAACCGATGTCCTCGGGTTCATAGCGCTGCCCCACGCTGGAATAGATACCGATCTGCTTGAACAGGCTAGCCATGCCGAAGGTGCGAGCCTCATCCGCCACGATGGGCACGATGCGCGGTCCCAGTTGCTTGTCCCGCAGCAGACCGCCGAGCATGCGCACGAAGGCCATGGTGGTGGACATTTCCTTGCCTTCGGCTTCGAGGGCAAACCCGGCGTAGCTGTGTACATCGGGCACGGCCAATGAAGGCGAAGTTGCCGGCCGCGCCGGCATGTAGCCGCCCAATGCGCGGCGGCGTTCATGCAGGTAGCGCATTTCGGCACTGTCCTGCCCGGGCTTGAAGAAGCTCAGCGAGATCGCCTGCTCATCGGTCAACGGCAGGTTGAAGCGGTTGCGGAAGGCGAGCACGGCCTCGTTATCGAGTTTCTTCTGCTGGTGGACGGTCATCTTGCCCTGCCCGGCGGCGCCCATACCGAAGCCTTTCTTGGTGTGCGCCAGAATGACCGTGGGCCTGTTGCCCTCGCGCAGTGCGTGTTGGTACGCGGCAAAGATCTTGACCAGGTCGTGACCTCCGCGCTTGAGGCGGTCGATCTGCTCGTCGGTCAAGCCCTGGGCCAACGCCGCCAGCGCCTCGTTCTGGCCAAAGAATTGCTCGCGGTTGAAGCGCCCGTCTTTTGTCGCGAATGTCTGGAACTGGCCATCGACGGTGCTACCCAATGCCTGGACCAGCGCGCCGTCCTGATCCCGGGCAAACAGTGCGTCCCAGTCGGACCCCCAGACCAGTTTGATCACATTCCAGCCGGCACCGCCGAACAGCGCCTCCAGTTCATCGATGATGCGCCCGTTGCCCCGGACCGGACCGTCCAGCCGCTGAAGGTTGCAGTTGATCACCCAGACCAGATTATCCAGCCCTTCCCGCGCTGCCAGCGTCAGGGCGGACATGCTTTCCGGCTCATCCATTTCACCGTCGCCAAACACCCCCCAGACGGTGCGCCCGCCGGTGTCCTTCAAGCCGCGGTGCTTCAGGTAACGCATGAAGCGCGCCTGGTAGATCGAGCTGATCGGGCCGATGCCCATGGACCCGGTCGGGAACTGCCAGAAGTCCGGCATCAGCCAGGGGTGCGGATAACTCGACAACCCCCGGGCGCCATTGGCGCGCGCGCCGATCTCCTGCCGATAGTGCTGCAGATCCCTTTCCTCCAGGCGTCCCTCGAGAAAGGCCCGGGCATAGACGCCTGGCGCCGAGTGCGGCTGGTAGAACACCAGGTCACCGCCGGTCGATTCGGTACGCGCCTTGAAGAAGTGATTGAAGCCCACTTCGAACAGATCCGCCGCGCTGGCATAACTGGCGATATGCCCGCCCAGTTCGCCATAGGCGTGATTGGCCCTGGCAACCATTACCAGGGCATTCCAGCGCATGATCGACGCCAGACGCTCTTCAATGGCCAGGTCCCCTGGAAACTCCGGTTGTTGTTCAACGCTGATGGTATTGATGTAGGGCGTGCCGTGACTGGGCCGCCAGCCGATGTCCGAAGCGCTTGCCACGGCCACCAGCATGTCCAGGATCTGCCTGGCCTGCGCCGTGCCGCCGTGGGCGATGACGGACAGCAACGCATCGCGCCACTCAGCGATTTCTTCAGCGTCTTCAGGGGTCTGGCCCGGCAACCGGGCTTGGAGATCGGGCGGGATCATGGGCATCTCCTGTGAAAAGGGGGTAACCATAGATGTAGGAGCGAGCTTGCTCGCGATGGACTCAAGAGCACCGCGTTTAACCAGTAAGCACGCGTTATCGTTGACGACAATCGCGAGCAAGCTCGCTCCTACAGGGCGCCGCGTTTAACCAGCAAACACGCGTTATCGTTGACGACCATCGCGAGCAAGCTCGCTCCTACAGGGCGCCGCGTTTAACCAGCAAACACGCGTTATCGTTAACGACCATCGCGAGCAAGCTCGCTCCTACAGGGGCCGCATCCGGGCCGTAGTCGATTCAGTAACAGGATAGTCGTCACATGGACTGGATGACGTAGCACGCGCGCAACGCCTGCTTCCACAGGGTATGGGGGCTTGGATCCGGCGGCAGCCTTTCGGGGGAGGGCCGCCGGAGGGTCGGGGTCAGATGCCGAAACGGTCACGCAGCGAGTAGTACGCGGCGCCCATGGCGGTGAGCGGGGCCTGGAAGGTGCGGCCGCCGAGCATGGGCATGTGCGGTAGCGAAGCGAACGCGTCGAATCGTTCGGCGTCGCCGCGGATCATTTCGCTGATGAGTTTGCCGGCCAGGTGCGAGCAAGTGACGCCGTGGCCGCTGTAGCCTTGCATGTAGTACGCGTTTTTCTCGATGCGGCCGAATTGCGGCATGCGCGACATGGTCAGCAGGAAGTTGCCGGTCCAGCGGTAGTCGATTTTCACGTCCTTCAGTTGCGGGAAGGTCTTGAGGATTTTCGGCTTGATCAGTTGTTCGATGTCGTCCGGTTCGCGGGCACCGTAGACCACGCCGCCGCCGTACAGCAGGCGGTTGTCGGCAGTGAGGCGGTAGTAGTCGAGCAGGTAGTTGCAGTCTTCGACGCAGTAGTTGTTTTTGATCAGGCTGCGCGCCACCTTCTCCGACAACGGCTCGGTGACGACGATCTGCGAGCCGCAGGGCATGCTTTTGCGCGTGACGCGGTTGTCGAGGTCTTGTGGCAGGTAGGCGTTGCCGGCGATCAGCAGGTATTTGGCGCGGACCACGCCTTTGGCGGTGCGTACGGTGATCGGTTCGCCGTAGGTGATTTCCACTGCAGCCGATTGCTCGTAGATTTTGCCGCCCAGGCCGATGATGGCCGAGGCTTCGCCAAGGGCCAGGTTCAGCGGGTGGATGTGGCCGCCCTGCAGGTCGAGCAGGCCGCCGACGTAGTTGTCGCAACCCACTTCGCGCTTGATCTCGACAGCGTCGAGCATTTTCAGGTTCTTGTTGCCGTAGCGTTCCCAGCTGCTTTTCTGCTCGGCCAGGCCTTTGAGTTGCTTTTTGTTCAGCGCGGCGAAGATGCCGCCCGGGCGGTAGTCGCACTGGATGTCGTAGTGTTGTATGCGCTGACGGATGATGTCGGCGCCTTCGAAGATCATGCTGCCGAGGACTTCGGCGGTTTTGTCGCCGTAGCGTTCTTCAATCACGTCAACGTCGCGGCTGTAGGAGTTGACCAGTTGGCCTCCGTTGCGACCGCTGGCGCCGAAACCGACTTTGGCGGCTTCGAGTACGGTGACGCTGTAGCCCGCTTCGGCGAGGAACAGCGCTGAGGACAAACCGGTGTAGCCGGCGCCGATCACGCAGACGTCGCAATCCACCGCTTGCTCGAGCACAGGGAAGTCGCCGGTGAAGTTGCGGGTGGCGGCGTAGTAGCTGTTTACATGTGTTGTTTGTTTCATAGGTTTCTCCGATGGCCGCCGATACGTGTCGGCGGCCGCCGTTGTAGGTGTCAGAGCTTGATCCAGGTCGCTTTGAGTTCGGTGTATTTGTCGAACGCGTGCAGCGATTTGTCCCTACCGTTACCCGACTGCTTGTAACCGCCGAACGGCGCGGTCATGTCGCCGCCGTCGTACTGGTTGACCCAGACACTGCCGGCGCGCAGGCCGCGGGCGAAGGTGTGGGCCTTGCTCAGGTTGCTGGTCCAGACACCGGCGGCCAGGCCGAAGATGCTGTCGTTGGCAATCGCCAGGGCTTCATCGAAGGTGTCGAAGGTGATCAGCGACAGCACCGGGCCGAAGATTTCTTCCCGGGCGATGGTCATTGCGTTGGTCACGCCGTCGAAGATCGCCGGCTCCACGTACAGGCCGCCGGTGGCTTCGAGGGTGCGGCTGCCGCCGGCGATCAGTTGCGCGCCCTGGTCTTTGCCGACCTGGATGTAGCGCAGCACGTTGTCCAGTTGGCGCTGGTCGACGACGGCGCCGACGGTGGTTTCCGGGTCGAGGGCGTGTCCTGGTTTCCAGGCTTGCAGCGCTTCCATCAGCAGCGGGATGAACTGCTCGCGGATAGAGCGCTCGACCAGCAGGCGCGAACCGGCGGTGCAGACTTCGCCCTGGTTGAAGGCGATGGCACTGGTCGCGGCTTGTGCGGCCGCGCGCAGGTCCGGCGCGTCGGCGAACACCACGTTCGGGCTTTTGCCCCCGGCTTCGAGCCAGACGCGTTTCATGTTGCTTTGCCCGGCGTAGATCAGCAGTTGCTTGGCAATCGCGGTCGAGCCGGTGAAGGCCAGCACGTCGACGTCCATGTGCAACGCCAGCGCCTTGCCGACGGTGTGACCGTAGCCCGGCAGGACGTTGAACACGCCTTTGGGGATGCCAGCATCCAGTGCCAGTTGGGCGATGCGGATCGCGGTCAGCGGCGACTTTTCCGAAGGCTTGAGGATGAACGAGTTACCGGCTGCCAGGGCCGGGGCGAACTTCCAGCTGGCCATGATCAGAGGGAAGTTCCACGGCACGATGGCGGCGACTACACCGGCGGGTTCGCGGGTGATGAGGCCGAGCTGGTCGTGGGGGGTGGCGGCGACTTCGTCGTAGAGCTTGTCGATGGCTTCGGCGCTCCAGCGGATCGCGTTGGCGGTCGCCGGGATGTCGATGTTCATCGAGTCGGTGATGGGTTTGCCCATGTCGAGGGTTTCGAGCAGGGCCAGTTCTTGCTGGTTGGCCAGGATCAGATCGGCGAAGCGGATCAGGATGCGCTTGCGCTCGGCCGGAGCGAGGTTGGCCCAGATGCCGGATTCAAACGCGCGGCGCGCGACGGCGACGGCCGCATTGGCGTCGGCTTCGTCGGTGCTGGCGACGTTGGCCAGGAAACGGCCGTCGACCGGGCTGATGCATTCAAAGGTATCGCCGCTGAGTGCAGGGTGGTATTGGCCGTCGATGAAGGCGCGGCTTTCTATTGTTAGGGACTGGAAGCGTTGCTCCCAGTCGCTGCGAGTGTTTGTCATGGTTGTGACTCGACGCAGAGGAATAAGTAGTGGGACTGAATACCGCTCAACCAAGGAGTTGAAATGCAGTCCCCTGTGGGAGCGGGCTTGCTCGCGAAAGCGGTGTGTCAGGCGACATGAATGTTGAATGTGCCACCGCCTTCGCGAGCAAGCCCGCTCCCACATTTGATTGGTGGTGTCTGCAGAGAATGCGTACACCACTTGGCCCATCAAACCGTATGCAAGTACCAGTTGTACTCAAGGTCCGAGATGGAGTTCTCGAACTCGGCCAGCTCGCTTTCCTTGCACGCCACGAACACGTCGATGTACATCGGGTCGATATAGCGCGACAGGACTTCGCTGTCGGCCAGCTCGCGCAGGGCATCGCGCAGGTTGTTCGGCAGGCTCTGCTCGTTTTGCTCGTAGCTGTTGCCTTCCACCGGGGCGCCCGGTTCGATTTCGTTGGTCAGGCCGTGGTGGATACCGGCCAGGACCGAGGCCATCAACAGGTACGGGTTGGCGTCGGCACCGGCGACCCGGTGCTCGATGCGCACCGCGTCCGCGGAACCGGTCGGCACACGCACCGCCACGGTACGGTTGTCGATGCCCCAGCTCGGCGAGTTCGGCACATAGAACTGCGCGCCGAAGCGTCGGTACGAGTTGACGTTCGGGCACAGGAAGGCCATCTGCGCCGGCAGGGTCTCGAGCACACCGCCGATCGCGTGTCGCAGCGCGGCGTTCTGCTCGGGATCCTCGCTGGCAAAGATGTTGTTGCCTTCCTTGTCGAGAATCGAAATGTGCACGTGCAGGCCATTGCCCGCCTGGCCCGGATACGGCTTGGCCATGAAGGTGGTGTCCATCTCGTGGTCGTAGGCGATGTTCTTCACCAGACGCTTGAGCAACACCGCGTAGTCGCAGGCCTTTATAGGATCGTTGACGTGGTGCAGGTTGACTTCGAACTGCGCCGGGGCGCTTTCCTTGACGATGGCGTCGGCAGGAATGCCCTGCTCTTTCGCACCTTCGAGGATGTCTTGCAGGCAGTCGACGTATTCGTCCAGGTCGTCGATCAAATACACCTGGGTCGAGATCGGACGTTTGCCGGACACCGGCGAGCGCGGCGATTGCGGGCGACCGTTCACGTTGTCCTGGTCGATCAGGTAAAACTCGAGCTCGAACGCGGCGCAGATGGTCAGGCCCATGTCATCGAACTTGCTCACCACCTGACGCAGCACTTCGCGAGGGTCGGCGAAGAACGGCTGGCCTTCGAGTTCGTGCATGGTCATCAGCAGTTGCGCGGTCGGGCGCTTCTGCCAGGGTTCGATGCTGAGGGTGTTGGGGATGGGAAAGCAGATTCGGTCCGAGTCGCCGATGTCCAGACCCAGGCCGGTGCTTTCCACCGTAGAACCGTTGATGTCCAGAGCAAACAGAGAGGCCGGGAGATTGATGCCTTTTTCGTAGACCTTATGAAGACTGGTGCGCTCGATGCGCTTGCCGCGCACCACACCGTTCATATCCGCAATCAGAAGGTCGACGTACAAAACCTCAGGATATTTCTTAAGGAATGCGTTTGCTTCGTTGAGTTGAACGGCACGCAGAGGGACCGACATGATGCACCTATTAGCTGTTAATTATTATGTTCACTACCTTGTCACGAGCCCAGTCAATCCGAAAGGCAAAGTGAAGTCAATAGCGAACACTTGGCCTTTCAACCTTTATTTTCGGGCCTTTTATGGGCACGAGAGCGCCAGATCGACCTGCAGCACCGCGTAATTCCTGAGGATCGGACGTGCGGCGTTTAGAATTTTTTACATGAGAGTTGTTAATTAAAATCAACAAGGCTAAGCTCCGGAAAAGCTCGTTCAAGTGTGAAACTTCGAGGTGATAAAAATGGCACTCAAGCCATTGATCGGCGTTACAGCGTGCGTCAAACAGATTGGCCTGCACCCCTACCACATCAGCGGCGACAAGTACCTGCGTGCTGTCAGCGTCGCGGCGCTGGGGCTGCCCGTGGTCATTCCCTCCTTAGGCGACCTGACCGACATCGAGGACTTGCTCGCGCAGCTCGACGGTCTGTTGCTGACCGGTTCGCCGTCGAATGTGGAACCCTTCCACTATCAAGGCCCGGCCAGCGCCCCCGGCACGGATCACGATCCGGCGCGGGATGCCACCACCCTTCCTTTATTGCGTGCAGCCATCGCCGCCGGTGTTCCGGTGCTCGGCGTCTGCCGCGGTTTCCAGGAGATGAACGTCGCGTTCGGCGGCAGCCTGCATCAGAAGGTGCATGAACTGCCGGGCATGCTCGATCACCGGGAAGCGGACAGTCCGGAACTGGCGGTGCAATACGCACCGGCGCATGGGGTGACGGTGCAACCGGGTGGCGTGTTTGAAGCGCTGGAGCTGCCGCCGGTGTTCCAGGTCAATTCGATTCACAGTCAGGGCATCGATCGATTGGCGCCCGGCCTACGTTCGGAAGCGGTGGCGCCGGACGGTTTGATCGAGGCGATTTCGGTGGAACACAGCCCGGGCTTTGCCGTCGGCGTGCAGTGGCACCCGGAGTGGCAGGTGCTTTCGAATCCGCCTTATTTGAGTATTTTCCAGGCGTTTGGTGATGCGTGCCGGCGACGGGCCGCATTGCGTAGAACCCGCTGACTTCAAAAAGCATTCAATGATTTAACTGCCCCCGTGAGTCTGGCGGGCGTGCCTTTGCGCGCCGGTCGCTCACGTAATAGATGAACCGCAATAACAACAAGTACGACCAGGCAGCCAGGATGGCAGTGCCGAATAAGCCCTCCGGTACGGGTAAACGCAAATCGCTGTAGGAGCGAGGCTTGCCCGCGAAGGCGGTGTGTCAGACAACGATGATGTCGACTGATACACCGTCTTCGCGGGCAAGCCTCGCTCCTACAGGGGTCGCGTTGGCATCGCCCGGCCCGGGCTTGCAATCCACTCTTAAGTCAGGCCGCGTTGGCCCGACGACTGAAACCTGTTGGGAGTTTCACATGGCAAACGCCTCCAGCGTCTACAGGAAGGCTCTTGAAGGTCACCATGCACCGAAAAAGGTGCTGGTGAAAATCGACCGCGTCACCAAGAAATTCGACGAAACCACCGCGGTGGACGATGTCTCGCTTGAGATTCATCAAGGGGAAATCTTCGCCCTGCTCGGCGGTTCCGGCTCGGGTAAATCGACGCTGCTGCGCATGCTCGCCGGCTTCGAGCGCCCGACCGAAGGACGGATTCTGCTCGACGGAGTCGACATCACCGACATGCCGCCGTACGAACGGCCGATCAATATGATGTTCCAGTCCTACGCGCTGTTCCCGCACATGACGGTGGCGCAGAACATTGCCTTCGGCTTGAAGCAGGACCGTTTGCCCACCAGCGAAATCGATGCCCGCGTCGAAGAAATGCTGCGCCTGGTGCACATGACCCAGTACGCCAAGCGCAAACCCCATCAGTTGTCCGGCGGTCAGCGTCAGCGTGTGGCCCTGGCCCGCTCCCTGGCCAAGCGGCCGAAGCTGCTGCTGCTCGACGAACCCATGGGCGCGCTGGATAAAAAGCTGCGCTCGCAGATGCAGCTCGAATTGGTCGAGATCATCGAGCGGGTCGGCGTGACCTGCGTGATGGTGACCCACGATCAGGAAGAGGCCATGACCATGGCCCAGCGCATCGCGATCATGCACCTGGGCTGGATCGCGCAGATCGGCAGCCCGGTCGACATCTATGAAGCGCCGGTCAGCCGCATGGTCTGCGAGTTCATCGGCAACGTGAACGCCTTCGATGGCACGGTCGTGGAAGACCTGGAAGGTCACGCGATCATTCACAGCAAGGATTTGGAGCAGAAGATCTACGTCGGTCACGGCGTCAGCACCTCGGTGCAGGACAAGTCGATTACCTACGCCATTCGCCCGGAAAAACTGCTGGTCAGCACCACCCAACCCGATACCCGCTACAACTGGTCCCAGGGCAAGGTGCATGACATCGCTTACCTCGGGGGCCACTCGGTGTTTTACGTCGAGCTGCCCGGGGGCAAGGTCGTGCAGTCGTTCATGGCCAACGCCGAGCGCCGCGGTGCGCGTCCGACCTGGGACGACAAGGTCTACGTGTGGTGGGAAGACGACAGCGGCGTGGTACTGCGCTCATGAACACACTCAATCAGCAATTTATGCGGCTGATGCCGAGTGGTCGAAAGCTTGTCATCGGGATTCCGTTCCTGTGGCTGTGCCTGTTTTTCCTGCTGCCGTTCTTCCTGGTGATGAAGATCAGCTTCTCGGAAGCGGCATTGGCCATTCCTCCCTACTCCGAGATCTACACCTTCGCCGAGCAGAAATTCGAGCTGCTGCTGAACCTCGGCAACTACTCGCTGTTGACCCAGGATGAGCTGTACATCTCGGCTTACTTCGGCTCGTTGAAGGTGGCGTTTTTCAGCACGCTGATGTGCCTGGTGCTCGGCTTCCCGATGGCCTACGCGATCACCAAGGCCAACAAGGAAACCCAGAACGTTCTGCTGCTGCTGATCATGATGCCGACCTGGACTGCGATCCTGATCCGGGTCTATGCCTGGATGGGCATTCTCAGCAACAACGGTTTGCTCAACGGCTTCCTGATGTGGACCGGGCTGACCGACCACCCGATCGAGATCCTCAACACCAACACCGCGGTCTATATAGGGGTTGTTTACGCGTACTTGCCGTTCATGGTGCTGCCGCTGTACGCCAACCTGGTCAAGCATGATCAAAGCCTGCTGGAAGCCGCGTCGGACCTGGGCTCGAGCAACTTCAACAACTTCTGGAAAATCACCGTGCCGCTGGCCAGGAACGGCATCATTGCCGGTTGCATGCTGGTGTTCATTCCGGTGGTGGGCGAGTTCGTGATTCCGGAACTGTTGGGCGGTCCCGAGACCCTGATGATCGGTCGTGTGCTGTGGCAGGAGTTCTTCAACAACCGCGACTGGCCGGTGGCGTCCGCCCTGGCAGTGGTGATGCTGTTGATCCTGATTGTGCCGATCCTGTTGTTCAACCGTAGCCAGGCCAAAGAGATGGAGGGTCGGGGATGAAACGCTTCGGATTTTCAAAGTTCATGCTGATTTTCGGCCTGTCGTTTATCTACCTGCCGATGTTGATCCTGGTGATCTACTCGTTCAACGCCTCGAAACTGGTAACCGTATGGGGCGGCTGGTCGTTCAAGTGGTACGCCGGCCTGCTCGACAATTCGCAACTGATGGGCTCGGTGCTGCGCTCGCTGGAAATCGCCTGCTACACCGCGATTGCCGCGGTGGCGCTGGGGACCCTGGCGGCGTTTGTGCTGACTCGAGTGACGCGTTTCAAGGGTCGCACCTTGTTCGGTGGCCTGGTGACAGCGCCGCTGGTGATGCCGGAAGTGATCACCGGTCTGTCGCTGTTGCTGCTGTTCGTGGCCATGGCGCAATTGATCGGCTGGCCGATGGAGCGTGGCATCGTCACCATCTGGATCGCCCACACCACGTTTTGTGCCGCTTATGTGGCGGTGGTAGTTTCCGCCCGCCTTCGCGAGCTGGACCTGTCCATCGAAGAAGCGGCCATGGACCTCGGGGCGAAGCCGTTCAAGGTGTTTTTCCTGATCACCATCCCGATGATCGCCCCGTCACTGGCGGCCGGCGGCATGATGTCGTTTGCCCTGTCGCTGGATGACCTGGTGTTGGCGAGTTTCGTCTCGGGTCCGGGCTCTACGACCTTGCCGATGGAAGTGTTCTCTGCGGTGCGCCTGGGGGTTAAACCCGAGATCAACGCCGTGGCCAGCCTGATTTTGCTGGCGGTGTCGATCGTGACCTTCATGGTCTGGTATTTCAGCCGCCGTGCAGAAGCCACTCGCAAACGGGCGATCCAGGAAGCGATGGATCAGACCGCCAGCGAATCCTGGCAGCAACCGATTAAACCAATGCCGCAAGCGACGGCCTGATGCCACCCGCCCTCACCTGTAGGAGCGAGCTTGCTCCGGGCGGCGTTCCGACGATGGACTCCAGGGCGCCGCGTACTTCCAGGCAGCCCGCGTCATCGTTAACGTCCATCGCGAGCAAGCTCGCTCCTACAGGGGGCGTGTGTGATTTTTTGAATAAAAGAGAAATGGAGTTGTACCGATGAAAATGTTTGGCAGGACTCTGCTGACACTGTCCTTATTGGGCGCAATCGCTACCGGCGCCCAGGCCAATGACAAGGTACTGCGCGTCTACAACTGGTCGGATTACATCGCCCCGGACACCGTCAAGAAGTTTGAAGACGAGACCGGGATCAGCGTGACCTACGATGTGTTCGACAGTAACGAAACCCTGGAAGCACGGCTGTTGGCCGGCAAATCCGGCTACGACATCGTCGTGCCGTCCAACAGTTTCCTGGCCAAGCAGATCAAGGCCGGGGTCTACCAGGAACTGGACAAGTCCAAGCTGTCGAACTGGAAAAACCTCAACCCGATCCTGTTGAAGAATGCATCGGCCAGCGACCCGGACAACGCTCACGCCTTCCCGTACATGTGGGGTTCGATCGGCATCGGCTTCAACCCGGACAAGGTCAGGCAAGTGCTCGGCAGTAACGCGCCGACCAACTCCTGGGATTTGCTGTTCAAACCGGAAAACGCGGAAAAATTGAAGGCGTGCGGTATCAGCTTCCTCGATTCGCCGACCGAGATGCTCCCGGCCGCCCTGCACTACCTGGGCTACCCGGTCGATTCCCGGGACAAGGCGCAGATCGCCGAAGCTGAAGCGCTGTTCATGAAGATCCGGCCATCGGTGGCTTACTTCCATTCGTCGAAGTACATCTCGGACCTGGCCAACGGCAACATCTGCGTTGCCGTCGGTTACTCCGGCGACGTGTTGCAAGCCAAAGCTCGCGCGCAGGAAGCCGGCGATACCGTGAAGATCGACTACAGCATTCCCAAGGAAGGCGCCGGCAGTTTCTACGACATGGTCGCCATCCCGCGGGATGCGGCGAACGTGGAAAACGCCTACCTGTTCATGAACTTCCTGATGCGCCCGGACATCATCGCCGAGATCACCAACAACATCGGCTACAGCAATGCCAACGCGGCGGCGACGCCCTTGGTGGATGAGGCGATCCGCGATGATCCGGGGTCGTATCCGTCGCAGGCGGTGATGGCGACCTTGTATGCGATTCCGGACATGCCGATTGGCGTGCAGCGGGTGATGACCCGGGGGTGGACGCGGGTGAAGCTCGGTCAGTAATTCACTTGGCATCGTTGCTGTATCTGACATTGCCATCGCGGGCAAGTCGGATCGCCGCCCGCTCGCGCCTACAAGGGTGGGCCAGACATAAAAAATTTTGCATTGCTCAACGTTTTCCGTTCACGCAGCGCCTTACCACCGCTGCCCTCCTCTCTGACGAACGGCCTCACCTGGCTTCCTCGGTTCAGGTGAAGTTTGGCGCCCTCGGGCGCCTTTTTTTGTTGTGGCTACGATGGACCCAGCAGCCATTGCGCCAATGCCCGATAACGCCCTTTATGGGATTCGAACAAGGTGAAGTATTCCGCCCGCAAAAAGAACTCGGGTGGCGTCCCGGATTCAGGCACCGGCATTCGATAGTCGCGCATCAAGGTCAGGTGCGGGCGAAACTCCTTCGGGGCATCTTCCATCCTGAACGGCAACATCGCCTGTTCCAGCGAGTAAACCAGGCGCAGCAACTCCGGCGGTGCCTGATCGGGTGCCAGCACCAGAACCCCAGCCCTGCGCCAGACCTCCAGACGATCCAGCACAACCCGCACAGGCATGCCCGGTTTTCGGACCTTCGCGGCGGCCGTACAGATTTCGGCAATCCGCGCCACGCCGACCGCACCCAGAAACATCAGCGTCAGGTGAAAGTTTTCCGCCGGCACCGGGCGTCCGCTCCTGAGCTGCAGGTCACCACGCCACTGGGCAATCGCCTTGCGCTGGGCAGGCGCGCAGTCCAGGGCAAAAAACAGTCGTTTCAACGGCTCGTGGGATTCGTCGCTCATGCGTGGCACCTCCTGACATCCAAGTTATAGTTCATGCACACGATTCAACTGGAGGGGGCCATGCGAGAAATTATCAGCAAGGAGCCATGGTGGGCCGTGCCGCCGAAACCCGGTCAGGACGAGTCCGAGCTGGAATGGGGCTGGCTGGTCCATTACAACGAAGGTGAGCCGCGCTTCGAGTTTGTCAGGAAGCGGCCGTCGGACAGCGAGATTCGTCAACGCAAGAGTTGCAGGATCACCCCGACGCCGGAGTGATCCTGCCGTGGTATCAAGCCTTCACGAGCATGTCGAAACCGCCGAAGATCATGCGCTGGCCATCGAACGGCATCGGATTGACGTCGGGCTGCAGCCGCGGATCGGCCATGAGTTTCTCCATGCCCTTGTCCCGGGTGGCCTTGTCGGGCCAGACGATCCAGGAAAACACCACGGTTTCGTCGTCCTTGAGTTTCACCGCCATGGGAAATGACGTCACCTTGCCATCAGGCACATCGTCGCCCCAGCACTCGGCAAGGCTGAGCGCCCCGTTCTCGATGAACACGGCGGCGGCGGATTCGGCGTGTTTCTTGAATTGCTCGCGGTTGGCGGTGGGTACGGCAATCACAAAACCATCTACGTAGGACATGGTGGTTCTCCTTGGGTCATGGGGCGATCTGCCGGTTAGTCGATTGAGTCGCGGTCCAATCGACCGATCCGTTGCCCGGGCTGACCGACGGTACTTCGGCGCTGCTCGCCAGGTTGCCTTCGATCTGCGCCGCCATGTACAGCGTCCCCGCCATCACGCCGGTCGTCGGGTTTTGCACCAGCTTCACCCAGGCCTTGTCGAACGTATTGCCCAGGCTGCTGCGAATCAGCGCCTCGCTGTCAGGCCGATCGTTGGCCTGAATGATCGCCCGGACGCCTGCCACCCCTACGGAAATCAAGGCCCCGGCCAGTTTCCCCGCCGCCGCGGCCACGGCACTGGCGGCCCCGCGCGGGGCCATTTCGGCTTCGATCCGTTTGCTGGCGCGCCTGGCTACCGGCGCCATGGCGGTATCGGTATTTTCCACCCCCTTGTCGCCGCCCGCCTTGTGGATCTTGTCGATCAGCGCTGCATACGCCGGCAAGGTATTCAGCGGCTGGGTATGCACCACCTGGTAAAGCGAAGCGTTCCGTGCCGGGGGCGGTCCCAAGGCGATGGCCGGGATCTTCTGGATACGGCCATTGAGCTGGGCCATCGGCACCCCGTGACGCTGGGAAATGCGCTGTAGCTCTTCCTGGAGTATGTCCACGTAGAACGCCATAGCCAGGCTGAGAATCTGGTCGGGATCGATCTCCACCGCGACCGGCGCCAGCACCCGCTGCTGGTATTCCTCCAGCAGGTAGGCCGCCAGGCGCTTGACCGAGGCATCCTGCTCGCCCTTGGCGCTGAGGCTGTACCAACTGACCTTCACCGATAGCCATTCCTGGGTCCAGTAACTGCTGAACCAGGGGATGAAGTTCTCTTCGGTCAGTTGATAGACCCGGGTCCGCCAGTAATCCATGGCACCGCGCGAGTAGATTTTCGCCTGTTCGGTGGCCGATTGCGACGCCGCGACAATCTCCCGGTCCACCTGTTGCCAGGTGCTCTGGGATACCACTACCGGCGGGGCTGGCACCGGGGCACGCGCAGGCGTGACGCACCCCGCCAACACCACCAGCACGGCGACGATCAGCGAACGCAGGTTCAAGATCTTGGTGTCCTACAGTCTTCCCCGAACAGGATGCTTGGGGGTTGGAAGCCTTCTGATTTGAGTATAGGTGGCGGCGGTTGGCCATTCGTCTGGATGTTGTGGCCGAGGCTCAGGGCTCCATCGCGAGCAAGCTCGCTCCCACAGTGTTCTGCGGTGTGACACTGTTTCGTGAACGACATACCCCCCTGTGGGAGCGAGCTTGCTCGCGATGAGGCACTCACGAACGCCGCAAAAACCCGATCATCACTGCCATCGATATCCACCATCGCCACGAATGCCTTCCGCAAAAAACCCGTCAGCGTAGGATCAACCTCAACACCCAACCCCGAACCGGAGGGGCACACCATGATTATCCATCTCCTGACCTGCCTGGCCCTGACCGCCGTCACCCTGAGCATTTTTTCCTGGTACGTCCTGTCCGAGGAGCGCACGTCATGATCCACTCCGTCGCCCTGGCCGTGAGTTTTCCGGTGTTCGGCAACAACTATTACGCCCAGCAAGTCGTCTCGCGCAAAGAGCTGTCGCTGGTGTTCGACCAGGACTTCGAGGCCTTGCTGATGCCGGCCGCCACGCATCACTTCAACAATGAAGTGGTCGGGCTCAACGATCAGTTCCGCTTCCTGAATGACGTGCTGGTCGAGCATCTGCTGGACGCCGAACTGGCGCAGCATTCGTCCCGCTCATTCACCTTTTGAGACCGGATGGGCGCCCAGGCCCATCCCCAGCCATGACTGCTTCACTTCCCCCGCCGTCGGTGGTTGTTCGATCCATGGCGATGAAGTCGGCCAGATCCTCGAAGAGTTCACGGCTGTCACTGAACATCTGCTGCCAGTCGGTAGGAAAGCGCACATTCAACGGCAGTTGATCGATGCGCCAGCGCAGCGACAGCGGTCGATCGAACCGGGCGGCGACCTGCAAGCCCATTTCGCTGGCCGCGAACGGCCCGCGCAACACCGTCGGCGTACGCCCGGCGCTGTCCACGGACTGGACCACATGGGCCGTCAGCCATTCGCCGTCGGGCATGCGTACGCGCAGCGGCTGGCCAATCGCGGCGTAGCTGATGTTCAGCGGTTCCAGATAGATCCACAACAGCGGCTCCTCCAGCCGCTCGATGCGCATCAGCAAGGTCCCGGCACCGACGTTTTCGCCGGGATTGACCAATACTTCGGCCACCCGACCGCTCTGGGCGGCATTGATCGACAACGCCGCGAGGCGCGTTTTCAACCATTGCTGCTCGGCGTTCTGTTGAATGATTTCGCGCTCGACGCTCAAGGGTGACTGGCGCGCCAGTTGCTCGCGGCGCTCCAACGCCAGCAGGTCGGCGCGGAACGCATCGAGTTCGGACTCGGCCGCCAGCACTTCACCACGGGAGACCGCGCCGCGATACACCAACTCTTGCAGGGTCTGCACCCGTTGTTCCGCCCTGCCCACCCGGGTCCTGAGCAATTGGCGCTCTCTGGCCTCCAGTTGGGTGCTGGCGGCGCGCGTCGTGTCCTTGGGCATCGCCGCCAGTTGCGACAGCCGGGCACGCCATTCCGGATTGTCCAGATGAACCAATGGCTGATCGACCCGCACCTGATCGCCGGCCATGACAAACAGTTGCTCGACCCGGCCGGCTTCCCGCGCGCGCACTTCGAGAATCTGCAGGCGCAGTTGCGCCGGCGCGTCGATCATCAACATGCTGTAAGCCAGTTTGCCGCCCAGCCAGATCAAGGGACTGGCCACCAGAAACAGGATCAGATACCAGCGCACACGAAACGCCGCGCGTTTGCTCGGCGCGTAGAGCACGGTCAATCCCTGTTCCTGGGTCGGGTGCAGTTCTTTGCGACTGTCAAATCGGATTTTCATGACGGCTCACCGTTTTGGAAAGTCTCGCCAGGCTTGCCAGTCGATGCCGGCAATTCCCCGTGGTTGCAGTTGTTCGCGCCAGGCGCTGGTCTGACGTTGCAGCTGTTCGGTCGACGCGCCGGCCCAGGATTCCGTGGCATCCAGTTGTGGCTCCGTGCTTTGTGCCAGGCGAAATTGCAAGCCGGGCCAGCGCCCGGCGATCTGCTCGGCCTTGCGCGCGCTGTTGTGCGGATTGCGGGTGTAGATCATCAGGCTGACGCGATGCACGCCCACCTTGGGAAGCGCGCAGGGCACACAGGTTCCTCCGGGCCGGGTCTCGGTGAACCAGCGATGATGACTGGAAATCTCCACCGGCCATGGGCTCGCCTTGGCAGCCGCACGCAAGGTATCGAGCCAGTTCTTCAAGTGCTGATCCGGCACTGGCACGCCCAACTGCTCGACTTCCAGATCCAGGTGCAGGCTGGCGAAGGAAAGTCCTTTGAGCTTGCTCAATAAATCGGTGAGCTGATGGCGTCCCTGCGGCTCTATCCAGGCCGGATCGCCGAGCAACAGGCTCACTTGCAACTGCTTGCTGGCCGCTTCCTGCAGCAACTGTTCGAGCTGTCGGCGGGTGGCGACCAGGTCATCGATCTGTGCGGCCTTGAGGCCCAGGTAGATCTTGTCCATCCCGGCGTTGCGCAGTGCTTCAAGCTCCGCCTGGCGCTGGCCGGGATCGAGCAGCGCTTCGCTGTCCCAGACATAGCTGGCCTGGGACCACTTGTCCGCGCCTGGCGCCTGATGTGCCAGCGGCAGTGCGAGCATCGCCGGCGACAGGGTCAGCGTCAGCACCAACAGCAGCGAGCGCATATCAAAACCTCGTGGCTCGTTTAAGCACCCACCAGGGCGCCATCGAGCTTTCTTCATGGCCGCGACGAAACATCTCGTTGAGCATGGCCACGGCGCTCCAGCAGCGCATGAAGAGCATGAACAGCGGAAAGACCGGCACCAGCATCCCCAGGGTCAGGTCCTGTCGCGGCCGGTCCGACACCAGCAACATCATGGCGCCGAACATCAGCGCGGTGATCAGCAGGTACAGCAGATAGATCAGTAAGAACAGGAACAGCAGCGTCCTGCCAGGCAGGATGAACAACGCGAGCAAGGTGTAGCTGAAGATGATGAACGGCAGCACCAACTGAAAAAAGAAGCCGCTGACCAGGATCATCAAAAAGCTCGGCCAGCCCAGTAACTTGGGGTCGATGCTGTGGTTATGCTTTCTGACATACAGGAAAAACAGGTCGCCATCCCAGCGCAGCCGCTGCATCAGGAACTGGCGCAGGGTGACCGGTGCGTCGGTATGGCCGATCGCTTCCGGCTCGAAGGGGATCCGCAGGTTGTGGCGCTTGAAGTAACTTTTGATGCGCAAAGTCAGGTCCAGGTCTTCGGCGGTGTGGGTGTTCCAGCCGCCGATGTTGATCAGGAAATTGCGGCGGAAGGCGCCGAAAGCCCCCGAGACGTTGTTGACCAGGTTCCATTCGCCCAGGCCGATTTTCGACAAATGGATCGACAACAGGTATTCCAGCGCCTGCATCGCCGTGACCCAGGAGGCCCAGACGTTGCGTACGCGCAGGCTACCGGCGACCGCCGGCACCGAGGGGTCTTCGAAATGGCGCACGATGGCGCTGACCATGTTGTTGTCGAAGGAGGTATCACCGTCGAGCGCCATGACGATTTCACCGCTGGCCAGCGACAGCCCGGCGTTCAAGGACGACACGCGCCCGCCCCGCTGCCACTTGGCGATCGGGCGTAGATGACGCTTGGGGTACAGCTGTGGATCCACGTGGAAACGGCGCACGGCGTTGAGCGTCGCCTGGTTCATCGTGGCCCCGTCCACCACCGGAATCATTTCGATGTGGCCCGGGTAGGTCTGCTCGCACAGGCTCAACAGGGTGGTCTGCACGTCCATCCCCTCGCTGTAGCAGGTGATGATGCAAGAAACCCTGGGGCGGTACGTACTGATCATCGGCACACTGGTGCGCCGCCGGGCAAACCAGCGCAATACCCCCAGCAGCACCATGATCGTCATGGGCAATTCAAAGATCAGGAACAAGGGAAACAGCATGAAGAACAAACGGCTCAAGCCGTCCGGCCCCGCGAGTTCGCCGAGTGCGTAGTAGAGCTGCTCCAGTAAGGGGCCCATGCCCCTTACTCCAGCTCACTGGCAAGACGGGCCAGCAACAGTTCGCCATTTTCCTGGTCGAGCAGGTCCTGGGGTGCGGTGAGGGTGATGACGCGCAGGGAAATGTCGCTGACTTCCGGCGCGGAAAACAGCTCGGCTACCCGGTTCAGGCGTTGTTTTACGCACTCCAGCCCCTTGGCATCGGTATGCGGGAGCATGATCCAGAAGAATTCCTCGGTGCTGCGCGAACACCGATCGGTTTCCCGTACGGACTCCTTTAACCGGTCCGCCAGGCTATCGATGAAGGCATGTCCGCGGTGCTCCCCAAGCAGGGACAAAGTCCCGGGCAGGTTGACGAAGCGCAGGCCGATCAGGGAAAAAGCCGGCGGTGGGTAGCGCCGCGCGAGCAGGATCTGCCAGCTCAACAGATCATAGAAGTCCTTGCCGCCGAGCAGACTGAGCCGACCAAAGTGCCGGCCCGAATGATCGCTGAATTCCTGGCGACAACGGAAGCGACCCGCCTCGGCCAGGCGAAAATCCCTGACTTCCCGGGCGCGTAACTGGTCAGGAGTGTGGGACAAGCCGCAGTCCAGGCAACGCGCCTGCACCTCGGCATCGACGAAAAATGCATGGCACGAGCGGCAGCGATAGTTCTCCATCGGCCGATCATAATCACTGCCGATATGGCGCAAGCGGTTCAGGCAGTTGGGGCAGAGCAACACCCCGTCCTTGAGAAAAGACTCCTGCGCGCCGACATGCCCGCAGGTGAAACAGTGCAAGGACGGCTGGCGCGCGATGTCCAGGGCCTGGCATTCGGTACACACGTCAATGAAGTTGAGCCGACCCGAACCACAGTCCGGGCACAGGCGGACGCGATCGACCAGAACCCCCTCCTCCAGCCAATCCTGCTGCACCATCAAGGCGAGCCAGGCGAATGAATTGATCTGCTCGCTGTCAGCCAGGGCTTCGAGCAATGGGTAGCGATAGTGTTGGGGCACTTCCGGATCCCGCAGGGCACACACCTGGGCGTGATCGCGCAACCATAGCCAGGCGAGCACCCGACTTTCAAAGCGCTCCGGTGCCGGTCCCTGCCTGAGCAAGCTGAAACGCTCCTGCCAAACCTCCCAGCGGGCTGTTATTTCGCTGGCTTCTACAGGACAGGCGCCGTCACCCAGGGCTTCGCACCAGCTGTCCTGATCGCGGCAACAGTAAATCAGTCGGTAGCGATACGAGGGCAGCGTACGTAACTTGCTCAGCACCCGTCCGGCATAGGCCCCAGGCATGTCCAGCAGTAGTACATCAAACACGGCCACCGCCAGCAGGCCGCCGAGATCGGTGAAGTGTTCAAGCTGCACAAGGTTCAAGTCTGAAACCCTGTTACCGAGTATCGCAATCCGGGGGTGTGGAGTCGGCATGACGCTCGCCTCGACCGATCGATAGGCACATGGTTAAACAGCAAGATAAGCAACACTAGCATTGCGCGGAGAAAATGCATCTGTTATTGCGTTGTTTATTCCCATGATTCGACGAACGCGCAAAGCCAGGCTTCAGCCTGGCACAGAGGCAAGCCCGCAAATTAAATTCGCGCGGGAAAATATTTTATTGGTTTCATACAGTTATCAAACTTGAACGCTATTGATCAACAACCACTAGAGCCTCTAATCATTGACCAGCATCGAGAGCAATACGCCATACGAACCCATAACTGTAAAAGAGAAAGTTTCACATTACGCGATCAACCCAATACCCCCGCCTGATTCATAAATTCAAAATAGTGTTATATCAAAATGACGCGCCGTTATTTCCATACATACTAAACATCGCCACAAGCGTTACACCACTTTAACACAGATGAATATATATACATGATATCAACTTGATCACGTATTTCTTACTTCACGCATATCTCGCGAACACAACTGCGTAACCATCTGTGAGCGTGATCGCTGTCCAGTCGTGGGTGCCACAGCATTGCCACGGTGAATGTCGGCACCGCGAAGGGTAATGCAAAGCTGTGCATCCCTTCGCGCAAGCTGGCGGTATGCCGCTCAGGAACACTGGCGATGAAGTCGGTGGCCCGGGCCAATGCCAGTGCGGTGGAGAAGCCTGCAACGATGGTCACTATCTGTCGCTGCAGTTCCAGTGGCGCCAGGGCCTCATCGATCGGCCCCCTTTCGAGCCCTCGCCGGGAAACGCCGATGTGGCTGCCCGCCGCATACCGGGCGGGCGTCATTTCGCCTTGACTCAAAGGGTGCCCCCGGCGCACGACGCCGATCAAACGGTCGCGAAACAATCCCTGCGTACGCAACTCCGGACCCGCAGCCTTCCCCACCACGCCTGTTTCCAGATCGACGGTCCCATCGCGCAATGACGTGCTGTCTTTATCCGCTTTGTGCATGAAGCGCAACCGTACCCCGGGCGCTTGCCCGGCCATGCGCGCAATGAGTGCCGCGCCGAAATTCTCGACGAAGCCTTCACTGCTGCGCAGGGTGAAGGTGCGGTTGAGTTGCGCGAGGTCCGGCTGCTCGGCCGGCCGCAGCACCGCTTCTGCGTCCTGCACCAGCTGACTGACCCGCTCGCGCAGTTCCAGCGCCCGGGGTGTCGCCACCAGCCCTCGTCCGGCCCTGACCAGCAGCGGATCGCCGGTGGTTTCGCGCAAGCGCGCCAGCGCCCGACTCATCGCTGACGGGCTCAGCCCCAAGCGCCTGGCGGCGCGGGCGACACTGCCTTCGGCGAGCAGCACATCAAGGGTGACCAACAGGTTTAGATCGGGAGTGGACATGGATGGCCCCGCAGAGGTGATGACATGGCGTCGGATGCACTTATCAACTGCAACTGCTGCGCCTTCCGCCATGTTAGGCCCGAGCGTACCTTTCTAACAGCTCCGCTTCGGGAGCGACTTCACAAAGGAGGGGCGAGATGAAGCCAACCAGTGCGATAGCAGACACCCTGCAACCCACTGCTTCAGTGCGCTGGGCATTGACCAGCCTGGCGCTTTCAATGTTGCTGTCCTCGCTGGGCACCAGCATCGCCAATGTCGGCCTGCCGACCCTGGCCGCCGTATTCGACGCCTCTTTCCAGCAGGTGCAATGGGTCGTCCTCGCTTATCTGCTGGCGATCACCACCCTGATCGTCAGCGTCGGCCGGCTCGGCGACCTCATCGGTCGTCGACGCCTGCTGCTGGGCGGCATCGGCCTGTTCACCCTGGCCTCGGCCTTGTGCGCCCTGGCACCGACGCTGTGGCTGCTGATGGGTGCCCGGGCGCTGCAGGGTCTCGGCGCGGCGATCATGATGGCATTGACCATGGCCTTCGTCGGCGAGACGGTGGCCAAGGAAAAAACCGGCAGCGCCATGGGGTTGCTGGGGACAATGTCGGCGATTGGCACCGCGATGGGGCCGTCCCTGGGCGGCATGCTGATCGCCGGTTTCGGCTGGCGGGCGATCTTCCTGATCACCGTGCCGCTGGGTCTGCTGACGGGGTGGCTCGCGCTGCGCTACTTGCCGGCCGATCGTCAAAAAGACAGATCCGGGCGCGCCCGCTTCGACTCGCTGGGCACACTCCTGCTGGCGCTAACGCTTGGGGCTTACACCCTGGCCATGACACTCGGACGTGGCAGCTTCGGTTACCTGAACCTGGCTTTGCTGTTGGCGGCGGGTGCTGGCGGCGCCCTCTTCGTCTTCACCCAGTCCCGAGTCGGCTCACCCTTGATCAGGTTGTCGCTGTTGCGCGACCCGCTGCTCAGCGCCAGCCTCGCCATGAGCACATGTGTGGCGACGGTGATGATGGCGACGCTGGTGGTCGGCCCCTTCTACCTCTCGCAGGCACTCGGACTGGATGCCGTCAGGGTCGGGCTGGTGCTGTCGATCGGTCCGATTGTGGTGGCGCTGACGGGGGTGCCCGCGGGCCGCATCGCCGACCGTTTTGGCGCGCAACGCATGACCCTCGCCGGGCTCATCGCGATGGCGGCCGGTTGCCTCGCACTGGCGGTGTTGCCCCGGACGCTCGGCATCGGCGGCTACGTCGCGCCCATGGTGATCGTCACCCTCGGCTACGCGCTGTTCCAGACCGCCAACAACACCGCGATCATGGCCGATGTATCACCGGAGCAACGGGGCGTCATCTCGGGCCTGCTCAACCTCTCGCGCAATCTGGGGCTCATCACCGGGGCCAGCGCCTTGGGCGCGGTGTTTGCGCTGGCGTCGGCGGCGGCCGCGATCACCGAAGCGCCTCCCGAGGCGGTTGCCAGCGGCATGCGGATCACCTTCGCCGTTGCGCTGGGGCTGATGGTCACGGCACTGGCCGTCGCCTTGGGTAGCCGCGCCAGGAGCCATGACCGCTCGTAACCCTGCAAGAGGGTTGCCTGGCCGATTGCGCCGCGGCCCCGGCACTGTTCTATGCCAGCACCCTGCAGCCGTTTCCCGAGGACTGCAGCCATTTGAGCGCCTATTTCGACAGGCTGACTCAACGGCCATCATTCAAGCGGGTCATTGATGAAGCTCGCCCGTATTTTTCGCTTTATCCGTTTAGCGGCATGTGACCGCCCCCCTTAACAAAAAGAGAAAGTTCCTACATTCCTACCCATCGACAGCCCTGTGCGACAAATTCCACTTGCTTTGTAGTTCAGGGCCAAACAGCGCAGTGCCAAGTTTATGTGGCATCTGTAATTATCCGGATCCAGCCGACTCCTACAGCATGTGATCGCATCGTCCAACTTTTTGGGGCGCAGGCCAGACCGTGGGGACTATCAGGCTAAAGGCGACTGTAGGAATTGTCTGAGTTGTAGGCAGGAGGCTACATCGTCTTGCGTCGATGCCTACGCCTAAGACAGAATCCGCCGGCTTGTGCGCCTTGGGGCTGGCTTATATCGTCTGCGGGTCGTTGAAAATCAGCGATCGGGTTTCGCAGCTCGGGTCAATCAAGGCGCTCAGCGCCACCGTTTCCATTCAGTGGCGCTTTGTTCGTCTACTGCAGTGCGTTATGGCGGCTGTGCGCGGGAGACCTTCGGGTCTGCCGGGTTCCTTGATTCCCGGTCTGCGAACCTGCGTACAGCTGCCACCTTTCGTTTCGCAGCGAACCGTGGTCGCTCCATCAATCAAGGAGCTTCATCGTGATCAGATCAACTCCCAGCCCTCCCGAATCAACAGACACAAGCGAATCGGCCAACCGTGCCAGCGACCCTCAGCACACTCACCGAACTCTTAAAAACGCCATCCCACCCCACAAACCCAGCACGATGTTCGTCATCGCCCCCGGCATCGGCACCGAAACCCTGTTGGCCCACGCCTGTGAATCCCTGGCCTCGGCGAGTGTAATGGCGAGTGATTTCGCGGGATTTCTGGAAGGGTCGCAGCGCAACACGATGCTGGGCATTCAGCAGGTCATCATGCTGGCCGAACTGGCGGTGAATCGGGCACTGGATAACGTCGATCCGCAGGATTGACCCACCTGATCATTCCCATGCTCGGCGTGGGAATCCTGCTGTTTTCTGATGCTTTCAGCATGATGGGAAGATGACGGCTAACATAGAGGCTGTGGGCAATGAAGACCCATCCCATCATGATGGGGCCGCCAATAAGAATAATTGCGCACCATGACTTCCAGAAATCATCTCCAGTCATGGACGTGTTTTTCATAGATGTTTTCTCCCGTCAGCTCACCCGCAGGTCGCTGAGAATGATCAGGGTGCCGGCCTTGATGAAGCCATCCAGGTCCGGATTGAGGTCGCTAAATTTCAGCAAGGCACTGTTTGGAATATCCTCAAACAGGGTGTCGAACATCTCCTTGGCATTCATGCTGTAAGGCACGACGTAGAAACCTGGGCCCGCGAGGGGCACGGGCTCCGGGCTGTACTGATGGCGAGGAGGCGGATTTTCGAAGGTGTACTGCGGCGGGGGCTTTGGCTTGGTGCACATGCTTCGATCATTCGATCTGGCCGGCGGGCACACGCCTGCGCGGGAAAATGCACGAGGATCGTAAGAGTTGTTGTCTTTGAACCCGTTGTTCTTTCGTTCGTCGGACACAGGATTGATTCCTTTGAGTAAGAATCAAAGCCTAACAAGCAGCCTGCGGCCGCACACCACACCTGAGCAAAAAGAGAAAGCTCCTACATTATCTGACCGGTGGGGGGCGTCAATTCGATGCCCCCGCAGGTCAGTCGCCAGCGTGCAGCCTCCCGTGTCACCCGTTCATTGCTCCAGCACATCCTCCGCCCAGCTGATGGCCGCCACGACGGTAGGAAAGCCGATGGTGCTCGTCAGCGCGATCAATGCGTGCCGGATCTGCTCTGGCGTCGCGCCCGCTTCCAGTGCCCGCCTGGCATGACTGTGCACGGCGCCTTCGGAGCGGATGGCTGCCGCGGCGCCGAGCTGGATCAGCTGGACCACCGCATCGTCCAGTGGGCCGGCATGCCGCACCGCCGTGCCCAGGGCCTGCACGGCGGCCAGGTAATCCGGGTACTGCTTTTTCAGTTGTCGGTAGGTGTTGTGCTCTCTTTTCTTGCCCATCTCTGTATCCTCGCGAGGCTGTGCCCGGCCCGATTTGACCGGCGTCGATTGACGAAACTTGCGCATTCCAACAGTAAGCTAAGCTAAGAACAGCTCATTGCCCACGATGCTCGCGTCTGCAGGTTTTGGTTTTTCTGGAGAGCGTCTGCAACAGCTATTCAGAAAGGTCCAACCCCTTCACGCAGGACTGACGTGATGACCGAGCCCCTCCTCAGTTTCGACCAACTCAAGCGTGCCGCG